>JBDLRH010000025.1:0-53774 GCA_039800165.1 Pseudomonadota bacterium
ATCCTTCCCCAAGGAGCTTCACATGGACCGCAGATCAGTCATCAAGAACGCCGGCATCGCTGGCGTGCTGGCTGCCGGCATCGCCCCGGCGGTGCACGCGCAGGCCACCATCCGTTGGCGCCTCGCCTCGGCCTTCCCGAAATCGCTGGACACCCTGTTCGGCGTGAACGACGTGTTCGCCAAGAAGGTCTCGGACATGACCGGCGGCAAGTTCCAGATCACCACCCACGCGGCCGGTGAACTGATGCCCGCCTTCGGCGTGCTGGACGGCGTGACCAACGGTACGGTCGAGATGGCCAACACCGCGCCGTACTACCACTTCGGCAAGGACCCGACCTACGCGCTGGACTGCGCCATCCCCTTCGGCCTGAACGCACGCCAGATGCAGGCGTGGATGTACCACGGCAACGGCATGAAGCTGTTCCGCGAGTTCTATGCACAGGCCAACGTGGTGAACTTCGTGATGGGCAACACCGGCGCCCAGATGGGCGGCTGGTTCCGCAAGGAGATCAAGTCGGTTGCCGACCTCAAGGGCCTGAAGTTCCGCGTCGGCGGCTTTGCCGGCAAGGTGCTCGAGCGCGTGGGCGTGGTGCCGCAAAACATCCCTGGCGGCGAGATCTACCAGGCGCTGGAAAAAGGCACGATCGACGCCGCCGAGTGGGTGGGCCCGTACGACGACCAGAAGCTCGGCTTCAACAAGGTCGCGCCCAACTACTACTACCCCGGCTTCTGGGAAGGCGGCCCGCAGCTGTCGCTGTATGTCAACAAGCAGAAGTTCGACGCCCTGTCGGCCGACTACAAGGCCATCATCGAGGCGGCCGCAGCCTATGCCCACGTGGACATGCAGACCCGCTACGACGCCCGCAACGTGGCTGCCCTCAAGCAGCTGGTGGGCGGTGGCGTCAAGCTGTTCCGCTTCCCGAAGGACGTGATGGATGCCGCCTTCAAGGAGGCGATGGCCCTGTACTCCGAAATCGGCAACACCAACCCGAACTGGAAGAAGATCTACGACGACTACGCAGCCTTCCGCCGCGACCAGAACCTCTGGTTCCGTCTGGCCGAAGCGTCGTTCGACGACTTCATGCAGGCCCAGCGCCTGTAATCAGGCTTCGCCTGGCCCAAGCCCCGCCTCGGCGGGGCTTTTTGTTTTTCCGCCCCGCCTCTACGAACAACCGATACCGCATCGAGCGCCCAAGAAGAAGGGCCCCGCAGGGCCCTTCGTTGGTGGACGGCACGGGCCGCTACTTCTTGCCCTTCTGCTGGTCTTCCTTCATCGCTTCAAGCAGTGCGCGCATCGGGTCGTCCTGCTGGCTCTGGCGGTTCGCGCCATCCCCCGCAGGTGAAGCGGGCGCACCACCACCGGCCGGCGCAGCGCCGCCCGGTTGCAGGCCGCCACCAGGCGCTTCCTGCTGCGACTCGCGCGGCTGCACTTCGAGTTGCTGCAAGGCCTTGTCGAAGTCGACCTTGGGGCCCTGCTCGATGCCGCCGGTCACCAGGCTCGGCCAGACGATGACCACCACCACCATGATCAACTGGAGCACGATGAACGCGATCGAGCCCTTGTAGATCTGGCTGGTGGCCACGGCGGGGATGGTCTCGCCGGTCACGCGGTCCTTGTAGTCCTTCTTGGCGGCCACGCTGCGCAGGTAGAACAGCGCAAAGCCGAACGGTGGCGTGAGGAACGAGGTCTGCAGGTTCATTGCCACCACCACGCCGAACCAGATCAGGATCATGTCTTGCGGCGTGCCGGGCGGCAGGTAGCCCGCCAGGATCTTCTCGGCCACCGGCGCGAGGATCGGGATCACGATGAAGGCGATCTCGAAGAAGTCGATGAAGCAGCCCAGGATGAAGATCAGCACGTTGACGACGATCAGGAAGCCAATCGCGCCGCCGGGCATGTCCTTGAACAGTTCTTCCACCCAGATGTGGCCGTCGGCCGCATTGAAGGTGAAGCTGAACACGGTGGAGCCGATCAGGATGAACAGCACGAAGATCGACAGGCGCGAGGTGTTGTCCAGCGCCTGCACGAACAGCTTCTTGTCCAGGCGTTTGCGCGCCAGCGCCATGATCAGGGCGCCCAGGGCACCCATGGCGCCGCCTTCGGTGGGCGTGGCCACTCCGAGGAAGATGGTGCCCAGCACCAGGAAGATCAGCACCAGCGGCGGAATCAGCACGAAGGTGACGCGCTCGCTCAGCTTGGACAGCAGACCGAGCTTGAAGGCCGAGTTCGCCAGCGCCAGGCCCAGGGCCAGGAACGAGGCCACCGTCATCGACATGATGATGATTTCGTCGCCCGGGGCCGGTGTGCTGCGCTCAAGCCACGGGTTCATGATCGATTGATGCACCTGCGACCAGGCGTAGCCTGCGCCGCCGCAAATGGCAAACAGCACCAGCAGCGAGATGTGGCCCGAGTTGCCGTTCGCTTCGCGGTAGATGCGCGCCTCGGGCGGCAGGGCTGGAACCCAGCTCGGCCGAACCAGTGCCACCACGATGATGAATACAAGGTACAGGCCCACCAGCATCAGGCCGGGAATCAGCGCGCCGGCGTACATGTCGCCCACCGAGCGGCCAAGCTGGTCGGCCAGCACGATCAGCACCAGCGAGGGCGGAATGGCCTGCGCCAGCGTGCCCGAGGCGGTGATCGTGCCGGTGGCAATGGTGCGGTTGTAGCCGTAGCGCAGCATGATGGGCAGCGAGATCAGGCCCATCGAGATGACCGCCGCGGCCACCACGCCGGTGGTGGCGGCCAGCAGCGCGCCCACCAGGATCACCGCAATCGCCAGGCCGCCGCGCAGCGGGCCGAACACCTGGCCCACCGTCTCCAGCAGGTCTTCGGCCATTCCTGATCGTTCAAGAATGATGCCCATGAAGGTGAAGAACGGGATGGCCAGCAGCGTGTCGTTCTGCATGATGCCGAACACCCGCTGCGGCAGGGCCTGGAACAGGTTGCTGTTGAACAGGCCTGCTTCCATGCCGATGAAGCCGAACAGCAGGCCGGTGGCAGCCAGACCGAAGGCGACCGGAATGCCGGACAGGAGAAAGACGAACAGCCCCGCGAACATCAGCGGGACGAAGTTGTGGGCGATGAATCCGGCTTCCATTTATTTCGCTCCTTCCAGAGCTTTTCTCTCGGCTTCGGCGGCCAGCTCTTCGGCCAGCAGTTCTTCGTCTGACTTGCCGGGCTCGACGCTGAACGGCTCGGGCAGGGCGCCCTGCAGGAACGCAAAGCGCTTGATCAGTTCAGAGCAGGCCTGCAGCAGCAGGATGGTGAAGCCCAGGGGAATCAGCCCCAGCACCGGCCAGCGGATCAGGCCACCGGCGTTGGACGACATCTCGCCGGTCTTCCATGCGTTGTAGAAGAATGGCCAGCTCAGGTTGATGAGGATCAGGCACAGCGGAATCAGGAAGATGATGATGCCCGCGATGTCGATGATCGCGTTGGTGCGCTTGGTCAGCTTGCTCGACACGAAGTCGATGCGCACATGCACATTGCGCAGGAAGGCGTAACCCGCACCCAGCATGAACACGCCGGCAAACAGGTACCACTGGATTTCCAGCAGCGCGTTCGAGCTGGTCGAGAAGGCCTTGCGCACAATCGCGTTGCCGGCGCTGATCAACACCGCTGCCAGCACCAGCCAGCGGACGAACTTGCCGACCAGTTCATTGAGCCGGTCGATCTGATGCGAGATCGTCAAGAGGAAGGACATGAAGACTCCGTGAGCGAAGTACCAAGGACCCAAGAGGGCATTCTTGAACAACCGAAGGACTGTAGCGGCTCGCGGGGACATTTCCGGCGGCGCAGCATTGTGGTTTCTACTCATGCCTGTCGTGGCGGTGACCGCTGATTGCGACAGAGTGTTTCGCGCATGCAAAGAAAGGGCATCGACATGCCATCCGTGACCCCGGCCGCCAGCATCGACGACCCCGCGGTATTTGCCGCAGGGCCCGACCTGCTGTCGCTTGCGCTGATGGATGCGCGCAACCAGACGCTGCACCTGCTGTCGGCCTTCGAAGCCGCGCTGGGCGAGGGTGGCTGGCCGTCGCACGACGACTGCACACGTGCAGGCGTGGCCTCGCCGCTGTGGCAGTTCGGGCACATCGGCTGGTTCGCCGAGCGCTGGGTGGTGCGCAACCTGCACCGCAGCGCGGGTGCCGCCTGCCCTGCGGGTGCGGTGCTGCTGCCCAGCAGCGAGGGCTACGCCGACGGCTGGTGGAGCGAGCCGCCGTGCAGCGACGCGCCCTTGCCGGGCACCGACGAGTTGCGCCGCTGGCTGCTGTCCACGCAAGAGGCGGTGCAAGACCTGGTGGAGCGCAGTGCGCCGGCGCCGGGCCACGCTGGGGCGCGTGGCACAGACGGCGCCGCTTGGAGTGATGCGCTGTACTTTGCGCGCATCGCCTTGCTGCACGAAGACCGCAGCTGCGAAACCCTGCTGGCCACCGCGCAGGCGCTGGGCGTGCCGCTCAAGCTGCAGGCGCCTGGCGCCGTGGCGCCGCGCGAGCCGCTGCGCTTGCCGGCCACGCGCTGGGCCCTGGGTGCTGCAGCCAGCACACAGGCCAAGGCATCTGGCACGGCGCATGCGCTGGTGGCACCGATGGAGGCCGGCACACTTGAGCAGGCGGTGCCCGAATACGAGATCGACGCGCAGCCGGTGAGCTGGGCACAGTTTGTCGAGTTTGTGGACGACGGCGGCTACGACCGCGACGAGCTGTGGCAGCCAGAAGGCTGGCGCTGGCTGCAGGACGCGTCGCTGCACGACGGCGGGCGACGTGCGCCGCGCTATGTGGAGCAGATTGGCGTGGCCAGCGGCGCGGTGCTGCAGACGCGCTTTGGCCGCGCGGCACGCATGGCCGGCGGGCAGTGCGTCATGCATGTGTCGTGGTGGGAGGCCGATGCCTGGTGCCGCTGGGCCGGCCGGCGCCTGCCGACCGAAGCCGAGTGGGAGTACGCCGCCTGCACCGCGCAGCGGCGCGGGTTTCGCTTTGGCGAGGTGCATGAATGGACGGCCACGCTGCTGCGGCCCTGGCAGGCAGGGCAGCTGCCGGCGTGGGCCGCCGACTGGCCTGGCAGCGGCACGGGCCTCATCGGCCAGGCGCGGGTGCTGCGCGGGGCTTCGTTTGCAAGCCGCGCCCGGCTGCACGACCCGCGCCGCCGCGGCTTTGCACGGCCAGGCGACGACCTCGGCTTTGTCGGCTTTCGCTCGTGTGCGCTGTAGGCGGCGGGGCAGCGTGTGGTCATGCGTGTGGCCAGCGCCGTATCCCTTGGCGTATAACGCGGGCTGAAGGAACCCGCCCGCCATGAAGACCCGCGTCCAGTTTCGCCTGCGCATCCAGCGCGATGAGGACATTGCCATCGGCCCGGGCAAGGTGGCGCTGCTGGAGGCGATTGCCGAGACCGGCTCGATCTCTGCTGCCGCGCGCGAGCTGGGCATGTCGTACCGGCGTGCCTGGCTGCTGATCGACCAGCTCAACCAGGCGCTGCAGCAGCCGGCGGTGCTGACGGCAACCGGCGGCGCGCACGGCGGCGGCGCCAGCCTCACGCCGGTGGGCGACGAGGTGGTGCGCCGCTACCGCGCCATCGAAAGCACTGCGCGCCTGGCCGCAGCGGCTGACATTGCCGCGCTGACCCGGCTGCTCGCGCCCTGAGTGCGCGGCCGCGCATTCCCTGATGCGGCGCTGAAGCGCCAGCGCGAAGGCGCGCCTGGCGCATAATCCGCAGCGTTGTATCTTTCAATGCATGACGCTCGCGTGATGATGCTCGACTGGTCGCCGTTGTGGCTGTCACTCAAGGTGGCGGGCGTGGCCACGCTGCTGGCGGCGGTGCTGGGCATCGCGCTGGGCTGGTGGCTGGCGCGCAGGCCATTCCCCGGCAGCGGCTGGCTCGAGGCGGTGCTGATGCTGCCGCTGGTGCTGCCGCCCACGGTGATCGGCTACGCCATCCTGGTGGCGGCCGGCCGCAACAGCCCGCTGGGCGCGTGGCTGCGCGAGCACTTCGACTACACCATCATCTTCAGCTGGCATGGCGCGGCGGTGGCCTCGGCGCTGGTGGCGCTGCCGCTGGTGCTGAAGTCGGCCATCGCCGCCTTCTCGGGCGTGGACCGTACGCTGGAGGCAGCGGCCCGCACGCTTCGGCAGACGCCCTGGTCGGTGTTCGTGCGGGTCACGCTGCCGCTGGCCTGGCCCGGCATCCTGGCCGGCACGCTGCTGGCCTACGCCCGCGCCATGGGCGAGTTCGGTGCGTCGCTGATGGTGGCGGGCTCCATCCCCGGGCAGACGCAGACGCTGTCGATGGCCATCTACGACGCCGTGCAGGCCGGGCAGGACGACATCGCGCTGGTGCTGGTGGTCGTGACCTCGGTGGTGTCGGTGGCGGTGCTGCTGGTGTCCAACCGCTTGCTGTCGGGCCCGGCGCGGCGGCGCGGCGCGCAGGCGCTGGGCTGAAAGGGCGGGGGCATGGCGAACCGTCGGCGGTGGAGCATCGGGCGGCACCTGCCACTGTTCCTGGGCCTTGGCTTGGTTTGGAACGTCATGTGGAGCGTGGTGTGGAGCCTGGTGCCGATGGCTGCGTCCGCCCAGCAGGTGCAAGGTGCGCAGGCACAGGGCGCGGTGGTCACCGTGTCCGCCGCCGCCAGCCTGGGCGATGCGATGCGCGAGGTGGCCCAGCGTTTTGAGCGCCAGCACACCGGCGTGCGGGTGCGGCTGAATGTGGCCGCCTCGGGCGTGCTGGTGCAGCAGATGGCACAGGGCGCGCCGGTGGATGTGCTGGTCAGCGCCGACGCCGCCACCATGGACCGCGCCCAGCGCGAGCGGCTGGTGGACGCATCCACCCGACGTGTGATCGCCGGCAATGCGCTGGTGTTGGCGGTGCCGAACGCACCTGCCCACACCGGCGTGGTTCCGGTCCGATCCCTCAACGACCTGGGCACACCGCAGGTGCGGCGCGTGGCGATCGGCAAGCCGGCCACGGTGCCGGCCGGCCTGCATGCACGCGAGGCGCTGGAGGCCGCGGGCCTGTGGGCCACTGTCGCGCCGCGCATCGTGCCCGCCGATTCGGTGCGCCAGGTGCTGGACTATCTGGCGCGTGGCGAAGTCGATGCCGGCTTTGTCTATCGCACCGACGCCGCCGCCCAGCCCGCGCGGGTGCGGGTGGTGCAGGTGGTGCCGACCGCACGCCCGGTGATGTACCCGGCTGCGGTGGCGCAGCAGGCGCCGCAGCCGGCGCTGGCGCGCGAGTTCCTGCGCTTCTTGCTGTCCGAGCCCGCGCAGGCGGTGCTGCGCGATCGCGGCTTTGCCCCCGCGGTGCCCTGATGTCGACCGCCGCCGCGCCGCTGATTGATGTGCAGCTCGCGCTGTCGGTGCACGACGGCACGCGCGGCTTCGATCTGGATGTGGCACTGCGCAGCACCGCGCCCTTTGTGGTGCTGTACGGGCCTTCCGGGTCGGGCAAGACGCTGACGCTGCAGGCCATCGCCGGGCTGCTGGCGCCGCGCGCAGGGCATGTGCGGGTGGCCGGCCGCACGCTGTTTGAAGCCACCGCGGGCACCGCCCCGCGTACCGGGGACCCGGGCACCGCCCCGCGCATCAACGTGCCAGCGCATGACCGCGGCGTGGGCTACCTGTTTCAGGACTACGCGCTGTTCCCGCACCTCGATGTGCGGCAGAACATCGCCTTTGGCGTGACCGACTGGCGGCGCCGCGGCGTGCCGCCTGCATCGCAGCCGCTGATCGAGCGGCTGATCGATCACATGGGCCTGCGCGGGCTGGAACGCAGCCGCCCTGCAGCCCTGTCGGGCGGGCAGCGACAGCGGGTGGCGCTGGCGCGTGCGCTCGCCTGCGAGCCGCAGTTGCTGTTGCTGGATGAACCCTTCGCATCGCTCAACCCGATGCTGCGCGATGCGATGCGCGCCGAGCTGCAGGCGCTGCTGCAGCAGTGGCGCATTCCGGTGGTGATGATCACCCACGACCTGGAAGACGCACTGGCGCTGGCCGACACCGTGTTTGTCTATGCCGAAGGCCGCATTGCGCGTGCGGTGGACTTCCGCGCGGTGACCGGGCGCAGCGACCGCATCCTGGCGCTGGCTGGCTGATGCCGCGTCCGTCGGTGTTGCGCCGGCCGGTGCAGCGCTAGTCGGTGCCGCGCCCGCGGCGAGACGCCGGTGCGCCGAGTTTGCGGTAGATGGTGGCGCGGCTGATGCCCAGCCGCCGCGCCGCTTCCATCACGTTGCCCTGCGCGTCGCGCACGGCCTTGCGGATCAGCTCCACCTCGATGTCCTTGAGCGGCACCCGCTCGGCCTGGCCGACCTGCGCGGTGGCGGCCTCGCCCTGCCGCCGGGGCAGCGCCATCAGCCGCAGGCCCGACCACAGCGGCACTTCCAGCGGCTGGCCCAGCCGCAACGAATCGAACAGGCCTTCCCACGGCATGGCGAACAGCTCGCTGGCGTGCACCGGGCCGTGCGGCAAGGCGGTGAGGGCCGACACCATCTGCCGCGCCACCGCATTGGCGCCGGTCACCCAGCCATCGGCATTCAGGCAGGCCAGGCCGTCGGAGTCGCTGCCCAGCGGATGGCCGGGCCAGTTCAGCCGCAGCAGCAGGGCGTGCGGTTGCGCCAGCAGCAGCGCGTTTTCGATGCTGCGTGCCGACTGCAGCGCCAGGTGCTGCAGCTCGGGGCGCTCTTGCGTCTCGATGCCGGTGAGGTCCAGCATGCCGATGCAGCGGCCGTCGGGCCCGAACAGCGGTGCGCCGGCGCAGCTGTACACGCTGGTCGCGTCAAAGAAGTGCTCGCCGCGGTGCAGCCACACGGGTGCTTGTTCATGCAGCACTGCGCCGATGGCGGTGGTGCCCACGCTGCGCTCGGACAGGTCCACCCCCACGCGGGTGATCAGGCTGGCGCGGCGGTCGCTGCGGTCGATGGCGCCATGGCTGTCGACCACGATGCCCTGCGCGTCGGTCAGGATGGCGAAGTAGCGGGTGCTGGCAATCGCGCGCGCCAGGCGTTGCAGCGCCGGCTGCGCCGCGGTCACCAGCGCGTGGCTGGCCTCCAGCGTGCGGCGCCGCGCGGCGTCGGTCACCAGGTCAAAGCCCACCGGGTCGCCCGGTCGCTGGCCGCTGCTCAGGCAGCGCTGCCATGAGCGCTCGAGCCAGGGGCGCTGCGGCCAGGCCGGCAGCGCCAGGTCGCCCAGGCTGCGGCCCTCGTGCATGACCGCGCGGCGGGCGGCATCGATCTGGCGCAGCCGCTCGGCGGCGCCGGCGCCGGGCGAGCCGGCGGCCACGCCCGCCGCGCCCGCGTGGCGGCCGGCTGGGTTCGGTGCAGAAGGCGTGCGGTTCATGGTGTGACTACGCGGGGGCGGCAAGGCCCGTTCGCAACCCATTGTTGCATTTTGAGAATTTCGGGTCCGATCGGGCCGGCACTAGGGTTTTCGATGATGGGGGGGAGGGGGGCTCACGCCGAACAATCCGTTTCCCCTGGCTTGGTCCACTTACGTTTTTTTCAGGAGGCAGTCTCATGCAGGTTCAGCTCAAGGTCAACGGCAAGCCCGCCACCGTTGATGTCGCCCCCAACACCTTGCTCGTGCAGGCCCTGCGCGAGGAACTCCGCCTGACCGGCACCCATGTCGGCTGCGACACCGCCCAGTGCGGTGCCTGCACCGTGCTGGTCAACGGCCGCGCGATCAAGTCGTGCAACACCCTGGCCGCCCAGCACCCGGGCGCCGAGGTCACCACCATTGAGGGGGTGGCTGCCGCCGACGGCACCATGCACCCGATGCAGCAGGCCTTCAAGGACTGCCACGGCCTGCAGTGCGGCTTTTGCACCACCGGCATGGTGATGAGCGCCATCGACCTGGTGAAGAACAACCCCAAGGCCGGCGAAGCGCAGATCCGCGAACTGCTCGAGGGCAACCTGTGCCGCTGCACCGGTTACCAGAACATCGTCAAGGCCGTCCAGCAGGGCCAGGCCGCGATGGCCGCCTGATATCCATCACCGCACAACGCACAGGAGTTCACACATGGGCGCACCCGATTTCGCCAACCTCCCGCACATCGGCGAGGCGATCAAGCGCAAGGAAGACTACCGCTTCCTGACCGGCTCGGGCCAGTACACCGACGACGTGGTGATGGCCAACCAGAAGATGGCCTACTTCGTGCGCTCGCCGCACGCGCATGCCGCCATCAAGGGCATCAACGTGGCCAAGGCCGAGGCCATGCCCGGCGTGATCAAGGTCTTCACCGGCAAGGATGTCGAGGGCAAGATGGGCGGCCTGCCCTGCGGCTGGCTGATCACCAGCACCGACGGCCAGCCGATGAAGGAGCCGCCGCACCCGATCCTGGCCCAGGGCAAGGTGCGCTACGTGGGTGACCATGTGGCGATGGTGGTGGCCGACACGCTTGAGAACGCGCGCAACGCCGCAGAGGCGGTGGAAGTGGACTACGACGTGCTCGACGCGGTGGTGGACGTGCGTGACGCGGCCAAGGGCCCGGCGCTGCACGACATCGCCCCCGACAACCACTGCTACAAGTGGGCGATCGGCGACAAGGGCGCGGTGGACGCGGCCTTTGCCGGTGCTCACCACGTCACCAAGCTTGACCTGATCAACAACCGCCTGGTGCCCAACGCGATGGAGCCGCGTGCGGCCATCGGTTCGTACAACCGCGCCACCGACGAGTACACGCTGTACGTCTCCAACCAGAACCCGCACGTCGAGCGCCTGCTGATGACGGCCTTCGTGCTGGGCCTGCCCGAGCACAAGGTGCGCGTGATCGCCCCCGACGTGGGCGGCGGCTTCGGCTCGAAGATCTACCTGTACGCCGAAGACGTGGCGCTGACCTGGGCGGCCAAGCAGCTCAACTGCAGCATCAAGTGGGTGGCCGACCGCAGCGAGGCCTTCCTGTCGGATGCGCACGGCCGCGACCACGTGAGCCACGCCGAGATGGCGATGGACAAGGACGGCAAGTTCCTCGCGCTGCGCGTGCACACGCATGCCAACCTGGGTGCCTACCTGTCGACCTTCTCGACCTGCGTGCCCACCATCCTGTACGCCACGCTGCTGGCTGGCCAGTACACCACGCCGCAGATCTACTGCGAAGTGGATGCCTGGTTCACAAACACCGCGCCGGTGGATGCCTACCGCGGCGCCGGTCGCCCCGAGGCCACCTACCTGCTTGAGCGCCTGGTGTCGCGCTGCGGCTGGGAGATGGGCCTGAGCCAGGACGAGATCCGCAACCGCAACTTCATCCGCAGCTGGCCGTACCAGACGCCGGTGGCGCTGCAGTACGACATCGGCGACTACGCGGCCTGCATGAACAAGGCCAACGTACTGGCCGACGTGGCCGGCTTTGCCGCGCGTCGCGCAGCCAGCGAGGCCAAGGGCCTGAAGCGCGGCATCGGCTACAGCAGCTACATCGAGGCGTGCGGCATTGCGCCGTCGAACATCGCGGGCGCACTGGGCGCACGTGCCGGCCTGTTCGAGTGCGGCGAGGTGCGCGTGCACCCGACCGGCTCGGTCACCGTGTTCACCGGCTCGCACAGCCACGGCCAGGGCCACGAAACCACCTTCGCGCAGGTGGTGGCAGCGCGCCTGGGCATTCCGGTCGAGAACGTTGACGTGGTGCACGGCGACACCGGCCGCGTGCCCTTCGGCATGGGCACCTACGGCTCGCGCTCCATCTCGGTGGGCGGCGCGGCCATCATGAAGGCGCTGGACAAGATCGAGGCCAAGGCCAAGAAGATTGCCGCGCATTTGATGGAAGCGTCCGATGCCGACATCGAGTTCGCCAACGGCGAGTTCACCGTCAAGGGCACCGACAAGAAGATTCCGTTCGGGCAGGTGGCGCTGACGGCCTACGTGCCGCACAACTATCCGCTCGACAAGCTCGAGCCGGGCCTGAACGAAACCGCCTTCTACGACCCGACCAACTTCACCTTCCCCGCAGGCACCTACATCTGCGAGGTCGAGATCGACCCCGCCACCGGCGTGGTGCGCATCGACCGCTTCACCGCGGTGGACGACTTCGGCACCATCATCAACCCGATGATCGTCGAGGGTCAGGTGCACGGCGGCCTGGCGCAAGGCATCGGCCAGGCGCTGCTGGAGAACTGCGTGTACGACAAGGAGACCGGCCAGCTGCTGACCGGCTCGTTCATGGACTACGCGATGCCGCGCGCGGATGACTTCCCGCAGTTCAAGCTCGACCATGTGGTCACGCCTTGCACCCACAACCCGCTGGGCACCAAGGGCTGTGGCGAGGCCGGTGCCATCGGATCGCCGCCGGCCGTCATCAACGCGGTGCTTGACGCGCTGCACGGCCTGGGCGTCAAGGAGTTCGACATGCCCGCATCGCCCTCGCGCGTGTGGGAAGCCATCCAGTCGGCCAAGGCCTGATTGGCAGCACAAGAAGGAGAAACGCACATGTACGCATTCACCCTGGATCGTCCCGCCTCGCTGGCGGATGCCGGCAAGGCCGCTGCCGCAGGCGGCAAGCCGCTGGCCGGCGGGCAGACCCTGCTGGCTTCGATGAAGCTGCGCCTGGCCAACCCCGAGAAGCTGGTGGACCTGGGCGCCGTTGGCGAACTGGCCGGCATCCGCAAGGATGGCAACGCCATCGTCATCGGCGCGATGACCCGCCACGCCGATGTGGCGCGCAACGCCGACGTGCTGGCCGCGATTCCGGCGCTGGCCGACCTGGCTGGCCAGATCGGCGACCGCCAGGTGCGCGCGATGGGCACGCTGGGCGGATCGGTGGCCAACAACGACCCCGCCGCCTGCTACCCCAGCGCGGTGCTGGGCCTGGGCGCCACGGTGCACACCACCAAGCGCAAGATTGCCGCGGACGACTTCTTCCAGGGCATGTTCACCACCGCGCTGGAAGACGGCGAGCTGATCACCGCGATCAGCTTCCCCATCCCCAAGCGTGCGGCCTACATCAAGTTCAAGCAGCCGGCGTCGCGCTTTGCGCTGATCGGCGTGTTTGTGGCGCAGACCGATGCCGGCGTGCGCGTGGCGGTCACCGGGGGCGGCAACGGCGTGTTCCGCCATGCCGGCCTCGAGGCGGCGCTCAAGGGCGACTTCAGCGCCAAGGCGGCTGCCGGTGTGAAGGTCAGCGCCGATGGCCTGGCCAGCGACCTGCATGCATCGGCCGCGTACCGCGCCAACCTGATCAGCGTGATGACGCAGCGCGCGGTGACCAAGGCGCTGGGCTGATCGGCCCGGCGACTACACTCGCGCACTTCTGTCGGAGGGCTCCGGACCATCAAGCCGGGGCCCTTTTCCTTTCCTGCTGAGCCCATGTCCACTGCACCCACCGCCCGCCCGGCCACCCCGTTCGCGTCGATCGATGCGCTGATCGCCGCCCTGCAGGGCGTGGGCTACTTTGCCGACCGGCGCCTGGCCACGGCGGTGTTCCTCTCGCTCAAGCTGCAGCGCCCGCTGCTGCTCGAGGGCGAACCCGGCGTGGGCAAGACCGAGCTGGCCAAGGCGCTGGCGCAGGTGCTCGGTCGCGAGCTGCTGCGGCTGCAGTGCTATGACGGCCTGGAGCAGCGCGAAGCCCTGTACGAATGGAACTACGCCGCGCAGCTGCTGCACATGCGTGCGGCGGAGCTGTCAGCCCCCGCGCCCGGCGGCGGTGGGGGGCGCGTCGAGCAGCTGGAGCGCGAGATTTATCAGGACCGGTACCTGATTCGCCGCCCGCTGCTGGCCGCCCTGCAGGCGCCTGAGCCGGGTGCGGTGCTGCTGATCGACGAGGTGGACCGCGCCGACGAGCCGTTCGAGGCCTTCTTGCTGGAATACCTGGGCGAGTACCAGGTCAGCATTCCTGAAATCGGCACGGTGCATGCGGTGGCCAAGCCGGTGACCATCCTCACCAGCAACCGCACGCGCGAGCTGAACGACGCGGTCAAGCGCCGCTGCCTGTACCACTGGCTCGACTACCCCGACCGCGAGCGCGAGCTTGAGATCGTGCGCTCGCGCGTGCCGCAGGCCAGTGCCGACCTGGCCGCACAGGTGGCGCAGTTTGTCGGGCGCCTGCGCAGCCAGCCGTTTGCCAACGCCTTCCAGCGCGCCCCGGGCATTGCCGAGAGCGTGGAGTGGGCCAAGGCCTTGGTGGCGCTGGACACGATTGCGGTGGACCCCGAGGTGGTGGCCGACACCGCCGGCGTTCTGTTCAAGCAGCGCGAGGATGTGGCCGCGCTGACCCGCAACCTGGCAAGCGACCTGCTCAAGCCCGAAGCGCCTGAGCAGGCCGAAGGTGAGGGCGCCGCGCTCACCCGCTGAGCGGCGCTGATGCCCGCACGCGCAACAGCCGCACCGGTTTGATTGCATGCAGCTCGGAGACGCCCGCACCGGCAAGCTGGCCGACAACATCGCCGGCTTTGGCCGCGCGCTGCGCCGCGCCGGCGTGCGGGTGGACAGTGCACGCGTTTCGCTGGCACAGCAGGCGGCGCTGACGGTGGGCGTGGAAAGCCGCCCCGACCTGAGCGCCGCGCTCGAGGCAGTGATGATCAGCCGTGAGCAGGACCGCATGGTGTTTCGCGAGCTCTTCGACGCCTACTTCCGCAACCCGGACGTGGCCAACAAGCTGCTGTCGCAGTTGCTGCCCAGCGCCGAGGGCAAGGCCGAGCCGAGCAAGCGTCGCCCGCGGGTGCGCGAGGCGTTGTCGCCACAGCGCGGCTACGGCCAGCAAGCGCCACGGCCGCCCGAAAAGGAGATCGAGTTCGACGCGGCGATGACCGCCAGCCAGATGCAGCGCCTGAAGCACGCCGACTTCGGCGCCTTGAGCGCCAGCGAATACCGCCTGGTCGAGCGGCTGGCGCGCGATGTGGCGCTGCCGGTGCCGCGCATCGCCTCGCGCCGGGTGCGCCCGGGCATGCGGGGCGCGCGCATGCACTGGGCCGGCGTGATGCGCCATGCCGCGCGCTCGGGCGGCGAGGTGATGACGCTGCGCCGCCTCGAGCGGCGCGAGCAGCCGCTGCCGCTGCTGGTGCTGGTGGATGTGTCGGGCTCGATGGAGCGCTACGCGCGCCTGCTGCTGGCCTTTTTGCATGCGGCCACGCGCCAGATCGGCGGGCAGCGCACGCGGCGCGATGTGTTCGCCTTCGGCACGCACCTGACCGAGCTCACGCCGGCCTTCCGGCTGGCCGACACCGACGACATGCTGGCGGCAGCCAGCGCGCTGATCGACGACTACGCAGGCGGCACGCGGCTGGGCGCGTCTTTGGCCACGCTGCGCGAGCACCATGCGCGCCGTCTGGTCGGCCGCCGCACCCTGGTGCTGCTGATCACCGACGGCCTGGACACCGGCGAGCCCGACGACCTGTCGCGCGAGCTCGACTGGCTCAAGCGCCGCAGCCGCCGCCTGCTGTGGCTCAATCCGCTGCTGCGCTTTGACGGCTATGCACCGCTGGCGCGCGGCGCAAGCATGCTGCACCGCCACGCCGACGGCATGCTGGCGGTGCACAACCTCACCCGGCTGGAAGAGCTGGCCGGCAGCCTGGCCGCACTGATGCGGCGCTAGCCCGCACGCACCGTACCTGCAAGCGCCGAAAACCGCTCAACCCTGAACCCCACTTTCCGATTTCGCACTTCAAAGGACCCGACCATGGACATGCAAGGCCAACGCGCCCTCGCCGTCACCCAGCAGCAGGCGTGGGATGCGCTCAACAACCCCGAAGTGCTCAAGGCCTGCATCCCCGGCTGCGAGAAGGTCGAGGCCACCGGCGAGAACCAGTTTGCGGTGGGCGTAGCGGTGAAGATCGGCCCGGTGTCGGCCAAGTTCGCCGGCAAGATCGCGCTGAGCGACATCCACCCGCCGCACAGCTACAAGCTCAGCTTTGACGGGCAGGGCGGCGCGGCCGGCTTCGGCAAGGGCAGCTCCGAGGTGAAGCTGGTGCCGCAGGGCAGCGGCTGCGAACTGTCGTACACGGTGCATGCGCAGGTGGGCGGCAAGATCGCGCAGATGGGCCAGCGCCTGATCGACGGCGTAGCCAAGAACATGGCCGAAGACTTCTTCAAGCGCTTTGACAACGAGATGCAGCGCCGCCACCCCGAAGCCTATGCCGCGCAGGCCAGCGCGCAAGCAGCGGCTGCAGAGGGTGCGGCAGCGGCAGCGGCGCCGGCAGAAGCCAAGAAGGGCGGCGTTGCGCCCTGGGTGTGGGTGGCCGGTGCGGTGGTGGTGCTGGCGCTGTACCTGGCCACGCGCTGAACGACAGCCCGACCTGCAACGTCGTGCGATCCGCGGGCGTTGCAGTGCAGTGTGATGCAAGGGTGTTCAGTGCGCACTAGCATCCTGCGGACATCTCTCTTGCAGCCATGTACCTCACACAACTCCGACTTTTCGGCCTCGCCACGACCAGCGCGCTAGGGCTTGGCCTTAATTCGCCGGCCTTGGGCGCCCAGCCGCTGCAGCCGACGCAGGCCCCGCCGCCGGCCGAAGCGCGCCTGAGCCCGGTCACCGTGACCGTGACGCGTGGCGTCGAGCAGCGCAGCTTTGACACGCCGGCCTCGGTGGACGTGATTGACGCCAGCGCGCTGCGCGACGCGCAGCTGCAGGTCAACCTGTCCGAGACGCTGTCGCGCGTGCCCGGCATCGTGGCGCTGAACCGCCAGAACTATGCGCAGGACCTGCAGATCTCTTCGCGCGGCTTTGGCGCGCGTGCCACCTTCGGCGTGCGCGGCATCCGCCTGTACGCCGACGGCGTGCCGGCCAGCGGCCCCGATGGCCAGGGCCAGGTGTCGCATTTCGATCTGGCATCGGCCGCGCGCGTGGAAGTGCTGCGCGGTCCGTTTTCTGCGCTGTACGGCAACTCGTCGGGCGGCGTCATCAGCATCGTCACCGAAGACCCGGGTCCGCGCCCGGTGGCCGATATCGCGCTGGCCTTCGGCAGCGACGGCGTGCAGCGCCAGGGCCTGAAGCTCGGCGGCACGCAGGGCGCGCTGCAGTACCAGATCAGCGCCAGCCACTTCAGCACCGACGGCTCGCGCGACCATTCCGCGGCGATGCGCAACAGCTTCAACGGCAAGTTCCGCTACCAGTTGCAGCCCGACAGCCGCATCACGGTGGTGATCAACAGCATGCGCATGCCCGACACCGAAGACCCGCTGGGCCTCACGCGTGCCGAGTTGCTGGCCAACCCGAAGCAGGCCACCGCGGTGGCGCTGAGCTTCAACACCCGCAAGTCGGTGTCGCAGGACCAGGTGGGCGTGGTGTGGGACCACCGCCTGTCGCAAGCCGATGCGCTGCAGCTCACCATGTACGGCGGCGAACGCTCCACGGTGCAGTTCCAGTCGATTCCGGTGGCCGTGCAGGGCGCTGCCACCCATCCGGGCGGCGTGATCGATCTGGCGCGCGAGTACCGCGGCATCGATGCGCGCTGGATTCGCCGCGACCGCCTGCTCGATCGGCCCGTGACGCTGACCGCAGGTTTTGCGATCGATGAACTCGACGAACAACGCCGCGGCTTCCAGAACTTCACCGGCAGCGGCACCGCACAGGTGCTGGGCGTGCGCGGCAACCTGCGCCGCGATGAAGCCAACACCGTGCGCAACAGCGACCAGTACCTGCAGGCCGAGGTGTCGCTGTCCGACCGCTGGCGCGCGATGGCCGGCGTGCGCCACTCCACCGTGCGCTTCCGCTCCAGGGACCAGTACATCGTCACCGGTAACGGCGACGACAGCGGGTCGGCCGAGCATTCAGCCACCACGCCAGCGCTGGGCCTGGTGTTCCATGCCAGCGATGCTGTCAATGTGTACGCTGCGGCAGGCCGCGGCTTCGAGACGCCGACCTTCAATGAACTGGCCTACCGCCCGGGCAGCGCCACCGGGCTGAACTTCGGCCTGCGCCCGGCGCGCAGCCGGCAGTTCGAGCTGGGCGTGAAGGCCGAACTTGGCGCGAACTGGCGCACCAACCTGGCGCTGTTCCAGGCCAGCACCCGCGACGAAATTGCGGTGTTGTCCAACACCGGCGGGCGCAGCGTGTTCCAGAACGTGGGCCGCACCACCCGCCGCGGTGTCGAGGTCTCGCTCAGTGGTCGCTGGGGGCGGGGCTGGTCCACCCACTGGGCGCTGTCGACGATCCGCGCCACCTTTGATGACGGCTTCACCTCGGGCACGAATGCGGTGGCCGCGGGCAACCGTATCCCCGGCATTCCTCGCGCCAACGCCTATGGCGAGGTGGCGTGGGAGCACACCCCATGGGGCCTGAAGACTGCGCTGGAATGGCGCGGCACCGGCCGCATCTTCGTGAACGACACCAACACCGATTCGGTGGCCGGCAACGGCATCTTCAGCCTGCGCGCGTCGCTGCAGCAGAAGGCCGGCGCGTGGACAGTGTCGGAATTCGTGCGCGTGGACAATCTGGCCGATCGCGGGTATGTTGGTTCGGTGATCGTCAACGAGGGCAACAGCCGCTTCTTCGAGCCGGCGCCGGGCCGCACCTGGCTGATCGGCATCAACGCGCGGCACGCGTTCTGACGCATCGTCAGGCCAGCAGCCGGCAGGGGGTACACAACAACATGGAAAACATCGATGTCATGGTGCTTCGCACGCTGCGCGACTGGCGCGCGGCGGGCAAGCGCGCGCTGCTGGCCACCGTGGTGCGCACCTGGGGGTCTTCGCCGCGGCCGATCGGCTCGATCATGGCGCTGTGCGAAGACGGCGCGGTGGTCGGTTCGGTCTCGGGCGGCTGCATCGAGGACGACCTGATCTACCGCTTCACCCGTGCGTACTCGGCCGGGCCTGATGGCAAGACCGCCGACGGCGAGCAGCATGAGATCCCCAGCGGCGCGCCGGGCTTCGTGAAGTACGGCATCAGCGCCGACGAGGCGCATCGATTCGGCTTGCCCTGCGGCGGCACGCTGGAGCTGCTGCTGGAATACGACCCCGACGCGCAGGCGCTGCAAGACCTGGTGCGTGCACTGGAGGGCGGGCAGCTGATGCGCCGTACCGTGCGCCTGGCCGACGGCGCGGTGACGCAGGTGCCGGCGGATGCGCCGCAGGAGCTGTCGGTGTCCGACACCGAGCTCGTCAACACCTTCGGCCCCGAGTACCGCATGCTGCTGATCGGTGCGGGGCAGCTCACCGAGTACCTGGCCACCATGGCGCTGTTCAACGGCTTTGCGGTGACGGTGTGCGACCCGCGCGAGGAATACCGCGGCGCGTGGAGCGTGCCGGCCGCACGGGTGGTGGCCGACATGCCCGATGACGTCGTCACCGCCTTCAAGCCCGACCGGCGCAGCTGCGTGGTGGCGTTGACGCACGACCCCAAGCTCGATGACCTGGCGCTGCTCGAGGCGCTCAAGACCGACGCGTTCTATGTGGGCGCCATCGGCAGCCGCCGCAACAACGACGCACGCCATCAGCGCATGATCGAGCACTTCGAGCAGACCGAAGCGAGCCTCAAGCGCCTGCGCGGGCCGATCGGCATCTACATCGGCAGCAAGACGCCGGCCGAGATCGCGGTCAGCGTGATGGCTGAAATCCTGGCGGTGAAGAACGGCGTGACCCTGCCGCGCGACATGGAAGTGGCGCAGGCCAAGAATGTGCGCGAGATCGCACACAACGACCCGGGCGTGTTGATTTGCGGGGTGCCGCGCAAGGCCGCCTGAGCCCTGGCGCGGGCGATCAGCGCATCATCTGCTGCGGCAGCCAGGTCACGATGCCTGGCAGCAGCCAGATCAGCGTCACTGCGCCGCACATCAGCAGGAACATCGGCACCGTCACCCGTGCGATCCAGGCGAGATCGCGGCCGGTCATGCCCTGCAGCACGAACAGGTTGAACCCCACCGGCGGGGTGATCTGCGCCATCTCGACCACTATCACGATGAAGATGCCGAACCAGATCGGGTCGATGCCGACCTTCTGCACCGCCGGCATGATCACGCCCATGGTCAGCACCACCATCGAGATGCCGTCGAGGAAGCAGCCGAGGATGATGTAGAAGATGGTGAGCACGATGATCAGCTGCCCGGCCGTCAGGCCCAGCGAGCCGATCCACTCGGCCAGGTGCCGCGGCAGGCCGATGTAGCCCATCGACAGCGTGAGGAACGCCGCACCAGCCAGGATCAGCGCGATCATGCAGTACAGCCGCGTGGCGCCCATCAGCGAATCGCGGAAGGTGGCCCAGTTCAGCGAGCCCTGCACCGCAGAGATCAGCAGCGAGCCGACCACGCCGACGGCAGCCGCTTCGGTGGCGGTGGCAATGCCGGCATAGATCGAACCCAGCACCGCCGCGATCAGCAGCACCACCGGGATCAGGCTGCGCGATGCGGCCAGCTTTTCCATGAAGGTCGGCTTGCCGTCGGCGGGCGGCACCTTGTCCGGATTCAGCAGCGCCCACACCGCGATGTAGCCCGAGAACAGCAGCGCCAGCATCAGGCCCGGGATCACGCCTGCGATGAACAGCTTGGCGATCGACACCTCGGCCGTCACGCCGTACACGATCATGATGATCGATGGCGGAATCAACAGGCCCAGCGTGCCGGCGCCAGCCAGCGTACCGATGACGATGTTGTCGGGGTAGCCGCGCTTCTTGAGCTCGGGCAGCGTCATCTTGCCGATGGTGGCGCAGGTGGCAGCGCTCGAGCCCGACACCGCCGCAAAGATGGTGCAGCCGGCCACATTGGTGTGCAGCAGGCGGCCCGGCAGCGACTGCATCCACGGCGCAAGGCCGCGGAACATGTCCTGGCTCAGCCGGGTGCGAAACAGGATCTCGCCCATCCACACGAACAGGGGCAGGGCGGTGAGCGTCCAGCTCGATGCCGACCCCCAGGTGGTGACCGCCATCGCGTCGCCTGCGGGGCGGCTGCTGAAGAGCTGCATGCCGATCCAGGCCACGCCCGAGAGCGTCAGGCCAATCCACACGCCGCTGCCCAGGATCAGGAACAGCGACAGCACCAGCAGGGCTGTGATCGCGATGTCGTTCATGCGTTCATTCGTTGTGCAGCGCTTCGTCGCTCTGTGCCGACTGGCGCTGGCCGCGCAGCTCGAGCACCAGCTCGTCGATGAAGGCGATGGCCAGGATCACCGTACCGATGGCCATGCCCAGCTGCGGAATCCACAGCGGCGTGGCGTCGTTGGAGGTGGAGATGTCGTGGAACACATGCGACTGCCATGCCAGCCGCACGCTGTAGAAGGCAAACAGCAGCGACAGCAGCGTGGCCGCAGCCAGCGCCCAGATTTCCATGCCGCGCCGCGCGCCGCCCTTCAGGGCGTTGAGCAGCAGCGTGACGCGGATGTGCTCGCCCTTCTTGAGCGTGTGCGCCAGCGCCAGGAAGCCGCTGCCGGCCATCAGGTAGCCGGCATAGGCATCGGTGCCCTTCACATGAAAGCCGACCTCGCGGCTGACGATGGACAGCAGCACCATGATCAGCAGGCCCACCATGAAAAGCGCCGCCAGAGCGGCGGCGCCTGTGTAGAGGCCGTCAAGCAGCTTGCGCATCGGTGCGAAGCGCTTCAGCGTCGGTAGGCCGTCAGCAGCTCATTGCCTTCGGCACCGGCCTTCTCGCTCCACTCCTTGAGCATGGCCTCGCCCACCTTCTGCAAGTCGGCGCGCAGTTGTGCCGACGGCGGCTGCACCTGCATGCCGTTGGCGCGCAGCACGGCCAGGGTGTCGGTGTTGACCTTCTCGGACGCCGTCCAGCCGCGCGCTTCGGCATCGGCGCCGGCTTTCAGGATGGCGTCCTGCGTGGGCTTGTCCAGCGCATCAAACGCGCGCTTGTTGACGATGACCGCGTTCTTCGGAATCCAGGCCTGCACGTCGTAGTAGAACTTCAGGTGCTCGTAGAACTTGCTGTCCACGCCGGTGGCGCCCGAGGTCATGTTGGTTTCGACCACCCCGGTGGCCAGGGCCTGCGACAGTTCGGCGGCCTGCACCGTCACCGGCTGTGCGCCCACCAGTTCGGCGATGCGCGCGGTGGCCGGGCTGTAGGCGCGCCACTTGCTGCCCTTGAGGTCGGCCACGCTGTTGATCGGCTTCTTGCTGTACAGGCCCTGCGGCGGCCAGGCCACCGCGTACAGAAGCATCATCCCCTGCTCGGCCAGCTTCTTTTGCAGCAGCGGCTTTTGCGCTGCGTACAGCTTGCGTGCGTCGGCATAGCTGGTGGCCAGGAAGGGCAGGCCATCCACGCCGAAGGGCTGCCACTCGTTGGCGAAGTTCACCAGCAGGATCTCGCCCATCTGCGCCTGGCCGCCCTGCACCGCGCGCTTGATCTCGGGCGCCTTGAACAGCGACGCATTGGGGTGCACGGTGATCTTGAGCTTGCCGCCGGTGGCCTTGTCCACATCGGCGGCGAACTGGTTCATGTTCACCGAGTGGAAGTTGGTGGCCGGGTAGGCGGCGGGCAGGTCCCACTTGGTCTGCGCATGGGCGCCGGTGGCCATGCCGATGGCAAGGGCGGCGCTGGCGATGAGGTGTCGACGTTTCATGGTGGCTCCTGTTGGGCTATGACATGCGGGCGATCCCCGCCCGAAGGTGGCATGCATACTAGCATCGGCTTGGCGTGATTCAGGGGGCTGGACACTGGGGAATCCCCGCAGTCCGCGCCGCATGCACCACTTCGGCGCGCTCGCGGCCGGGCCGGTCACCGCCGGCGGGGTGATGCCCGCCTTCACTATGATCCGCCGCGCCATGTCGCATGCCTTGTGCCTCGGTCTGAACCCCTCACGATGAACCTTCCCCCAGCTTCTGCACGCACCGCGCGGGCGCGGGCGCCTGCGGCCACCGCCACGGTGTGGGGCGGCGGCCTGGTGGGCACCTGCTGTGCGCTGGCGTTGCAGGCGCGCGGCTGGCAGGTGACGGTGGTGGAGGCGACCGCATCCCAGGTGCAGACCTCGGGCGGCAATGCCGGCGTGCTGTCGCGCTCGTCGCTCATCCCCCTCAACACGCCGGCGCTGCGCCGCCAATTGCCCGCCATGCTGTGGCGCTCGTTGTGGGGCGGCCGTCGTGGTGGCGGTGCGCTGCAAGTGCACTGGGGCAGCCTGCTGGCGCAGCCCGGCTGGGGCCTGCGCTTCTTGATGAACACGCGGGAGCGGCGCTTGCGGCACACCGCGCAGGGGCTCGATGCGCTGATCGTCGCTTCGCAGGCGCAGCACCGGCAGTGGATGGGCGAGGCGGGCGTGGCCCACAGGCTGCGCGAAGAAGGCTGGTGGTTTGCCTACCGCAGTGCCGATGCCCTGGCGGCCAGCGAATGGGCACGCGCGCTGTACCGCGACTTCGGCGTGGCGCACGAGGTGCTGGAGGGCGAGGCCTGGCGCGCACACGAGCCGGCGGCGCGCGAGGTGCTGACGCATGCAGTGTGGATGCGCGACGCCTTCAGCGTGAACGACCCGCAGGCGGTGCTGGAGGCCTACCGCGGCATGTTCCGCTCGCGCGGCGGACACTGGGTCGATGCGCGGGTGGACCGCATCGAGCGGCGCGGCAGCCACTGGATCACGCGGCTGGCCACCGGCACGCAGCTCATCGGCGAGCATGCGGTACTGGCGCTTGGCCCCTGGAGCCGCGACCTGCTGCGCGAGCAGCTGGGCGTGCGCGTGCGCATGGCCTTCGAGCGTGGGCACCACCGGCATTTCACGGGCGGTGCACTGGCGCTGCGCCGGCCGGTGTATGACGCGGCGGCCGGGTATGTGCTTTCGCCGATGGGCGGCAGCGGCACGGGCGACAGCAACAGCCATCCCTACAGCGGCCACGGCCTGCGCCTGACCACCGGCGTGCATCTGGCCGAGATGGATGTGCCGGTGCAGTGGGGCATCCTGGATGCCGCCGAGGCCGCAGCGCGCGAGGCGTTCGATATCGGTGACCCGGTGGAGGGCAGCGACTGGTGGGGCAGCCGCCCGACGCTGCCCGACAGCCGCCCCGTCATCGGCAGGTGCCCGGGACACGAAGGCCTGTGGCTTGCGTTCGGACACCAGCACATCGGCTTTTCCACCAGCGCCGGCACCGGCGTGATGCTGGCCGCCTTGATGCAGGGCGAGTCGCCCGAGGCGGCGCCTGCGTTTGACCCTGCGCGCTGCGTTCGCGGCTGAGACAGCCCGCCGCACCTGAGCCCACGACCGACCCCACCGACATGGCCGCACCTTCTGACGTTTCTTCGCGCCGCTGGCAGTTCTGGATCGACCGCGGCGGCACCTTCACCGATGTGGTGGCGCGCCGGCCCGATGGCGCGCTGCTCACCCACAAGCTGCTGAGCGACAACCCGGGCCGCTACCGCGATGCGGCGGTCGCAGGCATCCGCCATCTGCTGGGCCTCGCGCCTGACGCACCGGTACCGGCGGATCAGGTGGAGTGCGTGAAGATGGGCACCACGGTCGCCACCAACGCGCTGCTCGAGCGCAAGGGCGAGCCGACGCTTTTGGTCACCACGCGCGGCTTTCGCGACGCGCTGCGCATCGCCTACCAGAACCGGCCGCGGCTGTTTGACCGCCACATCGTGCTGCCCGAGCTGCTGTACAACCGCGTCATCGAAGCGCAAGAGCGCGTTGCCGCCGACGGTGAGGTGCTGCAAGCGCTGGACGAGGCGCACCTGCGCGAGCGCCTGTGGGCGGCCTACGACGCCGGGCTGTGCAGCGTGGCCATCGTCTTCATGCACGGCTACCGGTTCACCGCGCATGAGCAGGCGGCTGCACGCATCGCGCGCGAGGTGGGCTTCACCCAGGTGAGCACCTCGCACGAGACCAGCCCGATGATGAAGTTCGTGAGCCGCGGCGACACCACCGTGGTCGATGCGTACCTCTCGCCCATCTTGCGCCGCTATGTGGACCAGGTGGCCGCCGAGATGCCGGGTGTGCGCCTGTTCTTCATGCAAAGCTCAGGTGGCCTGACCGACGCACATCGCTTTCAGGGCAAGGACGCCATCCTGTCCGGCCCGGCGGGCGGCATCGTCGGCATGGCACGGACTTCCGAGATTGCCTTCGCCGACGAAAGGTCGGCACAGGGTGTGCGCGTGATCGGCTTTGACATGGGCGGCACCTCCACCGATGTGTCGCACTACGCCGGCGAGTTCGAGCGCGAGTTCGAGACACAGGTGGCGGGTGTGCGCATGCGCGCGCCGATGATGAGCATCCACACGGTGGCCGCGGGCGGCGGCTCCATCCTGCAGTTCGACGGGTCGCGCTTTCGAGTGGGCCCGCAAAGCGCAGGCGCGAATCCTGGCCCGGCCAGCTACCGCCGTGGCGGGCCGCTGGCGGTGACCGATGCGAACCTGATGCTCGGCAAGATCCAGCCGGCGTACTTTCCGAAAGTGTTCGGTCTGAACGGCGACGAGCCGCTCAGCCGCGACGCGGTGCAGCAGGGCTTCGAGGCCATCGCCACGCAAAGCGGCCGCAGTGCCGAGGAGGTGGCCGAGGGCTTTGTACGCATTGCCGTGCAGCAGATGGCCAACGCGATCAAGAAGATCTCGGTGGCGCGCGGCTACGACGTCACGCGCTACACGCTGCAGTGCTTTGGCGGCGCCGGCGGCCAGCATGCCTGCCAGGTGGCCGACGCGCTGGGCATGACCCGCGTGCTGGTGCATCCGCTGGCCGGTGTGCTCAGTGCCTACGGCATGGGTCTGGCCGATCAAGCGCGGCTGCGCGAGCAGTCGGTGGAGCTGCCGCTGGCCGAAGCGTCGATGGCGGCGGTGAATGCGCAGCTCGATGCGCTGGGGGAGGCGGTGCGCGCGGAACTCGAGCGTGAGCAGGTCAACGCAGGCGCGCTGACCGGCCAGATGCAGGTGCGCCGCCGCGCCCATGTGCGCTACGAAGGCAGCGATTCGGCCCTCGTCGTAGCCTTGCCCGGCGATGCGGCAACGCCCGCGCAGCAGGTGCAGGCCCTCACCCGGGGCTTCGAAGCTGCCTACCGCCAGCGCTTCGCCTTTCTGATGCAGGGCAAGCGGCTGATGGTGGAGGCGGTGTCGGTGGAAGGCGTGGTGGCGGGCGACGCGCCGGACGAGCCGATGCTGCCGCTGCACCCGCCCCGCGAAGCGCCCGCGCGCGAGACGGTGCGCATGTACTGCGGTGGCCGCTGGCACGATGCGGCGCTGGTGGTGCGCGAAGACCTGCGCGCCGGCGACTGCATCACCGGGCCCGCCATCATCGCCGAGCAGAACGCCACCACCGTGGTCGAGCCCGAGTGGCAGGCCGAACTGACGGTGCGCGATCACTTGGTACTCACGCGCCGCGTGCCGCGGGCGCAGACCTACGCCGCCGGCACCACGGTGGACCCGGTGCTGCTGGAGGTGTTCAACAACCTGTTCATGAACATCGCCGAGCAGATGGGGCTGCAGCTGCAGAACACCGCGTACTCGGTCAACATCAAGGAGCGGCTGGACTTCAGCTGCGCGCTGTTCGACGCCGAGGGCCACCTGATCGCCAATGCGCCGCACATGCCGGTGCACCTGGGCAGCATGGGCGAGAGCATCCAGACGGTGATCCGCGAGAACCGCGGCCGCATGACGCCGGGCGATGTATATGTGCTGAACGACCCGTACCACGGCGGCACGCATCTGCCTGACGTGACCGTCATCACGCCGGTGTACCTGAGCGGCCACGCCGAGCCGATGTTCTACGTGGGCAGCCGCGGCCACCATGCCGACATCGGTGGCGCCACGCCCGGCTCGATGCCGCCGTTTTCCACACGCATCGAGGACGAGGGCGTGCAGATACGCAACTTCAAGCTGGTCGAAGGCGACGGCAAGGGAGGCGGCCGCCTGCGCGAAGCCGAGATGATCGCGTTGCTGCAAGGCGGTGATTTCCCTTCTCGCAACCCGCAGCAGAACCTGGCCGACCTCAAGGCACAGATCGCCGCCAACGAAAAGGGCGTGCAGGAGCTGCGCAAGATGGTCGCGCAGTTTGGTCTGGATGTCGTGCAGGCCTACATGGGCCATGTGCAGGACAACGCCGAGGAATCGGTGCGCCGCGTGATCACCCGGTTGAAGGATGGTGCGTTCACCCTGCCGCTGGACAACGGCGCGCAGATCCGCGTGGCGATCCGCGTCGATGCATCCGCACGCAGCGCAGAGATCGACTTCACCGGCACCAGTGCGCAGCAAACCAACAACTTCAACGCGCCGCGCGCGGTGTGCATGGCCGCGGTGCTGTATGTCTTCCGCTCGCTGGTGGATGACGACATCCCGCTGAACGCGGGTTGCCTGAAGCCGCTGAAGGTGATCATCCCTGCCGGTTCGATGCTCAACCCCGACCCGCCGGCGTCGGTGGTGGCGGGTAACGTGGAAACCTCGAGCTGCATCACCAACGCGCTGTACGGCGCGCTGGGCACCATGGCCGCGAGCCAGTGCACGATGAACAACTTCACCTTCGGCAATGCGCGCCACCAGTACTACGAAACGATCTCGGGCGGCAGCGGCGCCGGCGCGGTGACCGACGCCACGGGCCGGGTGGTGGGTGGCTTTGACGGCACGAGCGTGGTGCAGACGCACATGACCAACTCGCGCCTGACCGACCCCGAGGTGCTGGAGTTCCGCTTTCCGGTGCGGCTGGAAAGCTATGCCATCCGCAGCGGCTCTGGCGGTGCGGGGCGGTGGAAGGGCGGGGACGGCGGCGTGCGCCGCGTGCGCTTCCTCGAGGCGATGACCGCCAGCATCCTCTCCAACGGCCGGGTGCATCCGCCGTTTGGCATGGCGGGTGGTCAGCCCGGTGCGCCGGGCATCAACCGCGTGGTGCGCGCTGACGGCCGCATCGAAACCCTGGCGCACATCGGCTCGGTCGAGATGCAGCCGGGCGATGTCTTCGAGATCCACACGCCCGGCGGCGGCGGCTACGGCGCGGCCTGAGCCGGCTTGCGGCCTGCGGCGTAGGGCAGGCCGTGGATGCGCAGGCCGGCATCCGATAGTCGCTGCGCCTGCGCCGCGCCCATCGGCTTGATGCGAGTGATGAGGTCGGCCCAGTCCTGAAACGGCCGGCGTGAGCGCTCGGCCAGTAGCCGCGACGACAGGTCGGGCCCGATGCCGCGCACGCTGTCGAGCTCGGCCTCGGTGGCGGTGTTGATCTCGGTGATGGCAGCGCCTGGCCTGGCGGCGGGTGCGGCAGCCTGCTCGGGCGGTGCGCTCGCCTGGGCAAAGGTCTGCGCAAAAGTCTGCGTAAACAACTGCGCAGCACACAGCGCAACAAGGCCGATGACCACTGCCGATGCGGCGCTGCGTGCGCGCCGCCGGAAACCGCGCGTCACAGTTCCTCGACGCGCCGGGCGGGGTAGCTGTCCCAGGCCTGGCAGCCCGGGCATTGCCAGAAGTGCTGCTTGGCCTCGAAGCCGCAAGCGGCGCAGCGGTAGCGGCGCAGGGGCCGCACGGCAGCGTCCAGCGCACGTTGCACCACCGCGCGTTGCGCGTCACCGCCCAGCGACTCGCCCGCCAGCCAGCCGGCGGCGGCCACCAGCGAAGGCTCGCGCTGCAGGTGCGCCAGCAGCCGGGCGCGCGCCTGCTCGGGTGCGTCGTCCAGTGCCACCAGCGCTTCCAGCAGGTCCAGGCAGGGCTGCTCGGCATACAGCGATTCCAGGCGCTGGCGCACCTCGTCGCGGCGGTGGCCCTTGCGCGCCAGGTCGCTCAGTGCGCCGGCCAGCAGCGGCACCCAGGCGCGCGCGGCGTCGGTTGCCTCCAGCAGTAACTGCACTGCCGCGTCGTCCTGGCCCTGCCGCTGCAGTCGTGCCGCGAGATCCATGCGCGGGCGCGCAGCGGTGGGGGCCAGTGCCATTGCCTCACGCAGCAGGGGCTGCGCGGCAGCGTCGTCCAGCGCAGCGGCTTGCTCGCACAGGTAGTGCGCCAGGCGCGGCGCAAACGGCCCGGGCTCGGCCTGCTCGAGCCGCTGCGCGATGGCGCTGGCCTGCGTCCAGTCGCGGGTGCGCTCGTACAGCGCCAGCCGCGCCAGCCGCGCCTGCGCCTCGAAGGCGGTGCCCTCCAGCTTGGCCAGTGCGGCCTCGGCACGGTCCAGTAGCCCGGCCTTGAGGAAATCGAGCGCCAGCGCATGCTGTGCGCGGTCGCGGTCGGCGCGGCTGAGGTCGGCGCGGCTCAGCAGATGCTCGTGCACCCGCACCGCACGCTCGTATTCGCCGCGACGGCGGAACAGGTTGCCCAGCGCAAAGTGCAGTTCGGAAGTGTCGGGATCGTTTTGCACCGCCTCGATGAAGGCATCGATGGCCTTGTCCTGCTGCTCGTTGAGCAGGTAGTTCAGGCCCTTGAAGTAGGCCTTGGGCGCACGGCGGTTCTCGATGCGCAGTTGCCGCAGGTCCAGCCGCGACGCGAACCAGCCGAGGGCAAACGCCACCGGCAGGCCCAGCAGGATCCAGCTCAGGTCAAATTCCATGCGGTGGCAATCCCGAGGCAACAGAAGGGCCGGTGGCAGGCACACCGGGGCTGGAAGCGTTGACCGGGGCTGCAGAAGGGGCAGCGCCTGCCGGGTTCGGTGAAGCGGTGCCGCCGGCGCGAGCGCCCTGGGCGCGCCGGGCAGCGCTGCGCTGCGACCACCAGCGCGGCACCATGCCCAGTGCGCCCACTGCCACGCCCACCGCAAAGGCGGCCAGCACCACCAGCACCATCGGCGCACGCCACTGCGTGCCGAAGAAGAAGTGCACGGTGGCGTCTTGCTGGTTGTTCAGCGCAAAGGCGAACAGCGCAAAAAAAATGGCTGCCTTGAGCAGCCACGCGAGGTATTTCAATCGCTTCCCTTCAGTCCGCCGCCGGCGTGTGCCGGCGCGTGGCAGGGAAATTCTAGCGAGCGCAGTAAAGGCAACCGGCACTCAGGCGGCCTTGCGGCGCGCCTTGGCTTCCATCTCGGCGGTACGCTCGTCCACTGCTTCGCGCAGGGCCTTGCCCGGCTTGAAGTGCGGCACGCGCTTTTCGGGGATCTGCACCGACTCGCCGCTGCGCGGGTTGCGCCCCACGCGCGGCGGCCTGCGGTTGATCGAAAAGCTGCCGAAGCCCCGGATCTCGATGCGGTGGCCACGCACCAGCGCGTCACCCATCGCGTCAAGGATGGCCTTGACGGCGAAGTCGGCGTCGCGGTGCGTCAGCTGCGCAAAGCGCGCGGCCAGCTCTTCGACCAGGTCGGAACGTGTCATCGCCGCTCGGTTGCCGGCTCAGGCGGCTGGCAGCATGCACGCGGCATGCCGCCGGTTCGCCTGAAGCATCACTTCTGCTCGTTGCCGTCGAGCTTGGCGCGCAGCAGGGCGCCCAGGCTGGTGGTGCCTGCGTTGCCCGAGTTCTGCGCGATGCTGGCCATGGCTTCCTGCTGGTCGGCAGCGTCCTTGGCCTTGATCGACAGCTGGATGTTGCGCGTCTTGCGGTCGACGTTGACCACCACGGTGGTGACTTCGTCGCCTTCCTTGAGCACGTTGCGCGCGTCTTCCACGCGGTCACGCGAGATCTCGCTGGCGCGCAGGTAGCCCAGGATGTCCTGGCCGAGATCGATCTCGGCGCCACGGGCGTCCACCGTCTTGACCTTGCCGGTCACGACCGAGCCCTTGTCGTTGACCGACACGAAGGTGGTGAACGGGTCCTGGTCGAGCTGCTTGATGCCCAGGCTGATGCGCTCGCGGTCCACGTCGACGGCCAGCACGATCGCTTCGACTTCCTGGCCCTTCTTGTAGTTGCGCACCGCGGCTTCGCCCGGCTCGTTCCACGACAGGTCAGACAGGTGCACCAGGCCGTCGATGCCGGCAGCCAGGCCCACGAACACGCCGAAGTCGGTGATCGACTTGATCGGGCCCTTGACGCGGTCGCCGCGCTTGGTGTTCTGCGCGAACTCTTGCCACGGGTTGGCGCGGCACTGCTTCATGCCCAGCGAGATGCGGCGCTTGTCCTCGTCGATGTCAAGCACCATCACCTCGACCTCGTCGCCCAGCGACACGATCTTGGACGGGGCCACGTTCTTGTTGGTCCAGTCCATCTCGGAGACGTGCACGAGGCCTTCGATGCCTGGCTCGAGCTCGACGAAGGCGCCGTAGTCGGCGATGTTGGTGACCTTGCCGAACATGCGGGTGCCTTGCGGGTAGCGGCGGCTCACGCCCATCCACGGGTCGTCGCCCATCTGCTTGAGACCCAGCGACACGCGGTTCTTCTCGGTGTCGAACTTGAGGATCTTGGCGGTGATTTCCTGGCCGGCCTGCACCACCTCGGACGGGTGACGCACGCGGCGCCATGCCATGTCGGTGATGTGCAGCAGGCCGTCGATGCCGCCGAGGTCCACGAACGCACCGTACTCGGTGATGTTCTTGACCACGCCGCGCACCACGGCGCCTTCCTTCAGCGTTTCCATCAGCTTGGCGCGCTCTTCGCCCATCGAGGCCTCGACCACCGCACGGCGGCTGAGCACCACGTTGTTGCGCTTGCGGTCGAGCTTGATGACCTTGAACTCGAGCGTCTTGTTCTCGAACGGCGACAGGTCCTTGACCGGACGGGTGTCGACCAGCGAGCCGGGCAGGAAGGCGCGGATGCCGTTGACCAGCACCGTCAGGCCGCCCTTGACCTTGCCGGTGGTGGTGCCGGTGACGAACTCGCCGGACTCGAGCGCTTTTTCGAGCGCCATCCACGAAGCCAGGCGCTTGGCCTTGTCGCGCGACAGGATGGTGTCGCCGTAGCCGTTTTCGATGGCGTCAATGGCCACCGACACGAAGTCGCCGACCTGCACCTCGACCTCGCCCTGGTCGTTCTTGAATTCGTCGACGGGCACATAGGCCTCGGACTTGAGGCCGGCGTTGACCACGACGAAGCTGTGTTCGATGCGGACCACCTCGGCGGTGATGACCTCGCCGGTGCGCATCTCGGCGCGTTGCAGCGATTCTTCGAACAGGGCGGCAAAAGATTCAGACATGAAGTTTCCTTGCACGACAGCAGGTTGCACGACCGCACCATGCGGTGGTTTCTTGGGGCTGCTGACGGCGTTTGCTTGCGGAAGGTTCCGCGGTTTGGTTGTCGAACCACCTCGCCTGTGCGCTGTCGCGCGGTGGGAGCGAAGGTGGACCCGGGGCGGCTGCCGGTTCGCGGCCTGGCGATGAACGCGCAGGCTCAGTGAAAGGGCTGCCTGTCCTGCCACCAGGCAAGCACCTGATCGACCGATTGCTCGATGCTCAGGTGCGAGTTGTCCAGCGGCAGGGCGTCTTGCGCAGGCTTGAGGGCGGCAACCGCGCGGGTCGAATCCCGCAGGTCACGCGCTTCCAGGTCCGCGCGAAGGTCAAGGAGTTTAGCCGAAAAACCCTTTGAAATCAACTGCTTATGACGCCGCTCGGCGCGCGTGGCGGCGCTCGCCGTCAGGAACACCTTGAGCGGCGCACCGGGAAAGATCACCGTGCCCATGTCGCGGCCGTCGGCCACCAGCCCGGGTAGCCGCGCAAACGCATGCTGCAGGTCCAGCAGCGCGGTGCGCACCGCGGGCAGGGCCGACACCGCCGAGGCATTCATGCCGCCCTGCTCGGAGCGGATCTCGTCGCTCACGTCCTCGCCGCCCAGCAGCACGCGGTCTCCCTCGAAGCGCACCGGCAGCGCGCGGGCGAGTTCGGCGATGCGGGCCTCGTGGGCAGCGTCCAGTGCCAGGCCCGCGCGCAGCGCCGCGCAGGCGGTGGCGCGGTACAGCGCGCCCGAATCCAGGTAGTGATAGCCCAGCGCCTGCGCCACGCGCGAGGCCAGCGTGCCCTTGCCCGAGGCGGTCGGCCCGTCCACACAGATCACCGGCACCGCTTGCGCCGCCTGGGTCACTGCGAACAGCGTCTCGAAGTAGTCGGGGAAGGTCTTGCCCACGCACTTCGGGTCTTCGATGCGCACCGGCACCCGGTCGGCATTGAAGGCGGCCAGCGAGAAGCACATCGCCACGCGGTGGTCGTCGTAGGTATGGATGGACGCGGCACGCCACTGCCCGGCGGGCAGCGGATGGATGCGCAGCCAGTCCTCGCCCTCGTCCACCTGCGCGCCGAGCTTGCGGCACTCGGCGGCCATGGCGGCGATGCGGTCGGTCTCCTTGACCCGCCAGCTGGCGATGTTGCGCAGGGTGCTGGGGCCATCGGCATACAGCGCCATCACCGCCAGCGTCATCGCAGCGTCGGGGATGTGGTTGCAGTCCAGGTCGATCGCCTTGAGTGGCCACGCGCCGCGGTGCACCGCCAGTGCATTGGCTTCGCTGTGGACGATGGCGCCCATGGCCTGCGCCGCCTCGACAAAACGGATGTCGCCCTGGATCGAATCCGCCCCCACGCCCTGAATGCGCAGCGGCCGTGTTGCGTCGGCTGCGATCGCGCCCAGCGCAATGAAGTAGCTGGCCGACGACGCGTCGGCCTCGACATGGATGCGCCCCGGGCTGCGGTAGCGCGCACCGGCGGGGATGGTGAAGCGCTGCCAGCCGTCGCGCGCGATGTGGATACCGTAGCGCGACAGCAGGCTCAGCGTGATCTCGATGTAGGGCTTGGAGATCAGCTCGCCCACCACGTCGATGTGGATGTCGCGCTTGGCCACCAGCGGCAGCGCCATCAGCAGTGCGGTCAGGAACTGGCTGGACACATCGCCGCGCACGCGGATCGGCGCGTCGAGCTTCAGCTGCGGTGTACCGATCTTCAGCGGCGGGTAGCCCTCGTTGCCCAGGCAGTCGATGCGGCAGCCCAGTTGCCGCAGGGCATCCACCAGGTCGCCGATCGGTCGCTCGTGCATGCGCGCCACGCCGCTCAGCTCGAAGTCACCACCCAGCACCGCCAGCGCCGCGGTCAGCGGCCGCATCGCGGTGCCGGCATTGCCAAGAAACAGCTTGGCCGGCGAAGCGGGTGCGCGACCGCCCAGGCCGGTGACGCGCAGCACGGCGCCGTCGGCGTCGACTGCGCAGCCCAGTTGCCGGAGCGCGGCCAGCATCACCCGCGTATCGTCCGAGTCGAGCAGGTCGTGGATCTCCGTCGTGCCCTCGCACAGGGCCGACAGCAACAGCACCCGGTTGGAGATGCTCTTGGAGCCGGGCAGGGTGACCGTGCCGGCGGCACCGGCCAGCGGCGGCAGATCCAGGAAGGCGGTGGAATACATCGCGGCCGGGCCTTCAGTCTTCCGGCGTGGGCGGCAGCGCGTCGGCCTGGCCCAGGCGCCACGGGGCACGGACGTCGCTGGCCTGCGCGATCAGCGACTGGATGGCCGCGCCATCGCCTTGCCCAAGCGCGTGCTCGAAGGCCTGCAGCGCCGCGCGAAAGGCCGCGATCTGGCGCGTCATCTCGTCGCGGTTGGCCAGCAGGATGTCGCGCCATACCACCGGGTCGCTGGCGGCGATGCGGCTGAAGTCGCGAAACCCGGGCCCGGCCAGCGCCAGCCAGGCATCGCGCTGCGGCTGCGATGCAATGCCGTTCACATAGGCGTAGGCCAGCAGATGCGGCAGGTGGCTGACGGCAGCGAAGGCGGCGTCGTGGTCGTGCGCGCTCATGCTGCTGACGCGGCACCCCACGGCGCGCCAGATGGCCTGCGCACGATCGATCAGGGCACTCGCGTTTTCGGGCAGCGGCGTCAGGATGCAGCGGCGCTGCTCATAGAGCGTGGCCTCGGCATGCTCGACGCCGGCCGTCTCCTTGCCCGCGATCGGATGCGCCGGCACGAACTGCGCGATGCGCGTGCCCAGCGCGCGGCGCGCAGCCTGCACCACATCGCCCTTGGTCGAGCCGGCATCCATCAGCAGCGCGTGGGCGTCCAGCGCATCGCGCACGGCGGCCAGCGTGGCTTCGGTGGCGGCCACAGGCACGGCCACCAGCACCACATCGCTGCCCTGTGCTGCCTGCGCGGCGGATTCGGCCACCGCATCGATCACGCCCAGGGCCCGTGCGCGTTCGCGCGTGCGGGCGGTGGCGCTGTAGCCCACCACGCGCTGCACCGCACCGGCACGCTTGAGTGCCAGCGCGAAAGAGCCGCCGATCAGGCCGCAGCCCACCAGCCCCAGCTGGCCGATCATCGCGCTGCGCTCCTCAGTCGGTCACCGGGTACGCGCCCAGCACCTTGTAAAAGGCACAGAGCTTTTGCAGCTCGGCCAGCGCCGCGGCCACCGGCGGCTGCGACGGATGGCCTGCGATGTCGATGTAGAAGTAGTACTCCCACTGCCCCGACTTGGCGGGCCGCGACTCGAAGCGCGTCATCGACACGCCGTGCTGCTTGAGCGGCACCAGCAGGTCGTGCACCGCGCCGGGCCGGTTGGGTACCGACACCACGATGCTGGTGCAGTCCTTGCCCGATGCGGGCGGCGTGGCCAGCGTCTGCGGCAGGCAGATGATGGCAAAGCGGGTGCGGTTCCAGGCTTCGTCCTGGATGGCGTGGGCCACGATGTGCAGGCCGAACTGGCCGGCAGCGCGCTCGCTGGCCAGCGCCGCCCACGCCGGGTTCGATGCGGCCAGGCGCGCTCCTTCGGCATTGCTCGAGACCGGGCGGCGTTCGGCATTGGGCAGGTGTTGCGACAGCCAGCCGTGGCACTGGGCGAGCGCCTGCGGATGGGCCAGCACCGCCTCGATGCCGTCGAGCGCGGGCGACTGGCGCATCAGGTTGTGGCGGATCAGCAGGCTGACCTCGCCGACCACATGCACGGGAGAGCGCAGGAACAGGTCGAGCGAGCGCGCCACCACGCCTTCGGTGCTGTTCTCCACGCCCACCACGCCGAACTGCGCGGTACCCGCAGCGGTGGCGTGGAACACCTCGTCGAAGTTGGCGCAATAGATGAAGTCGGCGGCGCTGCCGAAATACTCCACCGCGGCCTGCTCGCAGAAGGTGCCTTGCGGGCCGAGCACCGCCACGCGCTGCGGCGCCTCCAGCGCCAGGCAGGCCGACATGATTTCGCGCCAGACGGCGGCCACGTGGCGGTCTTGCAGCGGCCCGGGGTTGGCGCCCTGCAGCTTGGCGATCACCTGCGCCACCCGGTCGGGCCGGAAGAAGGGCGAGCCCTCGGCGCGCTTGATCTCGCCGACCTGCTCGGCCACGCGGGCGCGCTGGTTCATCAGCTCCAGCAGCTGGCGGTCCAGCGTGTCGATCTGCACCCGCAGCGCGGCCAGCGCGTCTGATTGCACCGGCTCGGGCGGCTGCTGTGACTGCGGCGGGGTGGGTTGCTTGCTCATGCCTGGGCCTTCTCGAAGTGGCGCATGTAGTCGATCAGTGCCTCGACACCTGCCATCGGCATCGCGTTGTACAGGCTCGCGCGCATGCCGCCCACCGACTTGTGGCCCTTGAGCTGCAGCAGCCCGGCTGCCTTGGCGCCGGCCAGAAAGGCGTCGTTGCGCGATTCGTCGCGCAGGAAGAACGGAATGTTCATGCGCGAGCGGCAGTCACGCGCCACGCGGTTCTCGTACAGCTGCGAGCCGTCGATGAAGTCATAAAAGCGCTGCGACTTGGCGACGTTGCGGCGCTCCATCTCGGCCACGCCGCCTTGCTGCAGCAGCCAGCGGAAGGTGAGGCCGGCGATGTAGATGCCCCAGGTCGGCGGGGTGTTGAACATCGAGCCGTTGTCGGCCACCTTCTTGTAGTCAAAGGCGCTCGGGCAGATGGGCAACGCATGGCCCAGCAGGTCGTCGCGCACCACCACCAGCGTCAGGCCCGCGGGCCCCAGGTTCTTCTGCGCGCCGCCGAAGGCCAGGCCCACGCGCTGCCAGTCCAGCGGGCGCGACGCCACATTGGAAGAGAAGTCGATCACCAGCGGAGCGTCGCAGCCCAGGGCGCGCAGGTCGGGCAGCGCGTGCGCTTCCACGCCGTGGATGGTTTCGTTGGCGCACAGGTGCACATAGCGCGTGTTCTCGCGCAGCTTCCAGCCCGACGCCGCGGGCAGGGTGGTGAAGCCGGTGGCTTCGGCGCAGGCGACCACCGCAGTGTCGCAGTACTTGCGCGCTTCCTGTTCCGACTTCTGGCTCCAGGCGCCGGTGATGATGAAGTCGGCGCGCTCGCCGCGCGACAGGTTCAGCGGCACGATCGCGTTTTCTGCGATGCCGCCACCTTGCATGAACAGGATGCGGAAGTTCTCCGGCACCGCCATCAGCTGGCGGAAGGACGCCTCGGCTTCCTCGTAGATCGAGACGAACTCCTTGCCGCGGTGGCTCATCTCCATCACGCTCATGCCGCTGCCCTGCCAGCTCAGCATCTCGCTGGCGGCTTGCTGCAGCACGGCCTCGGGGATGGCCGCCGGCCCGGCCGAGAAGTTGTACGGGCGCGCCATGGGCGAATCAGGCCGCCGGTGCCGCGTCGGGCCCGGCGTCACCGCCTTCGGCATCCACATCGGCGTCGCCGGCCGCGTCGTTCTCCACGATGCGCTGCAGCCCGCCGAGCTTGGCGCCGTCATCGAGAGCGATAAGGATCACGCCCTGCGTGGCGCGGCCCATCTCGCGGATCTCGCCCACGCGGGTGCGTACCAGCACGCCGGTGTCGGTGATCAGCATGATCTCGTCGTCGCCGTGCACCAGCGTGGCGGCCACCACCTTGCCGTTGCGCTCGCTTTGCTGGATGGCGATCATGCCCTTGGTGCCGCGGCCGTGGCGGGTGTATTCGGTGATCGGCGTGCGCTTGCCGAAGCCGTTTTCGGTGGCGGTCAGCACGCTTTGCTGCTCGTCCTCGGCCACCAGCATCGCAATCACGCGCTGGCCTTCTTCAAGCATCATGCCGCGCACGCCGCGTGCCGCACGGCCCATCGGCCGCACATCGTTCTCGTCAAAGCGCACCGCCTTGCCGCCATCGCTGAACAGCATCACGTCGTGCTTGCCGTCGGTGAGTGACGCGCCGATCAGGTAGTCGCCGTCGTCCAGGTCCACCGCGATGATGCCGGCCTTGCGCGGGTTGCTGAACTCGTCCAGCGCGGTCTTCTTGACCGTGCCCATGGCGGTGGACATGAACACATAGTGGTCGGCGGGGAAGCTGCGGAACTCGCCGGTCAGCGGCAGCACCACGTTGATCTTCTCGCCTTCGGCCAGCGGGAACATGTTGACGATGGGCCGCCCGCGCGAGCCGCGCGAACCTTCGGGCACCTCCCACACCTTGAGCCAGTACATGCGGCCGCGGTTGGAGAAGCACAGGATCCAGTCGTGGGTGTTGGCGATGAAGAGCTGGTCGATCCAGTCGTCTTCCTTGGTGGCTGCGGCCTGCTTGCCCCGCCCGCCACGCTTTTGCGCCCGGTATTCGCTGAGCGGCTGGCTCTTGATGTAGCCCGCGTGGCTGAGCGTCACCACCATGTCGGTGGGCGTGATCAGGTCTTCGGTGGCCAGGTCTTGCGCGTTGCGCTCGATCACGCTGCGCCGCGCACCCAGCTTGGTCTGCCCGAACTCCTGCTTGATGGCGGAGAGCTCTTCGCCAATGATGGTCGATACCCGCTCGGGCCGCGACAGGATGTCCAGCAGATCGTCGATCTGCGCCATCACTTCCTTGTACTCGGCAACGATCTTGTCCTGCTCCAGTCCGGTCAGGCGCTGCAGCCGCATCTGCAGGATTTCCTGCGCCTGCGTCTCGCTCAGCGAATACAGCCCGTCGCCCTGCATGCCGAAGGCGCGCTCCAGGCCCTCGGGCCGGTAGTCGTCGGCATTGACCTTGCCGCCGTCGGCGCGGGCGCGGGTCAGCATCTCGCGCACCAGCGCGCTGTCCCAGCGGCGTGCCATCAGCTCGGTCTTGGCCACCGGCGGCGTGGGCGACTCGCGGATGATGCGGATGAACTCGTCGATGTTGGCCAGCGCCACCGCCAGGCCCTCGAGCACATGGCCGCGCTCGCGTGCCTTGCGCAGCTCGAACACCGTGCGCCGCGTCACCACCTCGCGGCGGTGCTGCAGGAAGATGTCGATCAGGTTCTTCAGGTTGCACAGCTTGGGCTGGCCCTCGACCAGCGCCACCATGTTCATGCCGAAGGTGTCCTGCAGCTGCGTCTGCTTGTACAGGTTGTTGAGCACCACCTCGGGCACTTCGCCGCGCTTGAGCTCGATCACCACCCGCATGCCCGACTTGTCGGACTCGTCCTGGATGTGGCTGATGCCCTCGATCTTCTTGTCGTTGACGAGCTCGGCAATGCGCTCAAGCAGCGTCTTCTTGTTCACCTGGTAGGGAATCTCGTCGACGATGATGGCCTGGCGCTGGCCCTTGTCGATGTCCTCGAAGTGGCACTTGGCGCGCATCACCACCCGGCCGCGGCCGGTGCGGTAGCCCTCCTTGACGCCCTCGATGCCGTAGATGATGCCGGCAGTGGGGAAGTCGGGCGCGGGCACGATCTCCATCAGCTCGTCGACCGAGGCACCCGGGTTCTTCAGCAGGTGCAGGCAGGCGTCCACCACCTCATTCAGGTTATGCGGCGGGATGTTGGTGGCCATGCCCACCGCGATGCCGGCGCTGCCGTTGACCAGCAGGTTGGGCAGCTTGCTCGGCAGCACCAGCGGCTCGCGCTCGGAGCCGTCGTAGTTGGGGCCGAAGTCGACGGTTTCCTTGTCGATGTCGGCCAGCATCTCGTGCGCGATCTTCGCCAGGCGGATCTCGGTGTAGCGCATGGCCGCGGCGTTGTCGCCGTCCACGCTGCCGAAGTTGCCCTGGCCGTCCACCAGCATGTGGCGCAGCGAAAAATCCTGCGCCATGCGCACGATGGTGTCGTACACCGCGCTGTCGCCGTGCGGGTGGTATTTGCCGATGACGTCGCCGACGATACGGGCCGACTTCTTGTACGGCCGGTTCCAGTCGTTGTTGAGCTCGTGCATCGCGTACAGCACGCGGCGGTGCACCGGCTTCAAGCCGTCGCGCGCATCGGGCAGCGCGCGCCCCACGATCACGCTCATCGCATAGTCGAGGTAGCTGCGGCGCATCTCCTCTTCGAGGCTGATGGGCAGCGTTTCCTTGGCGAATGAGGTCATGGCAGGGGAGTGTTGCGCGGGAAAGACAGCGATTTTAGGCGGCGGGCCCTGTGGCACCACAGCAACAGATCGGGGACGATTCGGCCCGTTGTCCCGGTGGGCTCACGCCGGTGCGTTGTGGGCCAAACCCGCTATGGCACAATCTTTACAGCGCTTTTGGTGATGGGCACCTTATCGCGTGTTGTTGCAGCCGAGCTGCATTCTTTCCGTGAGGAGAACCATGAAGAATCTGAATAAAGTGGCCGCACTGGTCGCCTCTCTCGGCCTGGCCGGTTCCGCTCTTGCCCAGGCAACGGTCGACAACTGGCGCAATGGCACCGGTGAACTGGTCTGGAAGAACGGCACCAACGAACTCTGCTGGCGCAACAACAACTGGACGCCGGCCACCGCCGCCCAGGGTTGCGACGGCGCGATCCGCCCGGCTCCGGCCCCCGCGCCGGCACCTGCTCCGGCTGCCCGTCCGGCTCCCGCCCCGGCCCCGGCTGCTGCGGCCCCGGCCGCTCGCCCGGCACCTGCTCCGGCCCCGGCTGCCCGTCCGGCTGCTCCGGCTGCCCAGCCCGCCGCTGCCTCCAAGGTGACCTACGCAGCCGATACCTTCTTCGACTTCGACAAGGCCGTGCTCAAGGCCGAAGGCAAGGCCAAGCTCGACGACCTCGTCGGCAAGGTCAAGGGCATCAACCTCGAGGTGGTGATCGCCGTCGGCCACACCGACTCGGTGGGTGACGACGCCTACAACCAGAAGCTGTCGGTGCGCCGTGCCGAAGCCGTGAAGGCTTACCTGGTGTCCAAGGGCATCGAGAAGAACCGCGTGTACACCGAAGGCAAGGGCGAGAAGCAGCCCGTGGCCGACAACAAGACCACCGAAGGCCGCGCGAAGAACCGCCGCGTGGAAATCGAAGTGGTGGGTACCCGCCCGAACCGCTGATCGTACTGAGCGTGTCGCGATCCCGTATCGCGACACTGCATCGCGATCCGAAAGCCCCGGCAACGGGGCTTTTTTTATGGCCTGCCCGACAATGCCGCCATGACTGTCATGCATTCCGACGCCGAGCCGCGCGCACAAGCGTCCGCCCACGCCAACGCCGACCCGGCCGAACTGGCCAAGTTCTCCGAACTCGCCCACCGCTGGTGGGACCCTGAAAGCGAATTCCGCCCGCTGCACCAGATCAACCCGCTGCGACTGCAGTGGATCGACCAGCTGGTGCCGCTGTCGGGGCTGCGCACGCTGGACGTGGGCTGCGGCGGCGGCATCCTGGCCGATGCGATGGCGCGCAAGGGTGCCCAGGTGCTGGGCATCGACCTGGCCAGCAAGGCGCTGCGGGTGGCGCAGCTGCACGCGCTGGAGGCGCAGACGCCCAACGTGCAGTACCGCGAGACCAGCGCCGAAGCCTTGGCCGCAGAGATGCCGGGCCAGTTCGATGTGGTCACCTGCATGGAGATGCTCGAGCATGTGCCCGACCCGGCGTCGGTGGTACGCGCCTGCGCCACGCTGGTCAAGCCCGGTGGCTGGGTGTTCTTCTCCACCATCAACCGCAACCCCAAGTCGTTCCTGTTTGCCATCGTCGGCGCCGAATACGTGCTGCGCCTGCTGCCGCGCGGAACGCACGAATACGCCAAGCTGATCAAGCCGAGCGAGCTGGCCGGCCACTGCCGCGCCGCCGGGCTGGACCTGCTGCACACGCGGGGCATGGAATACAACCCGCTCACGCGCCGCTACTGGCTGTCAGGCGACACCAGCGTGAACTACATGCTGGCCACCCGCAAGCCGGGCTGAGCGGGGGGAGGGCGCATGTTCCAACGCGTGCAGGCGGTGCTGTTCGACCTGGACGGTACCTTGATCGACAGCGCCCCCGACCTGGGCGCCGCGGCCGACGCGATGCGTGTGGCGCGCGGGCTGCCCTCGCTGCCTCTGGAGCGCTACCGCCCGATGGCGGGGGCCGGCGCGCGCGGCATGCTGGGCGTGGCCTTTGGCATGACGCCCGAGCACGCCGACTACGAAGCGATGCGCGACGAGTTCTTTGCCAACTACGAGCGCTGCATGACCGAGCGCACCCGCGCCTTCGATGGCATTGCGGAGTTGCTGAACCAGCTGGTGGGTCGCGGCCTGCCCTGGGGCGTGGTCACCAACAAGGCGCAGCGCTTTTCTCTGCCACTGACGCGCGGCATGGCGCTGTTTGACAGCGCGGCCACCGTCATCAGCGGCGACACCACGCCGCATGCCAAGCCGCATCCGGCGCCGCTGTTCGAGGCCGCCAGGCGCATGGCCGTGGAGCCGGGCCGCTGCATCTATGTCGGTGACGACCACCGCGACATCGAGGCCGGCCACGCCGCAGGCATGGGCACGGTGGCGGCGCTGTACGGCTACCTTGGCGCGCATGGCGATGCCCGCGCCTGGGGTGCGCATGCGCACATCGAGGCGCCGCACGAGTTGTTGAGCCTGATTGCCTGATGCCTTGAAAAACGGCGCATGCGCCTAAAATGAGGGTTCTCTGGGGATGCACCGGTTTCGACGTGGGTTCGGGTGCGACGCAGGGCATGCCGAGGTTCTGTCACCTCGTAAAACCGCAGAAAAAAACTAACTGCAAACGACGAACGTTTCGCACTCGCCGCCTAAACACCGGTGAGCCTCGCAACAGTTGGCCGATGGGCTGGGCAAGGGTGGCGCAAGCTGTCCAGGCTGCGAGGGAATTCACATGGGCTGGTCTTCAGGAGGGCACCTTTCCTGGGGACGAGATTCAAGGGTGCTGGCGCTGTGTGTAGCGTGCTGCTGCGCGACATACGGGGCGAGATCCAAATCAGACGGCTAAGCATGTAGAACTGTTCGAGGAAGGCTTGCGGACGCGGGTTCAATTCCCGCCATCTCCACCAACACACTCAGCCCAGGCCAGCCGGCCTGGGCTTTCTTCTTTTGACGAAGCACAGGGCCCATGACGGGCCGAGCGCAACACCCATCGCATGAGCAACCGGCCCAATTCCGCGCCCTGGTTTGAGGCGCATGACCTGGGCCATGCCGAGGGCGGGCAAGTCGTGCTGCGGGGTCTGACGTTTCGCATCGGCCCGGGCCTCTCGCTCGTGCGTGGCGGCGAGCAGCGCGGCAAGACGACCCTGCTGCGGTTGCTCGCGGGTGAACTGCAGCCCCGCCAGGGCACGCTGCAGCGTCATGCCGCGCAGGTGTTTCGCGCAGACCGCGCTGAGCCTGAACATGCCGAGCGGACCATCGCACAGGCGTGGGCGCAGCACGGCCGCCGCTGGCCGCAGTGGGACGACGCGCTGGCGCACGATCTGGCCGATGCCTTCGGGCTGACCGAGCACCTGCACAAGCGCCCGCACATGCTGTCCACCGGTTCGCGGCGCAAGGCGGCCTGTGTGGTGGCGTTTGCCAGCGGCGCCGACGTGGCGCTGCTGGATGTGCCGCACGCGTCGCTGGATGCGTCGTCGTCGCGCGTGCTCACCGAACTGCTGGCAGAGGCCGCGCAGCACACGCGCCGCGCGTGGGTGGTGGCCGACTACGAGCCGCTGCCGGGCATCGCCGACGGTGCCTACGCCGCGGTGATCGATCTGGGCGACTGAGTTTCGCCCGCGGCGGGGTCAGCTCAGATCGTCCGCGCGCGTGTGCCGCATCTCGTGCGGCCGGCTCACGCCATGAGCCCCGAGGCTTCTACAAACAGGACATGCCCTTCGGGCGACCTGACTTGTCGAGGAACCTCATGCGCCTGCCTTACCGCCATCAATTTGCTGCCGAACTGGCCCGTGCCGACGCGCGCCTTCGCCCGACCTTCTGGAACGGGGTGCGCCGCTTCTTCCATGACCCGAGGCCACTGCACATCGAGGCTGCCAGCACCGATCTGGCGGGCCTGCGGTTGCAGCCGCTTCATCTGGGGCCTTCGCGCTCTCATGCGGCTGGTGTTGCAGCGGCAGGGCCAGGCGGCCACCGCGACATGTGCCGCACGCACTAGACTTGGTGCAGCGCGCGCCGCATGGACCGGCGCGCGCTGCCCCACATGCTGACTTCCATCTTGGCGATCTGTGTCGGTGCCTCGGCCGGGGCGCTGCTGCGCTGGGTGCTGGGCCTGGCGCTCAATGCGCTGTGGCCTGCGGTGCCGCCCGGCACGCTGTTGGCCAACCTCGTCGGTGGCTACTTGATTGGCCTGGCGCTGGCCTTCTTTGCCGAGCATCCGGGCGTGCCGCCACACTGGCGCCTGCTGGTCGTCACCGGGTTTCTGGGTGGGCTCACCACCTTCTCCACCTTCTCGGCCGAAGTGACGGAGCTGCTGCAGTCTGAGCGCTGGGCGATGGCTTGTGCAGCGATCGCGCTGCATGTGTCGGGCTCGCTGGCGATGACCTTGCTTGGCCTGCTCAGCTGGCGCTGGATGGCGCGCGCTTGATCGTTTGCTGCTTTGCCAGGGTGAAGGCGCGACGCGTGCACCTATGCACGTACCGATGCGTGCACCGCGTCGTCGTTGGCCGTCGCCAGGTCGGCCGGTTGGGTCAGGCTGTTGTCGTGCGATTGACGCGGGCGGATCGGGCGCAGGCAGTCGTCTGGCACCGGGCCCACCCGCGCGGTGCGGATGCTTCCATCGGGCAGGCGCCAGTGCATCGGCTCAGGGCAGGCGCACTGCCAGATGATGCGGCCGTTCCAGGCCCAGGGCCAATCGTTGTCGGGTGTGTGCTCGCCCAGCACATGCACCGTCAGCCCGAGGTTGTCGCTCAGGTCGGCGCGGACCACGGTGGCCAGGTCGCCAGGTTGGCAGCGTGTGGAATCAGGCATCAGACGAGAGATCAGGCAAGAGAACAGGCAAGCGCCAAGACGACGATGATTTCGGCGATGGGTGAATGATGGTGCGAAGAAGGGTCACGCGGCGAGCCTTGGGCACCGCATGTGCATCCAGTACCTTCACACCAACAGCGTAAGCGTGAACGAATTCACGCCACGCGACAATCAGACTATTCCTACATGCCAACGCTGCACCACCCCCTCTCATGAAGCGGCCACGAGCCGAAGCCTGTATGTCCCATCCATCCGACTCCTCTTCTTCTCGACCAGGCCACGCCGCAGCCGCCAGCCCGGGTGCCACAGCCATGTCTCGCCAGGCAACAACCGAAGGCGGCAAGCGCGTGGCCGTGGTCACCGGTGCGGCGCGTGGCATCGGCCTGGCGGTGGCGCGCTGGTTCCTGGCCCAGGGCTGGCGTGTGGTGCTGCTCGATGTGGACCGCGACACGCTGGCGACCACTGCCCGCGAATTCTCTGGGCGCAACGATGTGCTGGCACTGCCGTGCGACGTGTCCCAGCCCGCGCAGGTCCACGCTGCTGCAGCCGAGGTGATGCAGCGCTTCGGGCGGGTGGATGCGCTGGTCAACAACGCCGGCGTGGCGGTGTTCAAGCCGATCGCACAGACCTCGTTTGACGAGTGGCGGCAGGTGATGGCTGTCAACCTCGATGGCGTGTTCCTGTGTACCCAGGTGTTCGCGGCACAGATGCAGCGCGGCTCGGCGGTGGTCAACATCGCGTCGATCTCGGGCCTGCGCGCCAGCACCTTGCGCGTGGCCTACGGCACCAGCAAGGCGGCGGTGATCCACCTCACGCGCCAGCAGGCGGTGGAGTACGGCAACGCCGGCATTCGCGTCAACGCAATCGCACCCGGGCCGGTGGAAACCGAGATGGCCAGGCAGGTGCACACACCCGCCATCCGCGCCGACTACCACGACACGATTCCGCTGGCGCGCTACGGCAGCCTCGAAGAGATCGCCGCCTGCGTGGGATTTCTGTGCAGCGACGCGGCGAGCTACGTCAACGGGCAGGTGCTTGCGGTCGACGGCGGCTTTGATGCGGCCGGCGTGGGCCTGCCCACCCTGCGCCGCGAGGGGCCCTGAAGCAGCGTGACCGTGTCAGTTCGGCTCGGGCAGCAGCTGGCGCGACTCGGCGGCCAGTTGCTCGGCAACGGCCACCGCGGTGGTGCCGTCGCCTGCAATCATGTCGGCATACAGCCACTTGCCCAGCGAAGGATCGGCATGGATGGCCGGGCCGCCCACCATCACCTTCACGCGGCGGTTGCTCGACTGCTTGCGCACCAGCAGGATGGCCGAGCGCGCCGAATTGGCCTGCGCTTGCGTGCCGATCGAAAAGCCGACCACGTCGAACCAGCGGTTGCGCACCAGCTCGACCACCTCTCGGACCGAGGGCACCGGCTCGGCCCACACACTCCAGCCTTCCAGGCGGAACAGCTCGGCGATCATCAGCAGCCCGAAGGTGTGCTGCGACCCAGGCACCGGCATCAGCAGGATGCGCCGGGCGTCGGGTGCTTCGTGATGGCCGGCGCGCCATTCGGCGCTCAGGTCCTGCAGCAGGCTTTGCAGCACCAGCAGGCCGTGGCTGACTTGCGAGAAGTCCCAGCGGTCGGTGTCCCAGCCGGCGCCGAGTTCGCGCGCGGCGGGCGTCATCAGCTCGGCATAGATGCGCCGCATCGACACGCCATGCTCCAGCAGGCGATGCACATGCGCCAGGGCCAGATGCATGCCGCTGTCGGTGAGGATGAGCTCGCAGAATGCGAGCACCTCGGTGCGCGAGATCTCCTGTTCCCGGGAGGGCGCGGGTACTGCCATGACCAACCCCAGACTGCAGAGTGGATTCAAAGCCGAATGGTCATGCGAAAGCGCGCGTGTTGCAAGCGGAATTACCCGCACGGCTGCCGCCCTGTTTGCGCGGTGCAGCCCCGGCTGCGCCCTTGCGCCAGCGCGATGCGTTTCATTGGTCAGGCGGCACTGTCAATCCGCGTGATGACAAATCAGACACTTTAAAGTGACAACTCAGTCTGACACTTGAATGGGTACCCGATGAGTCCACGCAAGCCTTCCCCCGCCGAGTTACCCATGGCGCTGGCCGACATCCTGTTCGCACAGGGCTTTGGCACCCGCCGGCAGTGCGCGGGGCTGGTGGCGCAGGGGGCGGTGCGTGTGCAGGGGGCGGTGTGCGACGACCCGGCAACCGGCTTCGTGATGCAGGGCCTGGCGATCGAGGTGCAGGGCGAGCCGTGGACCTGCCACAGCCCGGCCTACCTGATGCTGCACAAGCCGGCGGGCACCGAATGCTCGCAGCGCGCGTCGGCCTGGCCGAGCGTGTACACGCTGCTGCCTTCGCCGCTGCGCCAGCGCCCGCGCCGTGGCAGCGCGCCGGGTGTGCAGGCGGTCGGGCGGCTCGATCAGGACACCACCGGGCTGCTGCTGCTGTCGGATGACGGCAGCTTCATCCACCGCATGAGCTCGCCGCGGCACCATGTGCCCAAGGTGTACGAAGCCACGCTCAAGCATGCGATCACGCCCTCCATCTGCCAACGATTGCTGCAGGGTGTGGTGCTCGATGACGACCCGCAGCCGGTGAGCGCGCTGGCCTGCGAGGCCACCGGCGACTTCACGCTGCGCATGACACTGGCCGAGGGCCGCTACCACCAGGTCAAGCGCATGGTGGCCGCAGCCGGCAACCGGGTCGAGGCGCTGCATCGCTCGCGCATCGGCGACCTGGTGTTGCCGCCCGACCTGCCGGCAGGCCAGTGGCGCTGGCTGTCGGCACAAGACCTGGCAGCCGTGGGCTTTATGTCGTGAGCTTTGTGCAGTGAACGCGGCTGCGGCTCAGTTCAAGGCGCGTGCGAACCCGGCCACCAGATCGCGCACCTGCTGAGGGTGGTCCTTGTGCGGCGAATGGCCGCAGCGGTCGATCACCTCGATGCGCAGCGGCCCCTGCGTGGGCGCGATCTCCTGCACCTGACGCAGCGTGCCGTACGGGTCGTCGCGCCCCTGGATGGCCAGCACCGGTGCGCGGATGCTGCGGCAGTCGCTGCGGATGTCGAAGGACCGAAACGCCTGGCTCAGCCAGACATCGTTCCATTGCCAGAAGGCGCAGTCCACATCGGCATGGTGGCGCGCCAGCCGCTGGCGCAGCTCGCCGCTTTCGTAGGCCACGCGGGCCTGCCCGATCGACGCGATGCTGAGGTCTTCGACGATGACATGCGGCGCCATCACCACGCAGCCCGTCACCGGATGGCGGCTGGCGTGCAGCAGCGCGATGGTGCCGCCGTCGGAGTGGCCCACCAGCAGCGGCCGCTCGATGCCCAGCGCGCGCAGCAGCGCAGGCAGCACGCCAAAGGCCTCGCGGTGCATGTAGTCGGGCGGCAGGCGGCCAGCCCCGCGCACATCGGCAACCGCATCCGAGCGGCCATAGCCACGGCGCGAGAACACGATGCCCGGCGCGCCGGCGGCGTCGCACACCGACTGCGGCCACGAGCCCTCACGGCTGGACCACATCGACACCGAGCCCAGCCCTTCGTGCAGGAACACCATCGTCGGCCGCGCTGCGTCGCCTGCGATGCGCTGCACCTCGAGGGCCACCTGCGGGCCTGCGCCATGCGCTGGCGATGCAGTGCGGCCCCAGCATGGCAAGGGAAGCTCGATGCGCTCCATGGCGGCGATGGTAAGGGCAGTGCGGTGTGGTGCCCCGGGGATACACTCCTTGCAGTGGCGATGCAGTGTGGAGCGGTAATGGATGTGAATGCAGGTCGGCGCGGCGTGATGCGTGCCCTGGGGGCAGCAGGTGCGGCGGGCGCGGCGGGTGTGGCGTTCGGGTGGTGGCCAGCCGCGGCGCAGGCGCAATCCACGTCGACGCTGCCGATTTTCGTGCTCAATTCGCAAGACGCCGACGTGTCGGTGATCGACCCTGCCACCTGGACCGAGAAGGCGCGCATCCCGACCGGCAAGGAGCCGCACCACCTGTACCTCACGCCGGATGAGAAGTCGGTGATCGTGGCCAATGCTGCCAGCGACACGCTGACCTTCGTCGACCCGCGCACGGCGCAGGTGCAGCGCACGGTGCGCGGCATCCTCGACCCGTACCACCTGCGCTTCTCGCCCGACATGAAGTGGTTCGTGACCGCCGCGAACCGGCTCAACCACGTCGACATCTACCGCTGGGACGGCAGCAACCTCACGCTGGCCAAGCGCATCCCGACCGGCAAGACGCCCAGCCACATCTGGATCGACGGCAAGAGCACGCTGGCCTATGTGACGATGCAAGACAGCGACGAGCTGGTGGCGATCGACCTGGCCACCCAGGCGCTGCGCTGGCGCATCAAGACCGGCCCGATGCCGGCAGACATCTACGGCACTGCGGACGACCGCACGCTGCTGGTGGGCCTGACCGGCAGCGACGCGGTGGAGGTGTTCGACGTCTCCGGGCCTGCGCCCAAGGCGGGCAAGCGCATCACCACCGGCAAGGGCGCGCACGCCTTCCGTGCGGCGGGCGACGGCCGCCATGTGTACCTGAGCAACCGGGTGGCCAACACCATCAGCAAGATCGACCTGCAGTCGCTGGCGGTGGTGGACACCTACGCCGCACCGGGCGGGCCGGACTGCATGGATGTGCTCAAGGGCGGGCGGCTGCTGCTGGTCACCTCGCGCTGGTCGCGCAAGCTCACGGTGATCGACACCGTCGAGAAGAAGGTGGTGCGGCAGGTCAATGTGGGCAAGTCACCGCATGGTGTCTGGACGCTGGATCACGAGCGCCGCTAGGGCCTGGCGCTGGCTGCTGGCCGGCGGCGCGATGCTCGGCGCGGCCGTGGCCGCTGCCTGCCCGCGCCCGGTGTACCTCACCTTCGACACCGGCCACATGGGCGTGGCGCCGCTGATTGCCGAGGTGCTGAACCGCCACCAGGTGCGCGTGACCTTCTTCGCCGCCAACGAGCGCACCCAGCAGGGTGACGGCAGCCTGGGCGAGCACTGGGCGCCGTGGTGGAAGGCGCGCGCCGCCGAGGGCCACGAATTCGCCTCTCACACCTTCGACCATGTGTACTGGCGCGCCGACTTGCCCGACGGGCGCTTCAAGGTGCGCGCCAGCGCCGGCGCGCGCACCGGCCGCGACGAGGTGTGGAGTGCTGCCGACTACTGTGCCGAGATCGGCCGCGCGGCCACGCGTCTGCAGCAGGTGACGGGCCGCAAGCCGCTGCCGGTGTTTCGTGCGCCGGGCGGCAAGACCTCGCCCGCGCTGGTGCAGGCGGCACGCGCGTGCGGCTATGCGCATGTGGGCTGGTCGAACGCCGGATTTCTGGGCGACGAGTTGCCGAGCGACCGGTACCCGAACGACCGGCTGCTGGGGCAGGCGCTGCGCGACATCCGCGCGGGCGACATCCTGGTGGCGCACCTGGGCATCTGGTCGCGTCAGGACGCCTGGGCGCCGGCGGTGCTCGAGCCGCTGGTCACCGGCCTGAAGTCGCGCGGGCTATGCTTTGCCACGCTGCGCGAGCATCCGCAGTACCGCGAATGGATCGCCAGCCGGCAGTGAACAAGGACAGCGCCAGTGAATGAGGTGTGGCAAGGCTTGCAGGTTGCCTTCGGGCAGGCGCAGCAGTGGCTGTTCGAGTCGCTGGTGCAACCGCTGGTGTTTGCGCTGGGCCTCGGTGGCTGGCTCGAGGTGGCCTTCGACGGCACCGGCTGGCTGCTGGTGGGGCTGATCCAGCTGGCGGTGATGCTGGCCATCATCGCGCCGCTGCAGCGCCTGTGGCCGGCCGAGCCGCTGCGTGACCGGGCGGCGGTGCGCACCGACATCATCTACACGCTGATCCACCGCCTGGGTGTGTTCCGGGTGGCAATGTTCTTTGCGCTCGAGCCGCTGCTGGACTCGGCCTTCGGCGCGCTGCGCGCCATGGGTGTGCCCCGGCTGCAGGTGGACGGGCTGTGGCCCGGCGTGACCGACCTGGCGTGGGTGAGCTTTCTCGTCTACCTGCTGCTGTTTGATTTTGTCGACTACTGGATGCACCGCGCGCAGCACCGCTGGGCGTGGTGGTGGCAGCTGCATGCGCTGCATCACTCGCAGCAGCAGATGACGATGTGGACCGACAACCGCAACCACCTGCTCGACGACGTGATCCGCAGCGTGGTGCTGGCGGTGGTGGCGCAGGCGGTGGGCGTGCCGCCAGCGCAGTTTGTGTTGCTGGTGGCCATCACCCAGCTCAGCGAGAACTTCCAGCATGCCAACCTGCGCTGGTCGTTCGGCCGCATCGGCGAGCGGCTGTGGGTCAGCCCGCGCTTTCACCGGGTACACCACAGCATCCACACCGGCGAGCGCAACTACGGCGTGCTGCTGCCCTGGTGGGACATGCTGTTTGGCACCGCCAACTTCGATGCGCGCTACGACGCCACCGGCGTGCGCGATGCAGTCGAGCAGGGCCGCGACTACGGCCGCGGCTTCTGGTCGCAGCAGTGGCGCGGCTTGCTGCGCCTGGCCGGCCGCGCCTGAGGCACACACATGCTTCGCACACCTGGCCCGCCATGCTGCGCTTGATCGATTCGTTCTGGCGTGCAGCCGCCTACTGCCTGCACCCGCGGGTGATCGTGCTGTCGCTGCTGCCGCTGGCCCTGATGGTGGCGCTGTCGCTGGTGCTGGGCTGGCTGTTCTGGCAAGACGCGATCGATGCGGTGCGCGGCATGCTGGAGTCCGCCGACTGGCTGGTGGCGGCCTGGACCTGGCTGCAGCGCGTGGGCGCTGGCGGGCTCAAGAGCGTGGTGGCGCCGCTGGTGGTGATCTTCGCGGTGACGCCGCTGCTGGTGATGGTCACGCTGCTGGGCGTGGCGCTGCTGATGACGCCTGCGCTCACCGCGCTGGTGGCGCAGCGCCGCTTTGCAGCGCTGGAGCGCCGCGGCGGCAGCAACTTCTGGCACGGCGTGCTGCTGGCGCTGGGCAGCACGCTCGCGGCGCTGGCGGCCACGCTGGTGTCGATGCCGCTGTGGCTGGTGCCGCCGCTGGTGCTGGTGCTGCCGCCGCTCATCTGGGGCTGGCTCACTTACCGGGTGATGAGCTTTGATGTGCTGGCCGCGCACGCCAGCCGCGACGAGCGCGTGGCGCTGGTGCGCCGGCACCGCAGCACCCTGCTGCTGATGGGCATCGTCACCGGCTTTCTGGGCGCAGCACCCGGCGTGGTGTGGGCCTCGGGTGCGCTGTTCGCCGCGGCCTTCGTGATCCTGGTGCCGCTGGCGATCTGGATCTACACGCTGGTGTTTGCCTTCTCGTCGATGTGGTTTGCGCACTTTTGCCTGGACGCCCTGCAGGCGCAGCGGGCTGCCGCGCGTGCCCCGCACGACGCGGCGCCCGGCGCCGGCCCGGTGCGCGGCGCAACCACCCCCGGCGAGGTGGTGGACGTGAGTGCGCGGGTAGTATCGGAGCATGAGTCACGCACACCCGGCGCCGGCTGATCCGCGCGCCCCTTCCAGTTCCGCCTCTCAGTCAAGCAGCACCGCATCGGCCAGCACGGCGCGCCGCACCGTCGGCCTGATCGTGGTGGGCGACGAGATCCTGTCGGGCAAGCGGCAGGACAAGCACATGGCCAAGGTAATCGAGCTGCTGGCCGCGCGCGGCATGACGCTCGACTGGGCCGAATACGTGGGCGATTCGCCCGAGCGGATCACCGCCACCTTGCGCCGCGCCTTCGCATCCGATGACCTGGTGTTTTCCACCGGCGGCATTGGCGCCACGCCCGACGACCACACCCGCCAGTGCGCCGCGGCTGCGCTGGGCGTGCCGCTGCACCTGCATCCGCAGGCCGAGGCGCTGATCCGCGAGCGCATGCAGGATGTGGCGCGCGAGCAGGGGGTGCCCTACGAGCCCGAGCGCCCCGACAACGTGCACCGCCTGAACATGGGCGTGTTCCCGCGGGGCTGCAGCATCATCCCCAACCCCTACAACAAGATTCCGGGCTTCAGCTGCCGCGGGCCGGGCGGGGCGGATGTGCACTTCGTACCGGGCTTTCCGGTGATGGCCTGGCCGATGGTGGAATGGGTTCTGGACACCCACTGCCGCCACCTGTTCCGCGAGTCGGCCTGGCGCGAGCAGTCGGTGATCGTGTTCGGCGCGATGGAGGCCACGCTCACGCCGCTGATGGAGCGCATCGAGCGCGACCACGCCGGCATCAAGGTGTTCAGCCTGCCCAGCGTGGACCATCCCCAGTACGGCCGCCACATCGAGCTTGGCGTCAAGGGCGCACCGCAGGCGGTCGAACCCGCCTACCGCGACCTGCTGTCGGGCCTGCAGCCCTTTGGTGTGCAACTGGGCCCCGAGCTGGTGCGCTGACCCAATCCCGACAAAAATGCACCGATAAGGTGCAAATATGGGCGCCAAATTGCACAATATTGGTGCAAAAGGACGGTACCCAAACGATGGCATGATGCCGGGTTGCGCCGGGGCCATGCACCAAGGTCTGGCACAGAAACTGCATTTCCTGAACGTTCCGTTTTTTCCACAACTGTCCTACTGGAGAACCTGATGGCCAAGACCGTCGCAGACGTGATGAAGATGGTGAAAGAGAACGAAGTCAAGTTCGTCGACTTCCGTTTCGCCGATACCCGTGGCAAGGAGCAGCACGTCACCGTGCCGATCTCCGCATTTGGTGAAGACAAGTTCACCGGCGGCCACGCCTTCGATGGCTCGTCGATCGCCGGCTGGAAGGGCATCGAGGCTTCCGACATGCTGCTCATGCCGGACCCGAACACCGCCAACATCGACCCGTTCTTCGAAGAGACCACGCTGTTCCTGCAGTGCGACGTGATCGAGCCGTCCGACGGCAAGGCCTACGACCGCGACCCGCGCTCGCTGGCCAAGCGTGCCGAGGCCTACCTGAAGGCATCCGGCCTGGGTGACACCGCCTACTTCGGTCCCGAGCCCGAGTTCTTCATTTTCGACGGCGTGCGCTTCTCCAACGAGCCCGGCCGCGTGTTCTTCGAGATCGAGGAATACGAAGCCCCGTGGAACAGCGGTGCCAAGCTCGAAGGCGGCAACCGCGGCCACCGCCCGACCGTCAAGGGCGGCTACTTCCCGGTGCCCCCGGTCGACAGCACGCAAGACATGCGCGCCGAGATGGTGCTGATCCTCGAATCGCTGGGCATCCCGGTCGAGGTGTTCCACCACGAAGTGGCCGGCGCCGGCCAAAACGAGATCGGCACCAAGTTCAGCACCCTGGTGGAGCGTGCCGACTGGACGCAGACC
>JBDLRH010000026.1:0-9443 GCA_039800165.1 Pseudomonadota bacterium
CTGTCTTGACGCCTGCGTCGTAGTAGTACGCCGACAGGGCGGTGCTGTAGTCGCTGGCGCTGGCCGTGCCGCCGCTCAGGCCCAGACTGATCGTGCTGGGCGTTGCCGAGGCGTTGCTCAGCCTGACCTGGAACACCGCGTTGCTGCCCTCGCTGACCTCCGGCCCGCTGACCAATACCGTCGGAGCGTCATTGTTCAAGGGCCCGGGGCTGGTTGCCGGTACGCCGCCGGTTGGTGCGGCGTCTAGGAACAGCGTGCCCGTGCCGTCGTCCTTGATCGTGGCTGTACCGACGTACGGGACGTCGGCGGTATTCGTGACACGCAGCTGGAACGTTTCATTGTTGTCGCTGATCGTGTCGTTCGTGATGGCGGTGCGAACAAGGAGTTCGCCGTTGGCATCAAGAGCAACGGGGCCACCTGCGTAAGGTACCCACGCCACCCCATCCCATACCTGCAAGTCCGATCCAGGCGCGAAAAGACCGAAGTCCTGGCCATCTCCGGTCGCCGTTCCTGAGGCAAGCGCGAGACTGACAACCTGAAGGGGGGTGCCCGTGACCTCGAATACCGCGTAGGGGCTTCCCTCGTTGACGTCGATGTTGCCGACGCTGACCACTCCAGCGTCACGATCATCATCGGTGCCATTGGCTGGTTGGGTAAGCGGAACAAAGTTGGCAGGAAACAGCTTGCCTTGACCGATGTCATTGATCGTACCCAAGCCCTGTACGACAGGTGCGCCGGGGCCAGTGCCGACGGTTACGTTGAGGGAAAACGCTTCGTTGTATTCGAGCGTAGTGTCGTCGACAACTAAGCCAACACGGACATAGAGGTCCGAGGCCGATGCTAGGCTGATAGTTCCACCATAGTCCCGCCACTTGGGAGTCAACGGGGCGACGAGGTCCGTGCCGTAGGCATCCACCCCGTAGTATTGGTACGTAACAGCGCCGTTGAAGTCTGCTGTTCCCGCCTCCCCCACAGCGGGGCTGCCGTTGAGTGGCACGTCCAGTGCCGAGATATCTTTTGCGGCCCCCGATGAGTTGCTGATTTTGAAGACTGCATAGGGCGAGTCCTCATTAATCACGACGTTGTCCACCGTCGTGACGGAAATGTCTGTTGACTGCTCATTCAGGATCGCGTTCAGGTCATCTGCCACCGGGTCGCTGGAGCAACCATAGGAACTGCCCGGTACAAAGGGGTTCCCGGCCTCGGTAAGGTCCTGGAGCAAGTAGGCAAACGCAGTCTCGCTGTTCCCTAATACGTAATCAGGTCCGGTGTCGGTGAAGTAGAAGCCTTGGTGGTCTGCGCCCTGCTTGAAATTTCGGCTAACCACGCCGTAAACCGTGTAATTCTGCGCGGCGATTGTGTAAGTCAGCGTACCGGCGACGTTATTGCCGCTAAACGACGCATCTGCCGGGTTTGCCGAAGTGAATTGAACGTTCGTTGCATTTGCGAGGGAATTCACTGCCTCCAGCGTGATGCTGTTGGATTCGATGACCTTGTTGGACGCCGAGGACTTGAATACCTTGGCGATGTCAATGACGGCTAGCGTGTGTGGCCAAGCGTTGACCGTCGCGGACGAGAGGACGCCTGATATGCCCTTGGAGCGCGCATGGTCGCCTGACAGTTGCCACGGCCCAACGTTGCCGCCTGCGAGTACGTTGGTGGTCGCGTATACCTTCGCCCCGGTGGCCTTGTGCAGCGCCTCAACAAAGGTGCCATCAGCGCCGGTAAAGCAGGCCCACAACGCCACCTCCGGGCAATTCCAGGTTGCGAGCAGGTGGCCGCTCGAGCGCACCATGGCGGTGTCAATCGACTGCCCGCCGATGTTGAGTACACCCGGTCGCCCGTGCGCCACGATGTGCAGCGTGTCCAACTCCTCACCTGCCAGCAGCGTGGTGATCGTCTGCAACACTTCGGCCGGGCTGTCGTGATGACCCAGCGCGACGGCGGGCACCAGCGCGCCCTGCAGCAGCGCAAGGATCTCAGGCGCAGTGCCGTCAGCAATGATCAGCTCGCGCAGGCTGCCGCGCTGGGCGGGCCAGTCGCGCATGTAAACCAGCTTCTTGCTGATAGTTGCGTTGGGTTGTGTGGTTGGCATGCTCTCTTCTCCTCTGGAAAGAAATGGACGGGGAAAACGGTTTAATTACTCAATGCAAGGTCTTTGCTGCCGCATGGGGCAAGCGCACCGCGCGGCGGTTCAGCACGCGGCGAATGCCGGCCACCAGCTCGGTGACCAGCACGGGTTTAGCAAACAGGTGGTCGGCGCCGGCGTTCAGTGCGGCGGCGCGCCAGTCACCGCGCAGTTGTGCGCTGGTGGCCATCAGCGCCAGATCGGGCAGGCGGGTGCGGAGTTCGCTGCACAAGTCCAGCCCTTCCATGCCGGGAAGGTCTAGGTCGAGCACCAGCACATCGGGCGTGTGCTGCGTCATGTGCTGGCGCAGGTCTGCCATCTGGCCAAACGCCGTCACCTCGCCCAAGCCGCGGCTGCTCAGGCTGTCGCGCAGCACGGCGCGCAGGGTGTCGTTGTGTTCCAGCACCACCACCTGCAGGGCAGCAGGGGCACGGTGCGCTTCGGTTCGGGGCGGCATTCGACCGGTCGATATTGAGTCGACGCAAAGTCTAGGTGGCAGGGCAGCCCGATTCCTACCCAAGCCTACAAAGAATGCAACGCTTTGTGAGCGTGTAACTCACTCCAAGGAGAAGGGTGTAACAAGCTGGTAGCCAACGCGCCGCAAGGCCTTGATGGCGGGCTCGGGTGCGCCCGCGGCCACCAGCTTCTTGCGCAGCCGCACGATGCGCACCTCCAGCGCGGCCTTGCCTTCGTCGTCGTCCTTCAGGCCCAGCAGGTCCAGCAGCTGCCAGTGCTCCATCTGCCGGTTGGCCGCCAGGTTCAGGCCGCGCACGATCTTGACTTCAGCGTCGCTCAGGTCCTGCGTTGAAGCGATACCCTGCACCTGCAGGGTGCCGCTCAGCAGCTTCAGCGGTACCGCCACCCCGGGCAGGGTGGCGCCCAGGTCTGCCGCGCGACGCGCCACACCTTGCACCGCAGCGGCCAGTTCTTCGTTGCTGGTGGGTTTGCCCAGGTAGATGTCTGCGCCGTCGTCGTAGCCCTCCACCCGCTGGTGCGGCGCCGTGCGTGCCGTCAGCAGGATGATGCCAAGGCGCGGACTGCCCGCGCGCAGGCGGCGGCAGATGGACAGGCCGTCTTCGCCGGGCAGGTTGATGTCCAGCACCACCACGTCGGCCGCGCTGTCGGCCAGCAGCTCGTCCAGCGTTTCGCCGTCAGGTGCGCCGCGCACACGGTGCCCGCGGCTTTGCAGGAACAGCACCGTCACTTCGCGCAGCGCGTCGTTGTCTTCCACAACGATGACAGATACCGATTTCATGCAGGCAGCCAGAGTTCAAACACCACTTCGTCGGGCGGCGAGTCCGCGCGCAGGGTGACAGAGCCTCCCACCATGCGGGCCAGCCCCGCAATCAGGTACAGCCCCAAGCCCGAGCCGCCCACGCGCTGCGCGCCTTCGCTTCGGTAGTACTTGGCAAACACGCGCTGCGCATCCGGCGCTCCGGCCTTGCCCACCGCGTTGCGCACCTGCACCGCCACGCCCAAGCGCCCGTGGCCAGGGCTGGGCGGGGTCTGTACCAGTGTTTGTGCGTGTGCCTGTGCCTGCGTGCTGTTGCTGATGTGTACCGTCACCGGTGAATCGGGCGGCGAGTACTTCAACGCGTTGTCCACCAGGTTCGACAGCATGGTGCGCAGCAGCACCGGGTCAGACTCGATGGGCGCCAGGTCAGGCGCCGCCTGCTGCACAACGCGCGCCCCTTGCAGGTGGTTGTGCACCACCAGGCCCACAATCTCGGGCACGCTGCAGGTGGCGCGCTGCGGGGCCACGTCGCCGCGCTCCAGATGGTCGGCCTGTACCGCGCGCTCGATGACGCTGTTGATGTCCTCAATGGCCTGGCGCGCATGCGCGGTCATTTTCTGGTTGTGCTGTGGCTGCGGGTTATGCGCATGTGCGGCGCTGGCCGACCCGTCCGCGCCCATGTCCAGCACCATGCGAATGACCGACAGCGGCGTGCGCAATTCATGCGCCAGCATGCCCAGGAAGCGGTCCTTGTCGTCGCGCTCGGCGCGCACGGTGGCGGCCTCGGCCTGAGCGGCGGCGGTTTGCGCGATGGACAGTTGCACGGCTTCTTCGTTGCGGCGCTGCCGTACGGCCAGCACCGCGGCCACAGCCACCGCGGTGATCAGGCCAAAGATGGAGCCGGTGTAGGGGCTCCACGCGCCCGGGGGCAGCAGCCCCAGCATTGGCAGCAGCGTGATGGCAATCGACGCGGGCACCACGCTGTACATCGCAAGCAACTGGCGATCGTGGCGACCCACGCGGCGCCATAAAGCGACGACCACCGCGGGCAACAGCAGTGCGGTGAACGCCAGCACCAGGTAGGTGTTGCCCGCCAGTGCCAGCCGCGTGTGGCCGGCGGCCATCAGCGCCAGGTTCGCCAACGTGACGGCTGCGCCGGCTTCCAGCAGCCAAAGTAACGCCATACGTACCCCAAACGATCGCAAGAAGGCGCGATGAAACAGCGTGGCGGCGAGAGTGGCCACGATGCCCATGGCGCTGGTGAAGGCGTCGGCCACGGTGGAGTCGGGCGCGACGTAGCGGCCCACATAGCCCAGCAGCCCCATCGAAAACGCAAGGCTGCTGATCAGGTAGGCCGAATACAAGGCGAACAGCAGGTTGCGCCCGCCGATGGCATGAAACAGTGCCCAGCCCATCACCGCCACCATCAGGCCCGCCAGAGCGCCCGTCACCAGGTGGTGTTCATCGCGGGCGCGGTCGTACTGCTGCAGATCCAGCAGCGACACGTTCACCGCCATGATGCTGGTGGTATGCACCCGCAGATAGATGTACGGGCTGGGCAGCGGTGCCGGCGATGCCCACACAAAGGCGATCACCGGGTCAGAGGTTTCGTGCGCGCTGGCCGGTGTGGTGTCGCCAGAAAGGCGCTCCTCCCACAAGCCATTCGCGGCAGGCAGGTAGGCGCGTACATCGTCCAGATACGACGGCCGCACCCGCAAGAACCAGGTGTTACCCTCCACCTGGGGGCCCACCTCCAGGCACAGCCACATGGTGCTGGATGTGAAGCCGCGCACCACGGTGCTGCGCTCGGGCTGCCATTCGCGTGCGGCCTGCACCTCGGTCAGCGTCTTTTGGCCGGTGGGGTCCATCAACACGGCGATGCTGCGGATGGCCGGCGACGTCGGCGCTGTTGCGCCGCCGGGTTGTGCGTGGGCGGGTGCGGCCGGCGCGGCAAACGCGGTCAGTGCAGCCAGCAAAGTCAGCGCCGCCGCGTTACGCATCGCGCCCACCATCCGAAGCAGCGAGCGGCCCACAGCGCTGCACCATGCAGCAGCTGTGGCTGCAGCAAGCGAAGCCGTTGATAAAAGGGGATGAATGCGCGCTGTCATGGCTCGAAGCACCCAAGGTGCCCGGGATGCACTCGTAGTCTAATTTGCAGCCGTGGCTGTGGACGGCCATCTGCTGCCCGCGCGCCATGCACAACCACCCAGGAGGAAAACATGTTCAAGGCCCTGCTGCTGGAGAAATCCGGCGACCCCGCCACCTTCAGCGCTTCGGTGCAGTCCATCGACGAATCGCGCCTGCCGGCGCCTGATGCGGCGAATGTGGAGGTGTCGGTCGCTTATTCCACGCTGAACTTCAAGGACGGCCTGGCCATCTGCAACAAGAGCCCGGTGGTACGCCAGTGGCCGATGGTGGCGGGCATCGATGGCGCGGGCACGGTGGCTGCATCCAGCCACGCGGCGTGGAAGGCGGGCGACGCATTCGTGCACAACGGCTGGGGCGTGGGCGAGACGCACTGGGGCTGCCTTGCGCAGAAGGCGCGACTGAAGGGCGACTGGCTGGTGAAGCTGCCCGCGGCCTTCACGCCGCGGCAGGCCATGGCCATCGGCACTGCTGGCTACACCGCGATGCTGTGCGTGATGGCGCTGGAAGACCACGGCGTGAAGCCCGGCGCAGGCGAGGTGCTGGTGACCGGCGCCACCGGCGGCGTGGGCAGCGTGGCGGTGGCGCTGTTGTCCAGGCTGGGCTACCAGGTGGTGGCCGCGACCGGCAAGACTTCAGAAGAGGGTTACCTCAAGGCGCTGGGCGCAACCTCCATCATCGACCGCGCCGAGCTTGCCGCGCCCGGCAAGCCGTTCCAGAAAGAGCGCTGGGCCGGCGTGGTGGATGCGGTGGGCTCGCACACGCTGGCCAACGCGATTGCGCAGACGCGCTACGGCGGCACGGTGGCGGCCTGTGGCCTTGCGCAGGGCATGGACCTGCCCACCACGGTGATGCCCTTCATCCTGCGCGGCGTGACGCTGGCGGGCGTGGACTCGGTGATGGCGCCGCTGTCGCGCCGTCAGCAGGCGTGGGAGCGTCTGGCGCGCGACCTCGACATCGCCAAGCTGGAGAGCATGATTGACGAGGTATCGCTGGACGACGCCATTGCCAAGGCCCACGACCTGATGGCCGGCAAGGTGCGCGGCCGCGTCGTGGTGCGCATCGGCTGAGGTCGGCGATGAATACCCGACGCGGCGCAACGCCGCCGGTGGCGCTGGCCGCGCTGGCTGTGCTGGCGGCTGCAGCATGGATGGCTTCGGTGGCCGTGGGGCCGGCCATTGCACAACCCCATGCATCGACTTCGCCCCCGCCCGAGCTGCGCTGGCGCACCGAGGGTGTGGCGCGTGGTCTGGTGCACCCGTGGGGCGTGAGCTTTTTGCCGCAAGGCCGCTTTCTGGTGACCGAACGCGGCGGCACGCTGCGTGTGGTGCAGCCCGACGGCAAGGTGTCGGACCCGCTGGCGGGCGTGCCTGCGGTGGCAGCCACGGGGCAGGGCGGCTTGCTCGACGTGGCCACTGACAGCGGCTTTGCCGGCAACCGCACGGTGTACCTCTGCTATTCCGAGCCGGCCTCTGCGGTGGGCACCGGCACCAGCGGTGGAAGCGGCACCGCTCTTGCGCGCGCCACGCTCAGCGACGACCTGCGCGCCCTGCAGAACCTCACGGTGATCTTCCGGCAACAGCCCAAGGTGGGCGGCGGCCTGCACTTTGGTTGCCGCATCGTCGCGGCCAGGGACGGCACGCTGTACCTGTCGCTTGGCGACCGCGGCAGCCGCATGGACGACGCGCAGAACCTAGCCACCCACATCGGCAAGGTGGTGCGCATCACCAAGGACGGCAAGGCGCCGCCCGACAACCCCTTCGTCGGCAAGCCGGGTGCGCTGCCCGAGGTCTGGAGCTATGGCCATCGCAACCAGCAGGGCGCCACGCTCGGCCCCGACGGCGCGTTGTGGACGCACGAGCATGGCCCGCAGGGCGGCGACGAAATCAACCGCCCGCAGGCGGGCCGCAATCACGGTTGGCCGGTGATCACCTACGGCGAGCGCTACGGCGGCGGGCCGATCGGCGAGGGCATCACCGCCAAGGCCGGCATGGAGCAGCCGCTGCTGTACTGGCGGCCGTCCATCGCCGTCTCGGGCATGGCCTTCATCACCAGCGACCGCTACCCGGGCGCGCGTGGCCACCTGCTGGTGGGTACGCTGCGCAGTGGCGAGGTGCGACGCATCGAATGGGCCGGCAACCGCGTGGTGGCCGAGCATCGGGTGCGCATCGGCGCGCGGGTGCGCGACGTGAAGCAGGGGCCCGACGGCTGGATCTACCTGCTGACCGACAAGCCCGACGGCGAACTGCTGCGGCTGCTGCCCTGAGCCCGGTCAGCGCTTGCGCGACGGCAGCTCGGCCTGCACCTGCGGCAGGTCCACCATCACCGGCTGGCCAGGCGTGGTGCAGCCGGTGTCGCAGCACTTGCCGGGCTGGCGGTTCTGCGTGATGGGGCGCGCCGGGTCGTGCGGTGCGGCGGCGGGTGAGCCGTCGGCGGCCACGCCGCGCTCGAGCAGGCGCTCCACCAGTTCGACCTTGCTGCCCACCGGGTAGTTGCGCCAGATCTCCTGCTTCATCGCCGCAGGCGAGCCGCCGCCGTGCAGGCTGATCACGCTGTACCAGCCGCCCTGGTAGCCGGCGGTCAGGTCTTCGATGAAGCGCGCGGTCTGGATGCGCTGCTCATACGGAATCGCCGGGTTGGCGCGCAGCACGTCCGACAGCCTGGCGCCGGTCTCCGGGTTGTGGTCTTCGTCCGGGCCGGGCAGGGTGACGATCAGCCCGCCGCTGACGTAATGCGCGATGCGGTGCATGTCGTAGATCTGCGTGGCCAGCAGCAGCTTGCCGATGTTGGCAAACACCGGGTCGGGCATGAAGGTGCCACTCCACTCGTCGGCCTTGCCGTACACGCTGGAGGCCACGCCACAGGCATAAAAGCCCTCTGTGATCTTGATGAGTTCGACCATCTGCTCGCGCAGGTGGCTTTCCTTGCCGGGGTCAAAGCCATTGGCCTCGCACATCAGCGCGCCGGCGCCGATGAGCAGGTCGCCAAAGCCCGCACGGGCGCCGATGCAGGTTTGCCGGTGGTGCGTGGCGTAGCTGTAGGTCAGGTGGTGCGAATGCTCCCACTCGCCGGCGTAGAACACGTCTTCCATCGGCACGAACACACGGTCGAACAGGCACACGCCGGTGCTCTGGCCGTACTTGCGGCTGAAGAGGGCCGCGCCATGTTCTGCTTCACCAGGGCGGCCGGCGGGGCGCGCCACGATGGTCAGGCCCGGTGCGTCGATCGGCACGGTGCAGCAGACGGCAAAGTCGGCGTCTTCTGCGCCCATGTTGCGGCAGGGCATGACCAGCAGTTCGTGCATGTAGGGCGCGCCGGTCACGATGGCCTTGGCACCCGAGATGCGGATGCCGCGGCGGCCGTTCTCCACCGCATTGCGCTCGACGATCCGCACATAGCTGTCCAGGTTGGGCTGCTCATGCGGGCGCAGGCTACGGTCGCCCTTGCCGTCGGTCATCGCCACGCCCAGGGTCAGGTCCTGGTCTTGCACGCGGTGCAGGAAGGCCATGAACCGGTCGCCGTGCTCGCGCGTGCCGCGGGCGTCGTCGATGCGTGCCACCACCTGCGCCAGGCCGTTCATCGCGTCGTGGGTCAGGTAGCGCTGGGCGCAGCCGCTTTCCTGGCAGATCAGGCGCACGGCCTCCAGCTTGTTCAGCAGGTCGCCGGCGCTGCGGTTGATGTGCGTCATGCGGTTGACGCGCCGGCCGCTGCTTTGCTCGATGGCCGTCATGATCGGCGCGTACTCGGGGCGGTGCGCGAAGTCATAGGTCAGCGCAATCGCGTTGATGCCTGGCTGCAGCGCGGCATCGTCGGCCACCGACCCGACCTGGCGTCCGTCGACGAACACCCGGGGGCGGTAGCGGCGCAGCGACTCGCGGTAGTCGTCGCCAGTCATCAGGGTCGAGGTGGGGGCGGCAGCGTTCATGGTGAGGATGG
>JBDLRH010000027.1:0-75384 GCA_039800165.1 Pseudomonadota bacterium
CAGCCGCTCTGGAACAATCACGACGTGTTCAAACGATCCTTCAATCACTGGCAGGTGTCCTTGGCCGGCAGCCTGTGGCTGGCCCTGCCGGCCAATCTGGCGCTGTGGCGGCATCTGGGTGCGCTGGACGATGTGCACGGCGCGGCGGGGCTCGCGTTCAGCGCGGGTTTCGCGCTGGCCATTGCCGCGCTGCTGATGGCCCTGCTGAGCCTGCTGGGCTGGGGTCGCCTGCTCAAGCCGACCCTGATCGTGCTGCTGCTGGCGGCGGCCTTCGGCGCGCACTTCATGCTGTCGTACGGCATCGTCATCGACAGCAGCATGCTCACCAATGCACTGCAGACCGATGCGCGCGAGGCCACCGACCTGCTGAACCTGCGCCTGCTGGCCACCGTGCTGGTGCTTGGGGTCCTGCCCGCCTGGTGGGTATGGCGCGTGCCGATGCACCGCGTGCCGTGGCGCCGCCATGTGCTGCACCAGTCGCTGGCCTTGCTGGCCAGTGTGCTGGTGGTCGCCGGCTTTGCCGCGGCAAGCTTCCAGACGCTGGCGCCGCTGATGCGCAACCACAAGGAAGTGCGATTCCTGGTCAACCCCCTGAATTCGCTGTACGCGCTGGGGCGTGCCGTGGCTGGCGAGCGCACCCAGCGCGCCTTGCCCCTGCAGCCACTGGCCGAAGACGCGCGCCTGGGCGATCGCCACGCCAGCGGCAAGCCGCCCCTGTTGCTGCTGGTGGTGGGCGAGACCGCGCGCTCCGATCACTTTTCGCTCAACGGCTACGGGCGCGACACCAACCCGCGCCTGGCGGCGTTGCCCGACGTCGTGAGCTGGCGGCAGGTCACGTCGTGCGGCACCAGCACCGCGGCGTCGGTGCCGTGCATGTTTTCGCACCTCGGTCGCGAGGCGTTCATCGACAGCGGGCAGCGTTTCGAAAACCTGCTGGATGTGCTGCAGCGTGCCGGCCTGGCGGTGCTGTGGATTGACAACCAGTCGGGCTGCAAGGGCGTGTGCGACCGCGTGCCCACCGTGCCGGCGGCCGAGGTGGCGCGTGCTGCCGCCTGCCGCGATGAAGACTGCATGGACGATGCGATGCTGCGCGCGCTGGACGAGCGGATCGCAGCGCTGGATGCGCAGCGGCGCAGCCGCGGCGTGGTGGTGGTGCTGCACGAGATGGGCAGCCACGGCCCGGCCTACAGCAAGCGCTCGGCGCCGGCGCACAAGGCCTTCCTGCCTGAATGCACCACCACGCAGCTGCAGGACTGCGAGCGCCAGCATGTCGTCAACGCCTACGACAACAGCCTGCGCGAGACCGACCACTTTCTGGCCGAGGCGATCGGCTGGCTGCGCGCACGCGAGCGCAGCCACGCCACGGCGCTGCTGTACCTGTCGGACCACGGTGAATCGCTGGGCGAGAAGAACCTGTACCTGCATGGTCTGCCCTACGCGATTGCACCGATGGAGCAAAAGCATGTGCCGATGGTCGCGTGGCTGTCGCCGCAGATGCAGTCGGCCGCGCGCGTGTCCACCGAGTGCCTGCGCCGTGAGCGCGACCGCGCGCTCAGCCACGACCACCTGTTCCACAGCGTGCTGGGCCTGATGGATGTGCGCACTCGCGTCTACCGGCCCGAGCTGGATTTCTGGGCCGCCTGCAAGGGGGCTGGCGCAGCGGCCCCAGCGGGGTGAACAGTAAAATTGGGGGCGTTTCGCAACGCTCCCCCATCTCCACCTACCGGACCCGGCCATGCCCCTCGTCTCCATGCGCGAGCTGCTCGACCACGCAGCCGAGAACAACTACGGCATCCCTGCCTTCAACGTCAACAACCTCGAGCAGGTGCAGGCCGTGATGACGGCCGCCGACGAGGCGGGCGCCCCGGTGATCCTGCAGGCCAGCGCCGGTGCCCGCAAGTACGCCGGTGAACACTTCATCAAGTACCTGATCCAGGCGGCGGCCGAGGCCTGGCCGCACGTTCCGCTGGTGATGCACCAGGACCACGGCACCAGCCCCAAGGTCTGCCAAGGAGCCATCGACCTGGGCTTCGGCTCGGTGATGATGGACGGCTCGCTCAAGGAAGACGGCAAGACGCCGGCCGACTTTGGCTACAACGTGGACGTGACCCGCGCTGTCGTGGAGATGGCGCACCGGGTGGGCGTGACGGTGGAGGGTGAACTCGGCTGCCTGGGCAGCCTCGAGACCGGCGAAGCCGGCGAGGAAGACGGCATCGGCGCGGTGGGTAAGCTCGACCACAGCCAGATGCTCACCGACCCGGAAGAGGCGGCGCAGTTCGTCAAGGCCACGCAGCTCGATGCGCTGGCCATTGCGATCGGTACCAGCCATGGCGCCTATAAGTTCACCCGCCCGCCCACTGGCGACGTGCTGGCGATTGGCCGCGTGAAGGAGATCCACGCGCGCATCCCCAACACCCACCTGGTGATGCACGGTTCGTCGTCGGTGCCGCAAGACCTGCTGGACATCATCAACCAGTTCGGCGGCAAGATGAAGCAGACGTATGGCGTGCCGGTGAAGGAGATCCAGGAAGCGATCAAGCACGGCGTGCGCAAGATCAATATCGACACCGACATCCGCATGGCGATGACCGGTGCGGTGCGAAAGTTCCAGGCCGAGAACCCCGACAAGTTCGACATGCGCGAGTGGATGAAGCCGGCGCGCGAGGCGGCCAAGGCGATCTGCAAGCAGCGCTACATCGAGTTCGGTTGTGAAGGCCAGGCCGGCAAGATCAAGGCGCGCGGCCTGCAGGTGATGGCGCAACGCTACGCCAAGGGCGAGCTCGCCCAGGTGGTCCATTGACCCCTGCCGCGCTGCACACCTCGACGCTGCAATCGCTGCCGCTGCTGGCGCGCGGCAAGGTACGCGACAACTATGCGGTGGGCGACGACCGCATCCTGATGGTCGCCTCGGACCGCATCAGCGCGTTCGACGTGATCATGGGCGAGCCGATCCCCGGCAAGGGCGAGCTGCTCACCACGCTCAGCCTGTTCTGGTTTGAGCGGCTGGGCCCCAAGGGCCTGAACCTCTGCCCGATCCACCTGACCGGCGACGCGCCCGAAAGCGTGGTGTCCCCGGCCGAGGCGGCACAGGTGCGCGGCCGCTCGATGCTGGTGCAGCGCCTCAAGCCCATCCCGGTGGAGGCAGTGGTGCGCGGCTATCTGGCCGGCAGCGGCTGGAAGGAATACCAGCAGGGCCAGGCGGTGTGCGGCGTGAAGCTGCCCGCAGGCCTGAAGAACGCATCGAAGCTGCCCGAGCCGATCTACACGCCAGCCGCCAAGGCAGCAGCGGGCGAGCACGACGAGAACATCACCTACGGGCAGACGGTGCAGATGATTGGCGCCGAGCTGGCCGCGAAGATCCGCGACACCAGCATCGCGCTGTACAAGGCGGCCGCCGACATCGCGCTGCGCAAGGGCATCATCATTGCCGACACCAAGTTCGAATTCGGCCTCGATGCCAAGGGCACGCTGGTGCTGATGGACGAGGTGCTCACGCCCGACTCGTCGCGCTACTGGCCGGCCGACAGCTACGCCGAGGGCGGCAACCCGCCGAGCTTTGACAAGCAGTTCCTGCGCGACTGGCTCGAGCAGGCACAGGTGCATGGCAAGCCCTGGAGCAAGCAGCCGCCTGCGCCGCGCCTGCCGCAGGAGGTGATCGAGAAGACCGCCGCCAAGTACCGCGAGGCGCTGACCCGGCTGGTGGGTGCGTGAAACCCGTGGCACCCTTGACCCGTGAGCACTGAGAAGGAGGTTTCATGACCCGGCGCTTTTTGCTTCTTCCCTTGGCTGCGCTGATCGGCCTGTGTGGCGCTGCGGCGGCCTTTGCATCCAACGCGTCGCCAGAGCCTGCCTGCATCACCGCAGGCCGCCTGGATGGCGATGGCCGCTGGGCGCCGCAGTTCCGCGCCGTGCGCCTGCTTGACGAGGCGGGCCGCGCGATCGCTGCGCCAGGCAAGACCGCGCTTGCGCGTGTGCGTTCCGTGGAGCTGACCGAGCCCGCGCTGCTGTCGCGCTGCGACGGCAACCAGCCGCTGGCGCGCGGCGACGAATCGCCTGCCGCCAAGGCCCCGGTGCCCGCCGCCACACCCGGGCGGCTGACGGTGAGCGCGGTGGGATTCCCGAAGCTTCAGACCGGCGGCTCGCTGGTGGAACTGCAGGTCAGCGTGCCGGCCGACCGGGTGGTGATGGTCACGCGCTGACGACGCTGAATCAGCTCAGCACCACGCTCGACAGCCGGCGCCGGTAGGTGGCCACCGTCGGGTCATCGGGCGGGATCTGGCCCTCGGCCACCTTGGGGCGGGGCGGCTCGATGATGTCGAGGATGGCGATGTAGGTCTTGCGCGCCAGGTCCTCGCTCCAGGCCTTGTCGCGCATCAGGATCTCCAGCAGTTCGTCCATCGCGTCGGTCCAGCGCTGCGCGGCCATCAGGCACTGCGCGCGGCCAAAACGGGCAGCGAAGTCGCGCTTGTTGGCCGCGATGGCCGCATCAAAACTGGCGATCGACTTGGCTGCCGCCGCATCCACTGCATCCATCCAGCGCTGCAGCGCGCCCAGACGCTGCACCCCTGCGGCCTTGGCGATCACCGGCGCAAATGCCACCTTGGCGTCGTCATGGCGCCCCAGCTGCAGCAGCAGCTTCACATAGTCAAAGCGGGCCTCGTCGTTGGCCGGGTCGGTGGCCACCGCATGCTGCAGCTTTTCCAGCGCGGCATCGGTGTCGCCCTGCGCCAGCGCGTCGATGGCCTCTTCCTCCGCCACTTCGGCTTCCAGCGCTTCGGCGGCCGGCACATGCTTGTCGAGGAATTCCTTGATCTTGCCCTCGGGCAGCGCGCCCATGAAGCCGTCCACCGGCTGGCCGTTCTTCAGCATCACCACCGTGGGGATGCTGCGGATGCCGAAGGCCGCGGCAAGCTGCTGCTCCTGGTCAGAGTCGATCTTGGCAAGCTTGAAGCGCCCGCCGTACTCGGTTTCGAGCTTTTCGAGCATCGGCCCGATCACCTTGCAGGGCCCGCACCACGGCGCCCAGAAGTCCACCAGCACCGGCAGCTGCATCGAGGCGTTGATCACCTCGGCTTCAAAGTTCTCTATCGTGACGTCGATCATGGTGGGCAGTTCGGGGTGCAAACGTAGAATTCAATCGCAAGGAGCCTTCCATGACCCCCGTGATCGGCGTCGTCATGGGTTCCAGCTCAGACTGGGACACCATGCAGCACGCAGCAGAGATTCTCCGTGAATTCGGCGTCGCCTTCGAGGCGAAGGTCGTCTCGGCGCACCGCATGCCTGACGACATGTTCGCCTACGCCGAAGCCGCGGCCGGGCGCGGCCTGAAGGCCATCATCGCCGGCGCCGGCGGCGCAGCCCACCTGCCGGGCATGCTGGCGGCCAAGACGGCGGTGCCGGTGCTGGGCGTGCCGGTGCCCGGCAAGCACCTGCAGGGCGTGGACTCGCTGCACAGCATCGTGCAGATGCCCAAGGGCGTGCCGGTGGCCACCTTTGCCATTGGCGCGGCAGGCGCGGCCAATGCGGCGCTGTTCGCGGTGGCGATGCTGGCCAACGAAAGCGCGGCCCTGCGCGAGAAGCTGGCCGCCTTCCGCGCGCGGCAGACCGAGGCGGCCCGCGCGATGACGCTACCGCCTTCCGCGTGATCCACCCGACCTGCCCGACCCGCGGGATCTGAGTGAGCGCCTTGCCTGTCGCTGCCAATGACGTGATCCTGCCCGGCGCCACGCTGGGCGTGATGGGCGGTGGCCAGCTCGGCCGCATGTTCGTGCATGCGGCGCAGCGCATGGGCTACTTCACCGCGGTGCTCGACGCCGATGCGCACAGCCCGGCGGGCCGGGTGAGCCACCATCACATTCGCAGCGGCTACACCGACGCAGACGGTCTGGCGCAGCTGGCCGAACTTAGTGCGGCCATCACCACCGAATTCGAAAATGTGCCGGCGGACGCGCTGCGCACGCTGGCACGGCAGCGACCGGTGGCGCCTGGCGGTGATGCGGTAGCGGTGGCACAAGACCGCGCCGCCGAGAAGGCGCACTTTGTGCGCTGTGGCGTGCCCTGCGCGCCGCATGCGGTGATCGATACGGCGACGCAATTAGGCGCGGTGGACGACCGCCTGTTGCCCGGCATCCTGAAGACCGCACGCATGGGCTACGACGGCAAGGGCCAGGTGCGTGTGAAGACCCGCGCCGAGCTGGCTGCAGCGTGGGATGCCCTCAAGCGCGTGCCCTGTGTGCTCGAGCAGATGCTGCCCCTGGCCTACGAGGTATCGGCCATCGTCGCGCGCGGCCGCGACGGCGCGATGGTGAGCCTGCCGGTGCAGCGCAACCTGCACCGCGACGGCATCCTGGCCGTGACCGAGGTGCATGCCGGTGCGGTGCCGGTGGACGTTGCGGCGCGTGCGGTGGAAGCCGCGCAGGCGATTGCGCGCGGCCTCGACTACGTGGGCGTGCTGTGCGTGGAGTTCTTCGTGCTGCAGGACGGCGCGCTGGTGGTCAACGAGATCGCACCGCGCCCGCACAACAGCGGCCACTACAGCATCGACGCCTGCGATGTTGACCAGTTCGAACTGCAGGTGCGCGCCATGACCGGCCTGCCGCTGGTGGCACCACGCCAGCACAGCGCGGCCCTCATGCTGAACCTGCTGGGCGACCTGTGGTTCGCGCCCGGCTCGGATGCGCAGCGCGAGCCACCGTGGGCGCAGCTGCTCGCCCTGCCGGGCACCCATCTGCACATGTACGGCAAGACCGAGGCCCGGCGCGCACGCAAGATGGGGCATCTCAACATCACCGGCAGCGACGCGGCTGCAGTACGCGCCATCGCGCTGCAGGCCGCCGCGCTGCTGGGCATCGCTGCCTTCTGAGCGGCGGCTGGGGCCCGATGTGATCCTGGACGGACGCGACCCGCATAGCATCGCCCATGCGGTCGAGCGGCTGGCGCAGGGCGCGCTGGTCGCCTTTCCTACCGAGACGGTGTACGGCCTGGGGGCCGACGCCTGCAACGACGCGGCGGTGCGCGGCATCTTCGCTGCCAAGGGGCGGCCCAGCGATCACCCGCTGATCGTGCATGTGGCCGATACGTCGGGCGTGGCGCATTTCGCGCGCGAGGTACCGGCCTTCGCCCAGCGCCTGATCGATGCGTTCTGGCCCGGGCCGCTGACGCTGATCTTGCCGCGCCGCGAAGGCGTGGCCACAGCCAGCGCGGGCGGGCAGGGCTCGATCGGAGTGCGTTGCCCCTCGCACCCGGTGGCGCAAGCGCTGCTGCGTGCCTGCGCGCAAGCGGCGGTACCGGTGCACGGCCTCTCGGGGCCCAGCGCCAACCGCTTCGGGCGCGTCAGCCCCACCACCGCACAGCATGTGGCCAGCGAGTTTGGCGACGGGTTGCTGATCCTGGATGGCGGCGCGTGCGAGGTGGGCATCGAATCGACCATCGTGGACTGCACGCGCGGCGCGCCGGTGCTGCTGCGCCCGGGCATGCTGACGGCGCAGCAGATCGAGGCGGCCTGCGGCATGGCGCTGCGCTCGCATGACAGCGTGGCCGGTGTCGCGCCGCGGGCGTCGGGCACGCTGGAGGCGCACTACGCGCCGAACGCGCGCGTGCGGCTGATGGACGCCAAGGCCTTGCAGGCTGCACTGGATGTGCTGGGCGCCGACGCAGCGAACCTGGCGGTGTATGCGCGCACGAGCATGCGCAGCGCATCACGCCGCATCACGCTGCGCCGCATGCCCGGTGACGCCGCTGCAGCAGCGCATGAGCTGTTTGCCGCACTGCGCGAGCTCGATGCCGACGGCGTCCAACTCATCTGGATCGAAGAGCCGCCGCCAGACGCCGCGTGGGACGGCGTGCGCGACCGCCTGCAGCGCGCTGCCGCGGCCTGACTACACTTAGCCCGAATGAAGGAGATTGTCATGTCCCAACCTTGGTCGCGCCGCGCCCTGCTGGCGCTCGGCTGTGCGGCACTCACGCTGTTGTCGGCTTGCGGCTCAGGCAGCATCGAGTCGACCCTCAAGCCCACGCGCTTCATCGCCTTTGGTACCGGCATGAGCGACTTGGGCGAAGGCGGCGCGCGCTACACGGTCAACGATGGTTCGGTGTCGGTCTGGACGCAGCAGGTCGCGACCCGCTACGGCCTGACGCTGACGACCGCGGCGCAAGGCGGCCTGTCGTTCGCGCAGGGCAATGCGCGCGTCGGTGCCAAGCCGGATGCGGCTGGCAGCAATGCAACGCTGACGATCAAGGAGCAGATCGACCGCTTTCTGCTCGGGGGGACCTTCGGTGCCACCGACGTGGTGCTGATCGAGGCCGGCGTGAGCGATGTGATCGCGCAGATGGCGGCCTTCCAGTCGGGCGCCCAGACACAGGAGCAGATGCTCAATGCGCTGGAGGCGGCAGGCCGCGAGTTCGGTGCGCAGGTGCGCCGGCTGGTGGGTGCCGGTGCGCGCTATGTGCTGGTGGCGGGTTCGTACAACCTCGGCCGCTCGCCCTGGGCGCGCGGCATCAATCAGGCCGCGCTGGTGGAAAGCGCCACGCTGCGCTTCAACAATGGCCTGCTGGTGACCGTCAACGACCTGGGTGCCAATGTCCTGTACGTGGATGCGGCGCTGCACTACAACCTGGTGACCGCCAGCCCCGGCCTGTTCGGCGGCATGAACAACTCGCTGGACATCGCCTGCACCTCGGTGGACGCAGGCCCCGGCATCGGCATCGGTAGTGGCCAGGTGAATTCGGCGCTGTGCACGCCGTCCACCATCGTCGCTGGCGTCACCTACACCCAGCGGGTGTTTGCCGATGCGGTGTATCCGTCTCCTACCGCGCAGCGCAGCTTTGGCGACTACGCGTACGACCGGCTGCGGCTGCGGTGGTGAGGCAGATGCCACGTTGAAACAACAACGCCCGCATCAGCGGGCGTTATTGCTTGAAGCGGGCAGGAGCCGCGCTTACTTCACGGCGTCGAAGAACTGGCGTGCCGCAGCAGCGCACATCGGCGGCGCGAAGGTGCCGTGATAGCGGCTGTAGTACTGCGCAAAGCCCGCCGGGTCGCTGGGCGGTGCGCCGAAAGCCAGGCGAATTTGCGGGTCCACGTCCACCGAGGTGACCGTACGCACACCGCGTGCGTCAAAGTCGGCTTTCATCACGGTCTGATGCAGCGCGAAGGGTACCGTCGGGTCACCTGAGCCGCTGCACAGCAGGGTCGCGCCGCGCGGGCTCCATCCCAGCAGATCGTTCTTTTTGGCGGCCAGGTACAGCGTGTTGTTGTCGTTGGTGCGTACGTCGGTGATGAACGCCGGCTGGAACAGCGCATCGCGGGCCTGGTTCGGAGTCTCGCCGTTGGCACCGGGCAGGGCCCCGGTGGTCACCAGGGTGGTGTAGGTCAGCGTCGGGTTCGGAAGCAGGTTCTCGATCGTGCTGGCGTAGGGCGCCTTGAACGCCTGGTTCACGTTGCTGTAGATATCGCCGTAGATCTTTTGCCAGGCGGTGACCAGGAAGGGCACGAAGAACTGGTAGCCGGCGATCGCGTCGGCCAGCTTGAAGCTGCCCGACAGGTTGTACGGACCGGCCAGGTGCGCGCCACCCACGAGGTTGATCTCGCCCGCGTGGTCGCGCTCGATGGCACGGTGCGCTGCCATGGATGCGTGCCCCCCTTGAGAGTACCCGCTGACCATCACCTTGCCCGACAGCGGTACGCCCAGTGACGAGGCAGCGCTGCGGGCAGCACGGATCGAATCGACGATGGTGGTCGCCTGGGAATCCGCATGGAGATACGGATGGAAGCTGTACTGCGAGCCCGCAAAGCCGAGGTAGTCGGTGGCGACCACGGCGTAGCCTTGCGCTGCGTACACCGCGGCAAGCAGCTGCGTCTCGCCGTCGGTCGGGTTGGCCAGCGTGCGCGTCTTGAGGACTTCAGTGCCGCGCGAATAGGCCAGCAACGGGAACGGACCGCTGCAACCGGCAGCGCTGCCCGAGGGGACCAGCATGACGCCGGTGCTGTTGGACATCTCGCCCCGCACCCCGACCGTGTGGTAGTCCAGTGGCACAACGCGAACGTCGCACTTGGCGGGGCCGCTGATGCCGATCAGCCCGCTGGAGGTGGCCCCTGCGGTGATGGCGCTGCTGCTCAGTGTGGCAGCCGCAGTCGGTGCGCTGCGCAGTTCACCGCGGTCGACCCCGCCTCCGCACGCCGCAAGCAAGGTGGCCGCAGCAACGGCGGTCAGCAGGTAAAGCTTCTTCATGGATGTGTCTCCTCTGGATCGTTTCCGGCGCGCCGTCGTGCGTAAATCGAACGACCGTTCGCGTGGGCATGAAATCCTACGACCGCTTGGCCGGTCGTCTTACCGGGAAAACACCGATCGCGCTGTCAGCTTTCACCCATAGCGCAGCTTCATCACCAGGATCGAGAAGGCCAGGGCCACGGTGATGATGTTGGCGATGATGATCGGCCAGGAGCCGATCACGATGCCGTAGACCAGCCACAGCGCGATGCCGGTGGTGAAGGCGCTGTACATGCCCAGGGAAATGCCGCTGACGTCGCGGGTACGAAAGGTCAGCCAGGCCTGCGGCACGAAGCTGCTGGTGGTCAGGAAGGCGGCGATGTAGCCGATCAGCTCGGTCCAGTGGCTGGCGGTCCAGTTCATGGGGTGGTTACCTTGTCTTGGTTGGGCAGCAGGCGCACGGGAGGCATCAGCGCGCGGTCGCATCACGCATCGCCCAGTCGACCAGCGCCTCGATGGCAGGCCGCGCGGCTTGGGCTTGCGCATGGTTGACGATGGCCACCAGCACGCGGCGCTGCCCGCGCGCGCTCAGCACATACCCCGCCACGCCGGTCACGTCGCGCAGGCTGCCGGTCTTGAGGTGGGCGGTGCCCTCGCCACGCAGGCGCGCGCGGCGCATCGTGCCGTCCAGGCCGGCAATCGGCAGGGACGACATCAGCTCGGGCATCGATGGTGAGGCCCAGGCCACCTGCAGCAGCCGCGCCAGCGCACGTGCGCTGATGCGCTCGTCACGCGACAGGCCCGAGCCGTTATCGATGACCGGTGCGTCGACGTCAGCGCCCATGCGCTCGCGCCACCACGGCGCCACCGCAGCGCGCGCAGCATCAAAGCTGGCGGCACCTGCAGGCGCCGTGCCGCGCGGCAGGCCGAGCGTGAGGAACAGCTGCTGCGCCATCACGTTGTTGCTGAACTTGTTGACGTCTCGTACCACCTCGGCGAGCGAAGGCGACGTGACTTCGAAGGCGGGCGCCAGGCCGCCCGGCACGCTGCCTTCGCGCACGGCGCCGGTGAGCGTGCCGCCCAGCTGCGCCCACATGCCCGCCACGGCGCGCGCTGCAAATCCGCGCGGGTCGGCGGCGGCCACCGGCCACACCCGCTCGCCGCAGGCGGTGGGGTAGGCGCCGGCCCATCGCACGCGTGCCGCGTCCGCAAAGTCGGCCTTGAGGGCGGCACGCCAGTCATTGCACTCGCCCGGTTGCAGCGGCACGGTGGCCGGCGCAGAGAACCCAGCCAGCGGTGGTTCGACCTGCACCCGCGCCACGCCGGCCGCGCGGTCAGGCACAAAGGTGAACACCAGCGACTTGTAGTTGACCAGCAGCGCGTCGGGCGCGGCGTTGTACGGGCGCAGCCGCTCGCCGTCGAACGCGCCCGGGTCTTGCGGCGGCACGGTGAATGCGCTGCGGTCGAGCACGATGTCGCCGCTGACCTGCTGGATGCCCAGGCCCTGCACCCGCCGCATCAAAAGCCACAGCCGCTCGGACACGAGCTTCGGGTCGCCCCGCCCCTGGATGTACAGGTTGCCCTGCAGCACGCCATTGCGCACCGGTCCGTCGATGTAGACCGGCGTGGCCCAGCTGTAGGTGGGCCCCAGTTGCTCGAGCGCGGCAAAGGTGGTCACCAGTTTCATCAGCGATGCCGGGTTCACCGGCACCGTGTCGCGGTGGCGCAGGCGAACCACAGAGGCCGTGGCATCGGCGCCGATGTCGGCCACCAGCGCCACCATCGCATCGCGCGGAACGCGCGCCCGCTCCAGCGCGGCTTCGACTTCGGCGGGCAGGCCCACCGTCTGCGCGTGGGCAGCCGCGCCAAGGCACAGCGTCAGTGCAGCAGCGAATGCCGAAACCCATGCACGCACGCCAAAGGGAGCGGTAGCGGGAACGGGAAAGGACAAGGGCAACAACATCAGGCGGCGCGGGGATGGCCAGGCGGGCATCTGCAAATTATCGGTGTGCGTGGTGAGTGAAGGGCAGGGACATGCTTTCCCTGTGCACCTGCCCGATGGAATGGCACTGCCCCGCGATAATCGGGTGATGCGTTTTCTCTCGGGCCTGTCCCCACGCGCGACCGGCCTGCTGGCGGCCGTGGTCACGGTCGCGATCTGGACGTCCTTCATCGTCATCGCGCGGGCCTCGGCGCAGTTCACCCTGGGGCCTTACGACATCGCCTTTGCGCGCATCCTGGGGGCCAGCGCGGTGTTGTTGCCCGTGGGCTGGTGGATGGTGCGGCAGCAGCGTGCGGCCGGGACGCTGGCGCCCGGCGGTGGCTGGCTGGGTCTGTCACCACTGGCGTTTCGCATCAGCGCTGTGTGCGGCTTCTTTGGCGGTCTGATGTATGCGGTGCTGGCCTATGCGGGCTTCTTTCACGCTCCGGCCGCGCACGCGTCGGTGCTGATGCCCGGCAGCCTGCCGCTGTGGACCACGCTGCTGGCTGCGCTGATCCTCAAGGACCGCATCACGCCCGCGCGCGCAGCGGGGCTGGCCTGCATCCTCGCTGGCGACCTGCTGGTGGGCGGTGCCAGCCTGCTGGGTGCCTTCGACGGGGGTGACATCTGGAAGGGCGACCTGCTGTTCATGGCGGCTGCGTTCTGCTGGTCCACCTACAGCGTGCTGGCGCGTCGCCATGCCCTGGGCGCGGTGGAGGCGACCATTGCCATCACGCTGTTCGCGCTGATCACCTATGTGCCTGGCTATCTGCTGCTGAGCACACTGGACGTGCTGCACAGCCGGCTGGGCGCGGCGCCCTGGGGCGAGATCGCGTTTCAGGCGCTGTTTCAGGGCGTCGGCTCGGTGGCGATCTCGGGCGTGACCTTCACCCTGATGATCCGCCACTATGGCCCGGTGCGCTCGACCATGATCACCGCGCTGGTGCCCGGCCTGTCGGCGCTGGGCGCGGTGCTGTTCCTGGGCGAGCCGCTGGGCTGGAACCTGCTGGCCGGCCTGGCGCTGGTGACCGCTGGCATCCTGTTGGGCGTGAGGCGCATGCGATGAAGATCCTTGCTTTTGACACCAGCACCGAGTCGCTGTCGATCGCGGTGGGCGTGCTGCAGGGCGATGTGTGGTCGCTGCATGCGCATGCCGGTGCCGGCGCAGCGCAGGCCTCGGCCGCGCTCATTCCCCACGCCATGCGGCTGCTGCACGAGGCGGGCCTGTCGCTGGAAGATCTGGATGCGGTGGCGTTTGGTGCCGGGCCGGGCTCGTTCACCGGTTTGCGCACCGCCTGTTCGGTGGCGCAGGGCCTGGCCTTCGGAACGCGCGCCCTGCAAGGCAGTGGCGGCCTGCCGGTGCTGCCCGTGCCCACGCTGATGGCGGTGGCCGAAGACGCCTGCGCGCGCCACGGTGCCACGCAGGTGCTGGCGGTGCTCGATGCGCGCATGGACGAGGTGTATGCCGCGCGCTATGTGCGAAGCGCAGGCGCCGCGGCATGGCGTGCGCTCGGCCCCACGCAGCTGCTGCGCCCCGAGGCGGTGCAACCCGAGCCCGGTGAGGTGCTCGCAGGCAACGCACATGCGGTGTACGCGGGTCGCTGGTCTGCGGCGGCCACAGGCGCGTCGCATGTCGACGCCGCGCCCCGGGCCGAGGCGATGCTGCGCCTGGCGCCTGCGCTGCTGGCCGCCGGCTGCGCGGTGCCGGCCGCGCAAGCCATGCCGATCTACATCCGCGATAAAGTGGCGCAGACGACCGAGGAGCGGGCGGTGGCCAAGGCGGCCAGCCATCCGGCTTCCGGCACCTGATCGACCGCTGCGCGCCATCGATGCCCAACCCACCTGCCAGGCCTGCCCCATGAGCGCCGTTCTCGAGCCGCGCGAGTCACGCTACGAGCCGATGACCGCCCTGCACCTGGAGGCGGTGATGGCGATCGAGCAGGCAAGCTACACCCACCCGTGGACGCGCCGCAACTTCGCCGACTCGCTGGCCAGCGGCTACCACGCGCAGGTGCTGTGCGACGACGAGGGTGTGATCGGCTACTTTGTGGCGATGCTCGGCGTGGACGAGGTGCACTTGCTCAACATCACTGTGGCGCCTGCGCAGCGCCACCGCGGCCTGGGCCTGGCGCTGCTCGACGAGCTGTGCCGCTGGTCGCGCAGCTTGGGCGCGCAGTGGCTGTGGCTTGAAGTGCGGCAAAGCAACCAGCGTGCACTGCAGATCTACGAGCGCTACGGATTTCGCCGCGTGGGCGAGCGGCGCGACTACTACCCGCTGTCGCTCGGTCGGCGCGAGACTGCAGTGGTGATGAGCCACCGCCTGCAAGGCTGACTGCGCCATGGCCCTGGACCTGGACGACCGCCAGCGCGCGATGCTCAAGCAGATGGGCATCCGGGTGTGGCTGCCCCGCGCCGATGCCGAGGCACCAGCACCTGTGGCGACCCTTGCACCCGCACCCTTGGTGCCTCTTGCGCCCCCTGCACCACAAGCGCAGCATGCGCGCAGCGAGGTGGCGGCGGGCCCTGCGCCGCTTGTGCGCCCGGCCGCGCCATCGTCTGCAGCGATTGCTTCGCGCCCTGTTGGCGTCGAGGCCATGGACTGGAGCGCGCTGCGCACCGCGGTGGCCGGTTGCGAGGCGTGCAAGCTGTGCAGCACCCGCCGCAACACCGTCTTCGGTGTCGGTGCCGAGCGTGCCGACTGGATGGTGGTGGGCGAGGCGCCCGGCGAGAACGAAGACCTGCAGGGCGAGCCCTTTGTCGGGCAGGCTGGCAAGCTGCTCGACAACATGCTGCGCGCGGTGGGCCTGAGCCGTACGGGCAGCGCAGACGGCACAGACAGCGCAGTTGCAGGTGCGAACGGCGGCGTGTTCATTGCCAACGTGCTCAAGTGCCGCCCGCCGGGCAACCGCAATCCGCAGCCCGACGAGATCGCGCAGTGCGAGCCCTTCCTCAAGCGCCAGGTGGCGCTGGTGCAACCCAAAGTCATTCTCGCGATGGGGCGCTTTGCGGTGCAGTCGCTGTTGCAGTCCGACGAGCCCATCGGCAAGCTGCGCGGCCGCGTGCATCAGTACGAGGGCGTGCCGCTGGTGGTCACGTACCACCCCGCCTACCTGCTGCGCAACCTGCCCGACAAGGCCAAGGCTTGGGCCGACCTGTGCCTGGCCCGCGCCACGCTGAATGCGCGGCAGTGATGCCTGCGCCGCGTGCGGTGCCCGTCAGCGCGCTGCCTTGAACGACTTGTCTGCCAGCGTGCGCGCGGAGTAGTCGATGCCGCTGAAGTCGGCGTAGTCGGCCACGCTGCGGCGCGTGCCCAGGCCGTAGGCCCCCAGTGGAACGCCAGACACCAGATCGCCCAGGCGCTGGCGCGCGCGCTGCTCGCGCTCGGTCCAGGTCACCTGGCGCTGCCGGTCGTGCTCGGCGTCCCAGTGCATCGGCCGCGCGGGCGCACCGCTGCCGGGGCGGTTGTAGAGGTGATAGACCGGCAGCGCCGGGATGTGGAACACGTCCCACCCATGGGTGAACAGGCGCAGCGCCAGGGCCTGCTCTTCGCCATGAAAGTACAGCTGCGGGTCGTAGGGCAGATCGCGCGCCATGCGGCCGTGCGCGAACAGGCAGCCCGCGCCCAGATGAAAGCCCGCCACCGCCGCGTCGCTGTCCACCGGATGCGCCTCGAAGCTCAGCACCGGGTGGCCTTCCTCGAAGCGTGCGCCGGGCTTGACCACATGCGACAGCACCTTGGGCGCCACATGCTGATGCACCGGCTCGCCGTTCTCCAGCACGAAGGGGTTGGGGTAGGCCGAGATCGCCACACCGGTGCGGCCCGCCGACAGCCGCTCGGCCCAGCCCACCAGCGTCTCGTCCCAGCCGGTATCGAAGCTCATGTGCGAATCGATCTGGAAGAACCAGTCTTCACCGGCGTACAGCGTCATCGCAAGAGCAGGCGCCCAGCACGGCCCGCGCGCATCCAGCGGATCGATGCGCAGGTAGCTCAGCTTCGCCGGCGAGTCCTTGGCCGCCTGCAGCCGCGGCGTGGCGGCCGGGCTCTGGTCCACCACACCGAAGTGCAGCCGCTGCGGGTGGCGTGCGGTGCGCGCCGCGCGCTCGATGGTGAAGGTCAGCAGCGGGTCGCAGTACGACGCGATGCTGATGAAGATGCTCATGCCGCGCTTGGCACCGTGCCCGGGGCCCGTTCAGTACCGCGGCAGGTCCGGATGCGAAATCTTTCCGGCGCGCACCAGCATCTTGCCGTACTCGGCGCAGCGGTTCAGCGTCGGGATGACTTTGCCCGGGTTGAGCAGGCCGCGCGAATCAAAGGCGCGCTTGATGCCGAACATCTGCTCGTTTTCTTCGGGCGCGAACTGCACGCACATGCTGTTGAGCTTTTCCACGCCCACGCCGTGCTCGCCGGTGACGGTGCCGCCCATCGCCACGCTGGTCTCCAGGATGTCGGCACCGAACTGCTCGCAGCGGTGCAGCTGGTCGGGGTCGTTCGCATCGAACAGGATCAGCGGATGCAGGTTGCCGTCGCCGGCATGGAACACGTTCAGGCACTTCAGGCCGTATTTGGTTTCCATCTCCTGGATCGCCTGCAGGATGTCGGCCAGGCGCTTGCGCGGAATGGTCGAGTCCATGCACATGTAGTCGGGGCTGATGCGGCCGCTGGCCGGGAAGGCGTTCTTGCGCCCGCTCCAGAACTTCAGGCGCTGCGCCTCCGATTCGCTGACGGTGATGGCCGTCGCCCCGCAGCCGCGCAGCACCGCGCTCATGCGGCCGATTTCCTCTTCCACCTCTTCCGGCGTGCCGTCGCTTTCGCACAGCAGGATGGCGGCCGCGCTCAGGTCGTAGCCGGCGTGCACGAAGTCTTCCACCGCAGCGGTCATCGGCCCGTCCATCATCTCCAGGCCCGCGGGAATGATGCCGGCGGCAATCACCGCAGCCACCGCGTCGCCGGCCTTCTTGATGTCGTCAAAGCTCGCCATGATGCAGCGCGCGAGCTGTGGCTTGGGCACCAGCTTGACGGTGACTTCGGTGGTGACGGCCAGCATGCCTTCGCTGCCGACCACCACGCTCAGCAGGTCCAGGCCGGCGGCGTCCAGCGCCTCGCTGCCGAATTCGACCGGCTCGCCGTCGATGGTGTAGCCGCGCACCTTCAGCACGTTGTGCAGCGTCAGCCCGTATTTCAAACAATGCACGCCGCCGGAGTTCTCGGCCACGTTGCCGCCGATGGTGCAGGCAATCTGGCTGCTCGGGTCGGGCGCGTAGTACAGGCCGTAAGGGGCAGCGGCTTCGCTGATGGCGAGATTGCGCACGCCGCACTGCACGGTGGCGGTGCGGCTGAAGGCGTCGACCTTGATGATCTTGTTGAACTTGGCCAGCGACAGCGTCACGCCCTGCTCGTGCGGCATCGCGCCACCCGACAGCCCCGTGCCTGCACCGCGTGCCACCACCGGCACCCGCAGCGCGTGGCAGGTCTTCAGTACTGCCTGCACCTGGTCTTCGGTCTCGGGCAGGGCCACCACCAGCGGGCGCTGGCGGTAGGCGGTCAGGCCGTCGCACTCGTAGGGCGTGGTGTCCTCAGGCTGCCACAGCAGCGCATGGGCGGGCAGGTGCTCGCGCAGCGCGGCGACCACGGTGGCCTGGCGTTCGGCGCGCTTGAGCGCGGGCAGATGGGACGGGGCGTTCATCGGAAATCCTCTGGGGCGCAGCGCGGGTGCACCCGGCTGGCGATCAGCAACTCGACAACAACTGGACAGCAACTGTACCCCCGGCGCGGCGGGCGTGTGCAGCCATGGTTAACGGGGTGCCGAGGGGGCTGCCGCGGCACTCAGGCCGCTGCCTTGCGGATGCGCGTCCAGAACTGCGAGAACGAGCCGCAGCGCCGCCCCGGGTCGGCCCAGATGCGCGGTACCGGTTCGCCCTGGCCGGGCGGCAGCCAGCCGCCCAGGTGCGGGTCGGCCACGGTGCGCACGCCGGCCGGTGCCGGGCCTTCGCACCAGACGATGCGCTTGCAGTGCGCGCGCATGGCCTCATGCACAAAGTGCCAGCGCCGTGCGCTCCAGGCCCAGCGGCGATGAAAGCCCGCCCAGAACACACCCACCGCGGGTTCGCCAGCAGGTGCTGCGCGCAGGTTCCACGGGTGGATCAGCCACGCGCCCTGCAGGTCCTGCGCCTGCGCCGCAGGGATCTCGAACGGCGGCTTGTGCAGCAGCGCGGGCTCCTCCACCGTTTCGGCGGCCAGGTTCGGCGCCGGGGCGATGCGCTTGCCGCTGCGCGCGATGTCCTCCAGCGCCTCGTAGGATCGGTCGACCACGCTGCGCGGCGAATGCCAGTGCTCAGGCGCGTAGCGCGCCACGTTGCCCGCGTTGAAGAGATACGGCTTGTGGCTGCCGGTGCCGGCTACCCACTGCCAGCTCAGGTGGTTGCTGGCCAGATCACCGTCGATCAGGTGGCCGTACATCCAGTCGGCTGCGGCGCGCCAGTGCACCTTGCGCACATGCACCATGTAGGACGCGAGCCACATGCGCGCATGGTTGTGCAGCCAGCCGGTGGCGTACAGCTGGCGCACCGCCTGGTCGATCGCCGGCACGCCGGTGGCGCCGGCGCGGATGTCGGCGACCACCTGTCGCGCGTAGGCCCCGTCGGGCAGCGGGCCTTCGTGCAGGCTGGCAAAGATGTTCTTGCCCTCGTGCCGCCACACGTGGTGGAAGTACTCGCGCCAGGCGAGTTCGTTGATGAACTTGTGCTCGCCGTCCAGCGGTTTGCCGCCGCGCGCCACTTCCGCCTGTTGCACTACGTCCAGCACCTGCGGCAGCGTCAGCAGGCCATGGGTGATGTAGGGTGACAGGCCGGTGACCGCGCCTTGCAGGTGGTTGCGGCTGCGCGCGTAGTCGTGCGGGCGCACGGCGGCCAGGCGCTGCAGCGCGGCTTCGGCGGTCGGCGCGAAGCCGTGCCAGTCAATGGCGGCTTGTGTGGAGGGTTCGGTCATGGCGCGGTTCGGCGGGACTCGAAAAGCCGCGCAGTCTAGGGACGCTTCGTGCAGCCTGCTGGCGCGAAGCGAAAGCCGCATCGCCGCACACAGGCTTGTGGCCGGGCCCGCCCAACCGGCCTCGAGGGCCGCCCCCTCAGCGGAACACGACGGTGCGATGCCCGTTGAGCAGCACCCGGTGCTCGCTGTGCCACTTGACCGCACGCGCCAGCACCTGGCTTTCGGTGTCGCGGCCCATCGCGGTCAGGTCTTCCACCGTCTTGCTGTGGTCCACGCGCGTCACGTCCTGCTCGATGATCGGGCCCTCGTCGAGGTCGGCGGTCACGTAGTGGGCGGTGGCGCCGATCAGCTTCACGCCGCGGTCGTGCGCCTGGTAGTAGGGCTTGGCACCCTTGAAGCTCGGCAAGAAGCTGTGGTGGATGTTGATCGCGCGACCGGCCAGCGTGCGGCACAGGCCGTCAGACAGGATCTGCATGTAGCGCGCCAGAACCACCAGCTCGGCGCCCTCGGCCTCGATGACCTCCAGCTGCCGGGCTTCGGCCTGGGCCTTGCTGTCCTTGCTGACCGCGATGTGATGAAAAGGCACGTTGTAGCTGGCCGCGAGCTGATAGAACTCGCGGTGGTTGCTGACGATGGCGCGGATGTCCAGGTTCAGCAGGCCGCTCTTCCAGCGAAACAGCAGGTCGTTCAGGCAATGGCCTTCCTTGCTGACCATGATCACGGTGCGCATCGGCTGCGCGGCGTCGTGCAGCTGCCACTGCATCGCAAACGGTGCGGCAAAGCCGGCCAGGTCCGCCTTCAGCGCATCGGGGCCGGCGGCGCAGGCAAAGCGCACCCGCATGAAGAACAGGCCGGTGCCGTGGTCGTTGTACTGGGCGGCCTCCTCGATGTTGCCGCCGCGCTCGAGAAGAAAGCCCGAGACGGCGTGCACGATGCCGGTTCGGTCGGGGCAGGACAGGGTCAGGATGTAGGCGTGGCTCATGGCGGGCGGGATTGTCGCAGGCGGGTGGCTGCCCGCTGGCCCGGGCGTTGCGCCCGTGCTGGTCAGCCCCGGCGGCTGGTGCCACAATGGTCGGCCGAGCCTGGCTGCAGGCGGCTGGTGGCCGCCGCAACCGGTGCCCCGCATTCCACAAGGAGACCGAGATGGCCCAGATCGACTTCAACATGGACAACCAGTGGCTGCCGTTCACCCCGAACCGCCACTTCAAGAAAGAGCCGCGCGTGTTCGTCGGTGCCGACGGCATGCACTTCACCACGCATAACGGCCGCAAGGTGGTCGACGGCATTTCCAGCCTGTGGTGCGTCGGCGCAGGCCACAACCGCAAGCCGATCAACGAAGCGATCAAGAAGCAGCTCGACACGCTGGACTACGCCACCGCCTTCCAGGCCAGCAACGACCAGGCCTTCAAGGCCGCCGAGATGATTGCCGCGATGGCGCCCGGCGACCTCAACAAGGTGCTGTTCTGCAACTCGGGCTCGGAAGCCGCCGACACCGCGATGAAGGTGGCGCTGGCCTACCACCGCGCGCGCGGCGAAGGCCACCGCAACGTGTTCATCGGTCGCGAGCGCGGCTACCACGGCGTGGGCTTTGGCGGCATGTCGGTCGGTGGCATCCCGGCCAACCGCAAGGTGTTCGGCACCGCGCTGCTGCCGCGGGTGGACCACCTGCGCTTCATCCACGACCCGGTCAACCACGCGTACATCCACCACCAGGAGCCGGAGTGGAAAGAGGACATCCTGACCGAGCTGGAAAACCGCATCCTGCCGCTGCACGACCCGTCCAACGTGGCTGCGGTCATCGTCGAGCCGGTGGCCGGCAGCGCAGGCTGGTACCTGCCGCCCAAGGGCTACCTCAAGCGCCTGCGCGAGATCTGCGATAAGCACGGCATCCTGCTGATCTTCGATGAGGTGATCACCGGCTTCGGTCGCTTGGGCACCAACTTCGGCGCCGACTTCTACGGCGTGGTGCCCGACATGCTGAACTTCGCCAAGTGCGTGACCAACGGCGTGATTCCGATGGGCGGCGTGATCTGTCGCGACAAGATCTACGACCAGCTGATGAACGGCCCCGAGCACATCATCGAGTTCTTCCACGGCTACACCTACTCGGGCCACCCGGTGGCCTGCGCCGCGGCGATTGCCACGCTGGACCTGATGAAGCAGGAGAACCTGTTCGAGCGCGCAGGCCAGATGGGCAAGGTGCTGGGCGATGCGATGCATGCCACCTTCAAGGGCATGCCCAATGTGGTGGGCATCCGTACCATGGGCCTGGCCGGTGCGGTGGAGCTCACCGGCTATCCGGGGCTGCCCGGCAAGCGCGCCTACGACATCTTCCTGGACTGCTTCCAGAAGGGTGTGCTGGTGCGCCCGGCCGGCGAGAACCTGGTTCTGTGCCCGCCCTACATCGTCGAGAAGTCGCACATCGACCAGCTGGTGTCGACGCTGGCCGATGCGATCCGCCGCAACGCGGACGCGAACGCCGCGCCGGTGGCACCGGCCAAGCAGCCGGTCAGCGCCTGATCACTCCTTGCCGCGCGGCTTGAACTGCTCGCGCAGTTCGGCGCAGTAGTCGCGCGGCGGCAGCGCCGCGGTGCGCCGCACCTCGTCGGCGGGCTGCAGCGACGCCGGCGGCGGCGCATTGCCTGCCTGCAGCCACAGCACTTTCAGCGACGCCGCTGCCACGCCCAGATGCCGCGGCACGCCGATGTCGCGCAGCACATGGCCGCCGCCTGCCACCAGCACCACGGTGCCCGGCAAGGCTGCGGTCGGTGGCATCAGCGACTGCAGCGTGCGCGCCATCTGCCGGTCGCGCGCGATCTGGATGCGCGTCATTGGCGCGATCTGCGACTCGGGCAGCAGCCCGCAGTGGCCGTCGCGCACCGCGGTGCGCTGCGCGCTCAGCGCGCTGGCGTCAAGCGTGCCGTCCAGAGCTGCATCGGCCATCGCAGCGCGCATCTGCGCGCGCGGCAGGTTGGCGCCAAACACCGGCACGCCCGCACGCACCGCTGCCATCACCACCGGCGCGTAGGCGGCCCAGGGCCAGCCGGCGTCGTTCCAGCGCAGCCGCTCGCGCACGGCAGCCTCGGGCGCATCGGCGCCCAGGCCGCGGGTGTCGTTGCCGGCCTCGGCCATCTCGAGCGCCAGTGCAGCCAGCCGCCCCTCGCGCGCGAGCGTGCTCACCGTCTCGGCCTGGATGCGCTGGTGCTCGCTGGCGTCGTGTTGCTCGCCGATCAGCAGCCACGCGTGCGGCGCGGGGCCACCCACGCTGGCGCAGCCGGCCAGCAGCGTGGCGCTGGCCAGCAGGGCAGTAACCACGGTGACGCGCAGGCGGCTTGACGGCACAGGCATGGACGCAGAATACCGCGTGCCTTCGCTGTCCCCGGTTGCCCAGTGGCCGTACGCGGTGCGTGCGGCGCTCACGCTGCTGATCGCGTGGGCGGCGGCCGAGCTGTGCGTGGCGCTGCGCACGCCGATCCCGTGGATGATCGGCCCGCTGCTGGCCACCGGCATCGTGTCGGTGCTGCGCGGTCCCACCGAAAGCTGGGCGCCGCTGCGCAATGCCGGGCAGTGGACCATCGGCACCGCGCTGGGCCTGTACTTCACGCCCCAGGTCACCGCACTGGTGGGCGGGCTGTGGTGGGCCATTCTTGCGGGCATCGTCTGGGCACTGGTGCTGGGCTGGGGCTTCTCGGCGTGGCTGCACCGGCGGCATGCAGCGCTGTACGGCGGCACGCCGGCGCAGCAGCGCGCCACCAGCTACTTTGCCGGTGCGATCGGCGGCGCGTCCGAGATGACGCTGCTGGCCGAGCGCGAGGGCGCACGCACCGATCTGGTGGCTGCATCGCACAGCCTGCGCCTGTTGATCGTCACGGTGTCGCTGCCGTTTGCCTTCACCTTCAGCGGCCTGCAGGGCATCGATCTCACGCCGCCCGGCCCGCGCGAGGCGCAGTGGCCGGGCCTGGCGTGGCTGGCGCTGTGCACGCTGGGCGGCATCGGGGTGATGATGGTCTTGCGGCGCGCCAACCCGTGGTTCATGGGTGCGCTGGTGGTGTCGATGGGCCTGACGATGTCGGGCATCAGCTTCAGCGCCGTGCCCACCGCGCTGACCAACGCCGCGCAGCTGTTCATCGGCGTGAGCCTGGGGGTGCGCTTCACCCCGCGCTTCCTGCACACCGCACCGCGCTGGCTGGCGTCGGTGGCGTTGGGCACGGTGGTGATGATCGTGCTATGCGCGGGCTTTGCCGCGCTGCTGTCGTGGGGCACCGACATCCATCCGGCCACGCTGGTGCTGGGCACCTCACCCGGCGGCATTGCCGAGATGGCGATCACCGCCAAGGTGCTGCAGCTCGGCGTGCCGGTGGTGACCGCGTTTCAGGTGTGCCGGCTGGTGGCGGTGCTGGTGCTCGCCGAGCCGGTGTTCCGGTGGCTGGCGCGACGCGGTGCGCCGACGCGCGGCCAGGCGTGAACCAGAAGGCGCTGCCTCAGTGCAGCAGCACCGGCGTGTGCGCCAGCGCCGCGTAGCGGTCCAGCGTCTCTTCGACTTCTTCCTGCGACGGCGTGTTTTGCTGCCACGCCAGGATCTGCTGCTGGAACAGCTCGGCCCACGAACCGTCGAGGAAGACCTCCTTGTTGGAGCGCTTGTCGACGATCTCAAAGCCGTGGCGCGCCAGCGCGGGGTGCCCTTCGGGCTGCGGGTCCTGCTCGAACGCGCCAGCCTGCAGATGCATCACCGCGAAGGATTCGGAGTCGTAGAGCATGTTCATGACCCCAATCTAGCAATGTCTGCGCCAGTTTCAAGGGCCCGGCCCATCACGGCCCAAGGTCTTTCACGGACTGTCGCGTGAGAGCCACTGCTGGTCGACCACATCGCCGTTGCCCTGGGTGATGCGCACCCGCGCCGGCAGGTGGTCCAGCGTGGGTGCCAGCCACACCTCGATGTGCTGGTCGTAGTCGCGCCGCGGCAGCCGCTCGAGCTTGAGCGCCTGTATCGGGCCGCCGGGCAGCTGCAGCGACTCGGTGCCGACCACGCGGAACGACCACAGGTCGGCCTCGCGCGTGCCGGCGGTCTGGATCTGGATCTGCGTGCCCGCAGGGTAGCGCTGCCCATCGCCGCCGATCATCGCGCCGAGCTGCAGCAGCACGCTCAGGCGGTCTTGCGCACCGGGGCGCAGCGGCGCGTCGGGCGCGTTGCTGCTGAAGCTGATGACGCCCTTGTCGCGCTGGAAGTGCGCGGCCTGCTCGCTGCGGTAGCGGTCGCCAAAGCGCAGCGGCGCGATGCCGTCGCCGGTGATGCGGCCGCGGCTGGTCTGGGTGCGCGCGCCCAGCAGCCAGGCGCTGACCTCCAGCCGCGCGTCGTACTGCTGGCCGTCGTGCTGCCACGACAGGCTGGCATTCACCTGATACGGCCGCCCGCGCGATTCGCCGCGCACGATGTAGCGCAAGCGCGTCGAGCCAGGTATCGCCAGCGGCCCGATGGCAGAACCCGCCACGGAAGCCGCCGCAGCGGGTGCGGGCAGGGCGGCCGGTGCCGGGGTGGTGTGGGGCGCTGCATCGGCCGCGCTGTCGGCGCCGGCCGCACTGATCGGCGCCGTGCTGGTGGGTGTTGTGGGGGGGGCGTGCGGTGCTCGCCACGTCGGCCGAGGAAGCCGCCGGTACCGTTGCAACCGACGCGGCATCGATGGACGCGCCCTCTACACGCGGCCCGGTGCGATCGGGTGTGTCGGCTCGGCTCGGTGGACTTGGTGGGCTCGGTGAGCTCGGTGTGGCACGGGCAGAGGGCGCCGATGATGCAGGGCCTTTGGATGGTGCGGATGGTGCGGATGGTGTGGATGTCGTCAGGGCCGGGGTCGCCTCGATGCGGCGCAGGCTCAGCACCGGCTGCCTCGGCGCACCCGGGGCGTCGATCAGGCTGCCAGCACCGCTGCGCATCCACTCGGGCAGGCGTTGCAGCGCCCACAGATGCACCAGCACCACCACCACCGTGCACCACAGCAGGGCGCGCGGCGGCCGCAGTTCCATCGCTTGCACCCGCTCAGGCGACCGCGCGCCAGCCCAGGTCCGACGACAGCGTGGTGGCAGTGCGCGTGAGCGCGCGATGCACCGCGCCGTTCCAGCGCGCGTCGAAGCTTGTGCCCGAGCCCAGCGTCACCAGGCCCAGCGCGATGTGCGCATCGGCGTCGAACACCGGCGCGCAAAAGCCGGTCACGCCCGGCAGCAGCGTGTCGATCACCCGCGCCGCGCCGTGCGAGCGCACCTCGTCGAGCAGCGCACGCGCCTCGGCCAGCGTGCCTGGCAGGTCGCTGCGCCCGGCCTTGTGGGCGCGATCGATTTCGGCGCGCAGCATCGGCACGATCGCATCCCACGACACCCAGGCGGCAAAACAGCGCCCGGTGGCCGACGACAAGAGCGGCATCACGTCGCCCAGCCGCAGGTTCACCGTGACCGCCTGCGGCGATTCTTCCCAGTGCACCACGGTCGGCCCGTGGTTGCCCCACACCGCCACCGCCACCGTGTGGCCGATCTCCTGCATCAGCGCATGCGCCCGCTCGCGCGCCATGCGCACCGCGTCCAGCCGCGACAGCGACGCCAGCCCGAGCTTGAGCGCCGCCGGCCCGAGGTCGTAGCGGGTGGAGGCGCTGTCCTGCACCACCAGCTGCATGCGCTGAAAGCTCACCAGATAGCGGTGCGCCTTGGCCGCGCTCATGCCGGCCGCGGCAGCCAGGTCGCGCAGCATCAGCGGGCCGTTGGCGCGTGCCAATGCATCCAGCAGCGCAAAGCCGACCTCCACCGACTGGATGCCGGCGCGCTCGGCGCTGGCGCGCGCGGGTGTGCCTGTGGGTGTGCGTGTGGATGTGCGTGTGGATGTGCGCGTGGGTGCGGGCCTGGCGGGGGGCGCGGCCGCGGGTGAGGAGCGTGAACGGTTGGGCACGGGCAGAAGACGGTGGCTGCAGGGCGTGGAACGGCTGGGCTAGAATTTCGTTTAGGTAAACGAATTTACCAATGCGTAATTGTCGCCGCAACTGCCGCGCAGGCGGTCAATGCGACCTGTGGCGCGTTGGCAGCGGCCCCGGAGACCCCCGAATGAAACTCGCCACCTACAAGGACGGCTCGCGCGACGGACAGCTCGTCGTCGTCTCGCGTGACCTGAGCCAAGCCCATTATGCGACCGGCATTGCCGATACCTTGCAGCAGGCGCTGGACGACTGGAACTTCATCAGCCCGCAACTGCAGGACCTGTACCTCACGCTCAACGGCGGCAAGGCGCGCCACGCGTTTGCCTTCGATCCGAAGATGTGCATGGCGCCGCTGCCGCGCGCCTTCCAGTGGGCCGATGGCTCGGCCTACATCAACCATGTGGAGCTGGTGCGCCGCGCGCGCAACGCCGAGGTGCCCAAGACCTTCTACACCGACCCGCTGATGTACCAGGGCGGCAGCGACGACTTCATCGGCGCGTGCGACGACGTGGTGTGCCCGAGCGAGGAATTCGGCATCGACTTCGAGGCCGAGGTGGCGGTGATCACCGGCGACGTGGCGATGGGTACCGATGCCGATGCGGCGCTGGACGGCATCCGCCTGCTGATGATTGCCAACGACGTGAGCCTGCGCAACCTGATCCCCGACGAGCTGGCCAAGGGCTTCGGCTTCTTCCAGAGCAAGCCGGCCACCGCCTTCGGCCCGGTGGCCGTCACGCCCGACGAGGTAGGCGAGGCGTGGCAAGGCGGTCGCCTGCACCTGACCGTGCAAAGCACATGGAACGGCCGCAAGGTGGGCATGTGCGAGGCCGGCCCCGAGATGACCTTCCACTTCGGCCAGCTGATCGCCCACATCTGCAAGACGCGCAACGTGCGCGCCGGCAGCATCGTGGGCAGCGGCACCGTATCGAACAAGGGCGTGGAGAAGGACGGCCGCATGGACTGGCCCAAGGGCTACAGCTGCATCGCCGAAAAGCGCGCGATCGAGACCATCCTGGACGGCAAGCCCAGCACCGCCTTCATGAAGTTCGGCGACACCATCCGCATCGAGGTCAAAGGCGCGGACGGGCAGAGCGTGTTCGGCGCGATCGAGCAGACGATTGCTCCCCTGACGCGCTGAGTGCGTCGGATTCCAGACGCCACGCGCTGAGTGCCTCAGCGCAGCTGCATCAGCAGCGCCTTCAGCCCGCGGATCAGCATCTCGGTGGCCACCGCCACCAGGATCAGGCCCATCAGCCGCTCGAAGGCCAGCACCACCCGCTCGCCGATCACGCGCTGGATGCGCTCGGCCAGTACCAGCACCACCGCGCCCACCAGCATGGTGACGCTGAGCGCGCCCACCCACTCCAGCCGGCGCTGCGGCGCCTGGCTGACCAGCAGCATCACGGTGGCCATGGCCGAGGGCCCTGCGATGGCGGGGATGGCCAGCGGCACGATCAGCGGCTCGCCCTCGGGCAGCGCCTGGGTCGACGGCGGCGGCGGAAAGATCATGCGCAGCGCGATCAGGAACAGCACCACGCCGCCTGCGATCTGCAGCGAGATGTCGGACAGGTTCATCAGCCGCAGGAAGCGGTCGCCGAAGAACATGAACAGCAGCAACACGGCAAAGGCGATCAGCACCTCGCGCACGATGACCCGCGTGCGCCGCTCGGGCGCCACATGGCGCAGCGCGCTGGCGAAGATCGGGATGTTGCCCAGCGGATCGGTGATGAGCAGCAGCAGGATGGTCGCCGAAGCGAAGGTGTAGGCATCGGTCATGGGCCGCGCAGGATAGCGCAGCCGCGGCTCGCGGCGCGGCACAATCCGGGGCTTGTTCGCATCCGTTGCGCCCTGCGCCCCACACCATGGACTACTCCCGCTACCAGACCTTCCGCATCTCGCGCCGCGGCCCCAACGATTCGGTGCTGGACATCCAGATGAAGGCGGCCAACGGCAAGCTGCCCACCGCCGGCCACGACGGCCACTGGGAACTGGCCGAGATCTGGCGCGATGTCAGCGCCGACGACAGCGTGCGCTGTGCGGTGCTGCGCGGCGAAGGCATGGGCTTTTCGGGCGGCGGTGATCTGGCGCTGGTGACCGACATGTCGCAGGACTTCGAGGTGCGCACCCGCGTCTGGAAGGAAGCGCGCGACCTGGTCTACAACGTCATCAACTGCGACAAGCCCATCGTCAGCGCGATGCATGGCCCGGCGGTCGGCGCGGGCCTGGTGGCCGGCCTGCTGGCCGACATCCCGATTGCTGCCAAGAGCGCGAAGATCGTTGACGGCCACACCCGTCTGGGCGTGGCGGCCGGCGACCACGCGGCCATCATCTGGCCGCTGCTGTGCGGCATGGCCAAGAGCAAGTACTACCTGATGCTGTGCGAGCCGCTGAGCGGCGAAGAGGCCGAGCGCATCGGCCTGGTGGCACTCGCCGTCGATGACGACCAGCTGCTCACCAAGGCCTACGAGGTGGCCGATCGCCTGGCCAGCGGCAGCCAGACGGCGATCCGCTGGACCAAGTACGCACTCAACAACTGGCTGCGCCAGGCCGGCCCCACCTTTGACACCTCGCTGGCGCTCGAGTTCATGGGCTTTGCCGGCCCGGATGTGCGCGAGGGCGTGGCCAGCCTGCGCGAGCGTCGTCCGCCGAAGTACTGACCCCGCTTCACCCCACGAGCTTCCTTGCCCATGACCCGCAAACGCCTTCTGCTGTCCCTGATCTCCTCTGCACCGCTGCTCTGCCTTGGCCTGCCCGCTGCGGCACAGGCCCCGGCCGCCGCCGCCCCCGTCACGGTCGAAGGCGCCTGGGTGCGCCCCACCGTGCCGGGCCAAAAGGGCACCGGCGCCTTCATGCGCATCACCGCGAAAGAGGGCATGAAGCTGGTGGGCGCAACGTCGCCCGCTGCCGGCGTGACCGAGGTGCACGAAATGAAGATGGAAGGCAACGTGATGCGCATGCGCGCCATCACCGCGCTGGACCTGCCCGCAGGCCAGACGGTGGAGCTCAAGCCGGGCGGCTACCACGTGATGCTGATGGACCTGAAGGCCGCGCTGCCCAAGGACACCACGGTGCCGATCACCCTGATGCTGCGCGATGCACGTGGCGCGCAGCAGCGGCTGGAGCTGTCGGTGCCGGTGCGCAGTTCTGCGCCGGGCTGAAGCCACCTTGCGGGGCTGACTGCCCCGTGCGGCTTGGGTTAAGCTGAGGTTCAACTCGGCAGCAGGAGGCGCGCATGGCAGATTCAGGCAACTTCGGCTTCGGCAAGTTCGTGCCGGGCTTTGACTTCCTGCAGAACCTGGCCAAGGGCGCGTCGCAGGGCATGCCGCAGATGCCCAGCCTGTCGAACTGGATTGCGCCCACGCTCAACGTCGAGGACCTGCAAAAGCGCATCGACGAACTCAAGACGGTGCAGTTCTGGCTGGAGCAGAACTCCAAGGCGATAGGCGCCACGGTGCAGGCGCTCGAGGTGCAGAAGATGACGCTGTCCACCTTGAAGGGCATGAACTTCACCATGGGCGAACTGGCCGATGCGCTGCAGCTCAAGCCGGGAGCCGCATCCACGGCCACGCCCGCTGCGTCCCCCGCTGCCGACCCTCCAGTGCCACCCGCGCGCAAACCCGCGCGCCGCAAGCCTGCCACCGGCCAGGCCGCAGAGGGCGCTGCCCCCGCTGCAGCGTCGGGTGCGGTGGACCCGATGCAGTGGTGGGGCGCGCTGTCGCAGCAGTTCCAGCAGATCGCAAGCGATGCGATGCGCGACGCGGCGCAAGGCATGCCCCAGGCCGCTGGCGGCGCTGCCCGGCCGTCAGCGGGCAAGGCGGCAAGTGACGCCGGTGGATCGGCTGCATCGGCCCGCACCCGCCGCAGCACCGCCAAGGCGGGCAAGGCGCGCGCTGCTGCCGCAGCGAAGCGGCGCTCCTGATGCACGGATACCGCACGGACACCGCACGGATGACGAACGCATGAGGCGCAGATGAAGCTCTTTCCCGCCGCGCACGCCACCCATCCGCAGTGGGCCATGGCCGCAGGCCTGGTGCTCGCGCAGCTGCGTGCGCAGATGGCGCTGCCCACGCATGCGTCGTCGCCCACGCTGGGCCTGCTCTACATCACCGACCACTACGCGCCGCATGCGCAAGACATCCTCGATCACCTCGGCAGCGAACTGCCCGAGGTGACCGACTGGTCCGGCACGGTGGGTGTGGGGGTGTGTGGCAGCAATGTCGAATACTTCGACGAGCCGGCACTCAGCGTGATGCTGCTGGACCTGCCGAGCGACCAGTACCGCGTGTTCTCGGGCGTGGCGCCGCTGGGCTCCAGCGCAGGGCCGGGGGGTGGCGCTGGCTTTCGCGCACACACCGCGCTCATCCACGCCGACGGCCACACGCCGGAGCTCACCGAGCTGGTGACCGAGGTCGCCGGGCGCACCCGCACCGGCTACCTGTTCGGCGGCCTCTGCGCCAGCCGCACCGAATCGGTCCAGTTCGCCATCGGCGGCAACGGCAACATCCGCGGGCAGGGCGCTGCCAGCGGCGTGTTCCACGGCGGCCTGAGCGGCGTGGCCTTCGGCGATGGTGTCGCGGTGGTCTCGCGCGTCACCCAGGGCTGCCAGCCGGTGGCGCCGGTGCGCGTGATCAGCGCCTGCGACGACAACGTGGTGCTCACGCTGGATGGCGAGTCGGCGCTTGATGTGCTGCTGTCGGACCTGAAGATCACGCTCGATGACCCCGAGCATGCGGTCGGCCGCTTGCGCCAGACGCTGGTGGGCCTGACCGCGCAGGGCAGCGATGCGGTGGGCCGCACCGGGCACTTTGGCGCCGACACGCGGGTGCGCCACCTGATCGGTCTGGACCCGGGGCGCCGCGCAGTGGCGATTGCAGACCATGCCGAAGCGGGCATGCGGCTGGCGTTTTGCGAGCGCAATGCGCAGGCCGCGCGCGCCGACCTGATGCGCATCTGCGCCGAGATCCGCGAGGAGCTCGAGCCCGAAGAGATGCCGCTGGCCGTGGCCTCGGCCATTGCCGCGCCCGAGCCTGGCGCGCCGCCGCATCCGGCGCAACGCATCGCAGGCGCCATCTACGTGAGCTGCTCGGGTCGCGGCGGGCCACACTTTGGCGGGCCCAGCGCCGAACTGCAGATCGTGCGTCACGCGCTGGGCGACGTGCCGCTGACCGGCTTTTTTGCCGGCGGCGAAATCGCACGCCACCACATCTACGGCTACACCGGCGTGCTGACGGTGTTCACCGCGCCGGCTTGAGCCGTTCGCTCGAACCGCGGGCTTCGCGCTGCCATCACACCCCGCGCGCGCGGTCGGTGCGGAACTGCTGCCGGAACGTGCCGAAGCGGCCAGCGTCCAGCGACTCGCGCACCTCGCGCATCAGGTTCAGGTAGTAGTGCAGGTTGTGGATGGTGGTGAGCATCGGCCCGAGCATCTCGCCGCAGCGGTCCAGGTGGTGCAGGTAGGCGCGGCTGAAGCCGCCGCTGGTGCTGCCGTCCGCGTTCGTATGGCCTTTGCAGGTGTAGCAGGTGCAGGTCTCGTCCAGCGGGCGGTGGTCGCTCTTGTGGCGTGCGTTGCGGATCTTCAGGTCGCCAAAGCGGGTGAACAGGTGGCCGTTGCGCGCATTGCGGGTGGGCATCACGCAGTCGAACATGTCCACGCCCGCGGCCACGCCGTCCACCAGGTCTTCCGGCGTGCCCACACCCATCAGGTAGCGCGGCTTGTGCGCGGGCAGGCGGTGCGGCGTGTGCGCCATGATGCGCAGCATGTCTTCCTTGGGCTCGCCCACGCTCACGCCGCCCACCGCATAGCCCGGGAAGTCCAGCGCCACCAGCGCGTCGAGTGATTCCTGCCGCAGGTGCTCGAACATGCCGCCCTGCACGATGCCGAACAGCGCATTGGGGTTCTGCAGGCGTGCGAACTCGGCCTGGCAGCGCTTCGCCCAGCGCAGGCTGAGCTCCATCGACGCGCGCGCCTCGCGCTCGGTGGTGATCTGGCCCTTGGTCTCGTACGGCGTGCACTCGTCGAACTGCATGACGATGTCGCTGTTCAGCGTGGTCTGGATCTGCATGCTGATCTCGGGCGTGAGGAACAGCCGGTCGCCGTTGACCGGTGATGCGAACTTCACGCCCTCTTCGCTGATCTTGCGCATCTCGCCCAGGCTCCACACCTGAAAGCCTCCCGAGTCGGTGAGGATGGGCTTGTGCCAGCGCTCAAAGCCGTGCAGGCCGCCGAAGCTTTGCATCACGTCCAGCCCCGGGCGCATCCACAGGTGGAAGGTGTTGCCCAGGATGATCTGCGCGCCCATCTCTTCCAGGTTGCGCGGCATCACGCCCTTGACCGTGCCGTAGGTGCCCACCGGCATGAAGATGGGCGTTTGCACCACGCCGTGGTTCAGTGTCAGGCGGCCGCGCCGCGCGTGCGAATCGGCATCGGTGCCGAGCAGTTCAAAGTGCAGCATGGTCAGCCTTTGGGTTGTGCCGTCTCGCGCGACAGCAGCATCGCGTCGCCGTAGCTGAAGAAGCGGTAGCGCTGCGCAATCGCGTGTGCGTAAAGCCGCATGATGTGGCCGTGACCGGCGAAGGCACTCACCAGCATCATCAGCGTGGACTTGGGCAGGTGGAAGTTGGTGATCAGCCGGTCCACCACGCGGAACGCGAAGCCCGGCGTGATGAAGATGTCGGTGTCGCCAAGCGTCTGGCCGGTCTTTGCCCAGCTCTCCAGCGTGCGGATGGTGGTGGTGCCCACCGCTACCACGCGGCCGCCGCGCGCGCGGCAGGCCTCGATCGCGTCGATGGTCTCGGGCGGGATGCGGTACCACTCGCTGTGCATCCGGTGTTCGGCGATGTTGGCCACCTTCACCGGCTGGAAGGTGCCCGCACCCACATGCAGCGTGACGCTGGCGCGCTGCACGCCGCGTGCATCCAGAGCGGCCAGCACGCCTTCGTCGAAGTGCAGCGCTGCGGTGGGTGCCGCCACCGCGCCGGGGTTCCTCGCAAACACCGTCTGGTAGCGGCGCTCGTCCTCGGCGTCGTCCGCGTGGGTGATGTAGGGCGGCAGCGGCACATGGCCGTGGCGCTGCATCAGCGTCCACGGGTCGTCGCTCAGCGCAAAGCGGAACAGCGCGCCCTGCTCATCGGGCCAGCGGCCGAGCAGCGTGGCGCTGAACTGCGGCCGCCCGCCGGCATCGGGCGCCATGCGCAGCACCGTGCCCAAAGGCGGCTTCTTGCTCACCTTCATGTGCGCTACCACCTGGTGCGGCGGGGCGCCAGGCGCGACAGATTCGGCGGGCAACACCCGCTCGATCAGCAGTTCGAGCTTGCCGCCACTGGGCTTTTCGCCGAACAGGCGCGCCTTGACCACCTGCGTGTCGTTGAACACCAGCAGATCGCCCGGCGCCAGCAGCGCGGGCAGGTCGCGAAACACGCGGTCCACCGGTGAAGGGTCGCTGCCGTCCAGCAGGCGCGAGGCGCTGCGCTCGGGCGCGGGGTGCTGCGCGATCAGCTCGGGCGGCAGGTGGAAGTCGAAGTCCGCCAGCGTCAGGCTGCCGGCGTCCGGGGGGAGGGTCATGGTGCTTGAGGACGGGACGCGTCCGTGCCAAGAAAGCGCGAATTATCCCCAAGGCGTGAATAAAGGGCGCAACATTGGACTGCCCGCTCAGCGATGGCCCTGATGCAGCACCGCACGAACCATCGTGCATGGCTTCACTCAAAGTTCACCGGGGTTTACGTATTTAGTGTGTTGCTTTTACAGATTCCCGGTGTGAATTTCATATCGTCAGACGTCGTGACCTACCTTGCCGAAACCCGAGCCTTTGCCGAGCGCCTCAAGCAGGCGCTGGAAGCCGCCGGGGTACGTCCGTCGCCCACGCGCGTGGCCAACGAGTTCAACGGCCGCTACTGGGGCAAGAGCATCACGCCGCACACCGCGCGCAACTGGCTCATCGGCAAATCGATTCCCACGCAAGACAAGCTGCGGGTGCTGTCGGACTGGCTGCATGTCAGCCCCGACGTGCTGCGTTTTGGTGCGCTGCCTGCGCCGGTGCATGCCGGCGACCCCTGGGTGCAGGGCGCAGAGGGCGACCTGGTGGACCGCGAGCTCATCCAGCGCTACCTGGCACTGGCCCCGCGCGACCGCAAGATCATCCGCGAGGTGGTGACGGCGATGGCGCTGGCGGCCACGGTGCGGCGTCACGAGCCTTCCACCGTGCTGCCCGTGACGCCGTCCGAACCGATGTCGTTTTGACGTCGTTGTTTGCCGGCCCGCGCGTGCGCTGCCGCCGCGCCTTCATCTGATCATCCCAAGGACCGGGGCGGCGGCACCTGCTGCGCCAGCGCCTCGATCTCCTGCCGCGTGCCCAGCGCAGACGCCTCCTGCGCCACCGAGGCCGAGCCCGCAGCCACGCCCCAGCGCAGCGCCTCGCGCGCGTGCTGGCCGCGCGACAGGCTCCAGAGGATGGCAGCCAGCATGCTGTCACCTGCACCGGTGGTGCTCTTGACCGGCATGCTCAGCCCGCCCACGCGCCAGGTGCCGTCGCGGGTGGCCAGCAGCGCGCCTTCGGCGCCGAGCGACAGCACCACCGTCTCGCTGGTACGCATGCGCACCCAGGCCTGCGCCGCCTCGCGCTGGTCGTCCGCGCTGTTCAGCGGCTGACCGGTGCACTCGCGCAGTTCATCGAGGCTCGGCTTCACCAGGTCCACCCCCGCACGCAGGCCCGCGGCCAGCGCCTCGCCCGATGCGTCCAGCGCAATGCGGCAGCCCATGGCCTTCAGCCGCCGCGCGATCGTGTTGTAGGCATCGGCCGGCATGCCCTGCGGCAAGCTGCCGCTGAGCACCACCCAATCGGCCAGCGGGCGCGATGCCGCCTCGAACACCGCGTTGAAGCAGGCCTGCACCGCCTGCGCATCGAGCACCGGCCCGGGCATCACGAAGCGGTACTCCTCGCCGCTGGCCTGCTCCACCACCGACAGGTTGTCGCGCGTGAGGCCGCTCACCTCGACCGCGCGCGCGGCCACGCCTTCGCCGTGCAGCAGCTGCCCGAGCAGGGCGCCGGTCAGGCCGGCGGCGGTATGCAGCGCCAGCACGTCGGCCCCCAGCCGCGTGAGCACGCGCGCCACGTTCAGGCCACCGCCGCCCGGGTAGACGGTGGGCGCGTCGCAGCGCAGCTTCACCGTGGGTTGCAGGCGTTCGGTGCGCGTGGCGCGGTCCACCGACGGATTGAAGGTGACTGTCAGGATGCGGGCCATGCGCACAGTATGCAGCGTCAAAATGCATGCATGGCCACCGACCTGAGCGCCCCGCAGAAAGCCTTGCGCAAGCTGGGCCTGGTGCGCGACATCGACCTGGCGCTGCACCTGCCGCTGCGCTACGAAGACGAGACGCGCATCGTTGCCCTGCGCAACGCGCGCGAGGGCGACACGGTGCAGATCAAGGCCACCGTCACCCACAGCGAAGTGCAGTACCGCCCGCGCCGCCAGCTGCTGGTGACGGTGGACGACGGCAGCGACACCTGTACCCTGCGCTTCTTCAGCTTTTATCCGTCGCACCAGAAGACGCTGGCAGTGGGAGCACGGGTGCGCGTGCGCGGTGAACTCAAGGGTGGCTTCCTTGGCTTCACGATGATGCACCCCGCCTTTCGTGCTGCGGGCGGCGATCTGCCCGAGGCGCTGACGCCGGTGTACCCCACGGTGGCGGGCTTGAGCCAGCCATACCTGCGCAAGGCGGTGCTGGGCGGGCTGTCACGCGCCGATTTGCGCGACCCGTGGCATGGCGTGGTGGGACGGGGTGACTTGCCGGCCCCCCCGGGTTGCCCCACCGAATGGGACTTGCGCGCCGCGCTGCAGTTCCTGCATCACCCCACGCCCGATGTGTCGCTGGCCACGCTGGAAGACCGCAGCCACCCGGCGTGGCAGCGGCTGAAGGCCGACGAATTGCTGGCGCAGCAACTCTCGCAGCTGCAAAGCCGCGCCGAGCGCGCGCTGCTGCGCGCACCGGCCCTGCGTGCGCAGCCCGGCGGGTTGCATGAGCAGTTGCTGGCGGTGCTGCCCTTCTCTCTCACCGGCGCGCAGCGGCGTGTGGGCGAAGAGATCGCGCAGGACCTGGCGCGCACCGTGCCGATGCACCGCCTGCTGCAGGGCGACGTGGGCTCGGGCAAGACGGTGGTGGCCGCGCTGGCCGCAGCGATCGCCATCGACGCGGGCTGGCAGTGCGCGCTGATGGCGCCCACCGAGATCCTGGCCGAGCAGCACTTTCGCAAGCTGATCGACTGGCTCGAGCCGCTGCTCGCACCGCGCGGCCAGCGGGTGGCCTGGCTCACCGGCAGCCAGAAGAAGAAGGAGCGCACCGAGATGCTGGCGCTGATCGAGCGCGGCGAGGCGGCGCTGGTGGTCGGCACGCATGCGGTCATCCAGGAGCAGGTGCGCTTTGCCCGCCTGGCGCTGGCCATCATCGACGAGCAGCACCGCTTTGGCGTGGCCCAGCGTCTGGCGCTGCGCAGCAAGCTTGCCGATGGCGCGGTGTCGGATGGTCATGACGGCGCGGCGCTCGAGCCACACCTGCTGATGATGAGCGCCACGCCCATCCCGCGCACGCTGGCGATGAGCTACTACGCCGACCTCAACGTCTCCACGCTCGACGAGCTGCCGCCCGGGCGCACGCCGGTGCTGACCAAGCTGATTGCCGAGGCGCGGCGCAGCGAGGTGGTGGAGCGCATCCGCGCGCAGGTGGCCCAAGGCCGGCAGGTCTACTGGGTCTGCCCGCTGATCGAGGAAAGCGAGGCGCTGGACCTGCGCAATGCCACCGCCACCCACGAGGAGCTGTCGGCTGCGCTGACCGGCGTGCGACTGCCAGACGGGTCGCCCACGCTGGTGGGGCTGTTGCACTCGCGCATGCCGGTGGCCGAGAAGAAGGCGGTGATGGCGCTGTTCGAGGCGGGCGCGATGTCGGTGCTGGTGTCCACCACCGTGATCGAGGTGGGCGTGGATGTGCCCAATGCCTCGCTGATGGTGATCGAGCATGCCGAACGCTTTGGCCTGAGCCAGCTGCACCAGTTGCGCGGGCGGGTGGGGCGCGGCACCGCGGCGTCGGCCTGCGTGCTGCTGTATTCCACCGGCGATGCGCCGCGCCTGGGCGAGACGGCGCGGGCGCGCCTGAAGGCGATGAGCGAGACCAACGACGGCTTTGAGATCGCGCGGCGCGACCTCGAGATCCGCGGGCCGGGCGAATTCATGGGCGCGCGCCAGTCGGGCGCGCCCTTGCTGCGCTTTGCCGATCTGGCCACCGACACGCACCTGCTCGACTGGGCACGCAGCGTGGCCCCCCGCCTGCTGGCGCAGCACCCCGAGCGGGCGGCCGCCCATGTGGCGCGCTGGCTCGGCGGCAAGGCCGAGTTCCTGAAGGCCTAAGATTCGCGCATGACCCTCACCGAACTGCGCTACATCGTCGCCGTCGCGCGCGAGAAGCACTTTGGCCGCGCGGCTGAAGCCTGCTTCGTGTCGCAGCCCACGCTGTCGGTCGCGATCAAGAAGCTCGAGGAGGAGCTGGAGGTCAAGCTGTTCGAGCGCAGCGCCAACGAAGTGGCGGTCACGCCGCTGGGCGAGGAGATCGTGCGCCAGGCGCAGGGCGTGCTGGAGCAGGCCGCCGCGATCAAGGAGATCGCCAAGCGTGGCAAGGACCCGCTGGCCGGCGCGCTCAAGCTCGGCATCATCTACACCATCGGTCCCTACCTGCTGCCGGACCTGGTGCGCCAGGCGATTGCGCGCACGCCGCAGATGCCGCTGATGCTGCAGGAGAACTTCACCGTCAAGCTGCTGGAGATGCTGCGCACCGGCGAGATCGACTGCGCCATCCTGGCCGAGCCCTTCCCCGACACTGGCCTGGCGGTCGCGCCGCTGTATGACGAGCCGTTTGTGGCCGCGGTGCCGCGCAACCATCCGCTGGCGCAGCAGAAGTCGGTGCATGCCGAGGCGCTCAAGCAAGAGACGATGCTGCTGCTGGGCAACGGCCACTGCTTTCGCGACCATGTGCTGGAGGTGTGCCCCGAGTTCGCGCGCTTTTCCAGCGACGCCGAAGGCATCCGCAAGAGCTTCGAGGGTTCGAGCCTCGAGACCATCAAGCACATGGTGGCCGCCGGCATGGGCGTGACGCTGGTGCCGCGGCTCAGCGTGCCGCGCGATGCCCTTGATGCGAAAAAGCGGCGCCCGTCGGCGGCTGCCGATGCCGCGGCCGCGGTGGGCGACGACGGTTATGTGCGCTACCTGCCGATCACCGATGCGCAGGGTGGCGAGCCGCCGACGCGGCGCGTGGTGCTGGCGTGGCGGCGCAGCTTCACCCGCTACGAGGCGATCGCCGCGCTGCGCAATGCGGTCTACGCCTGCGAGCTGCCGGGCGTGAAGCGCCTGTCGTGAACGGAGCGCTCAAGCGATGTCTGCCCGGGGCCACGCCGTTGCCACGCGATCGCGCGCATCGCTCTACCTTGACCTGATCCGCTGGGACCGGCCCGCCGGCTGGCTGCTGCTGCTGTGGCCCACCCTCAGCGCGCTGTGGGTGGCGGCGCAGGGCTGGCCGGGATGGCATCTGCTGGCGGTGTTCAGCCTCGGCACCATCCTGATGCGCAGCGCGGGCTGCTGCGTCAATGATGTGGCCGACCGCGACTTCGACCGCCACGTCAAGCGCACCGCGCAGCGGCCGGTCACCTCCGGGCAGGTGTCGGTGAAAGAGGCGCTGGCGCTGGGCGCGGTGCTGGCCCTGTGCGCATTCGGGCTGGTGCTCACCACCAACCTGACGACGGTGGCCTGGTCGTTCGCGGCGCTGGCGGTCACGCTGATCTACCCGTTTGCCAAGCGCGCGGTGTCGATGCCGCAGGCGGTGCTGGGCATCGCCTTCAGCTTTGGCATCCCGATGGCGTTTGCCGCGGTGCAGGCCGAGGTGCCGCTGCTGGCGTGGGGGCTGCTGGTGGCCAACCTGTTCTGGGTGCTGGCCTATGACACCGAGTACGCGATGGTGGACCGCGACGATGACCTGAGGATCGGCATGAAGACCTCGGCCATCACGCTCGGGCGCCTTGACGTGATGGCGGTGATGGCCTTCTATGCGGTGTATTTGCTGTCATGGGCGGCGCTGCTGCTGCCGCGCATGCAGGGCTGGCCGCCGCTCGCGGTGGCGGCTTTTGCGGCAGGCCTGCTGGCCGCAGCGGTGCAGGCGATGTGGCACTACGCGCTGATCCGCGAGCGCAGCCGCGAGGGCTGCTTCCAGGCGTTCCGCCTGAACCACTGGGTAGGGTTTGCGGTGTTTGCCGGCCTGGCGCTCGGCTACGCCCTGCGCTGAAGGCAGGGCGCGAGGGCGTGGCCCTTACTCGGCCTTTTTGGCGGCCTTCTTGCCCGACTTCTTGGCCTTGCTGGCCTTCTTCTTCGCCGGCGCCGGCTTGCTGCTGGAGTCAGACTGCGCGGCAGGCGAAGCGGGGGTGGCAGGCGTTGCCGGGGCGGCGGTTTGGGCGGCGGCAGCGAACACCGAGGCGCTGATCAGGGCGGCGAGCAGGGATTTCATGAGGGTTCCTGAAGTGAACGAAGGGTGAGCGACCCGACCGCCACGCCCATGCAAGGCGCCGCTTGCCAAGCCGCTCACATGACTAACGGGTGGCGCAGGCCCGCGTTGACCCTCACGCGCAAAGTTTGTGCAACCGGTGGCAACGCCCACCTTGCCCGCGCCCGCGCTTTACCCCTGTACTTCACCCCTGCGCGTTGAGCGCCGGCGCACCAAGGACGCCAGCTTTCGCCTTGCGCTGGTTCAACGCCCGAACTCGTCGCCGAGTTCCTTGGCGCGGTCGCGCGCGGCGCGCAAGGCCTTGGCAAACAGCGCATCCACCGCATCGGACTGCATCGAGGTGATCGCGGCATGGGTGGTGCCGCCCTTGGAGGTGACCCGCTCGCGCAGCACCGCAGGCGGCTCATCCGAGCGCTGCGCCAGTGCCGAGGCACCCGCGAAGGTGCCGATGGCCAGGCGTTGCGCCTGCCCGGCGCTCAGCCCCATCTCGATGGCTGCAGCGGTCATTGCTTCGATGAAGAAGAACACATACGCCGGCCCCGAGCCCGACAGCGCGGTCACCGCATCAAGCAGTTCTTCGCGTTCCACCCACAGCAACTCGCCGGTCGGGCGCAGCACCTGCTCGACGGTGGCACGGTCGTCGGCGCTGGCGGCGGGGCGGGCGAACAGCGCGGTCATGCCCTGACCGATCAGCGCGGGCGTGTTGGGCATCGCGCGCACCACACGCTCGCTGCCCAGCCACTTCGCAATGCTGTCGCTTCGGATGCCGGCGGCCACGCTCAGGTGCAGCGCGTTCGCGGTGAACGGCTGCACCGGCCGCGCCGCATCGCCAAAGGTCTGCGGCTTGACGGCCCACACCACCAGCGTCGCCTGGCGCAGCGCCTCGCCGGCGTGCGCCTCGGCCTGCACGCCGTGGTCGGTACGCAGCTTGTCGCGCGCGGCTTCGAAGGGCTCGACCACGCTGATGCGATCCGGCGGCAGGCCCTGGCGCACCAGGCCGCCGATGATGGCGCTGGCCATGTTGCCGCCGCCGATGAAGGCGATGCGGGCATCCGTGGGCAGGGGATGGGGCTTCATGTGAATGCGGTCCATGGGTTGCGTGGCGCTTGACCCGCACGCATCCACAACGCCGGGCACGCCATCACCGATGCGCCATTGTCGCCGCAGCGCCGGTGCGGTGACCCGGGCGGCTGCGCGCGGGGCGCTTGCGTTAACCTTCTGCGCCAGCAGTCACGCCGGGAGAAGCCATGTCGGTTCTTGCGCTCGACCAGGGCACCACCAGTTCGCGCGCGATCGTGTTCGATCGTGCCGGTCGCGCGCTGGCCGCAGCGCAGCGGGAATTCACCCAGCACTTTCCGCAGCCCGGCTGGGTCGAGCACGACGCCCAGGAGATCTGGCAGACGCAACTGGCCGTGGCGCGCGAGGCGCTGGCCCGGGTGGATGCGCGCGAAGTGCGCGCCATCGGCATCACCAACCAGCGCGAGACCACGGTGCTGTGGGACCGCCGCAGCGGCCAGCCCGTGGCGCCGGCCATCGTCTGGCAGGACCGCCGCACCGCCGGCGCCTGCGACGCGCTGCGCGCACGCGGCGAGGCACCCCGCATCCAGCGCGCCACCGGCCTGGTTCTGGATGCCTACTTTTCGGCCACCAAGCTGGCCTGGCTGCTCGACCATGTGCCGCGTGCCCGCGAGCGCGCCGAACGCGGCGAGCTGGCCTTCGGCACGGTGGACAGCTGGCTGGTCTGGAAGCTGACCGGCGGCCGTGTGCATGCCACCGATGCGAGCAATGCCTCGCGCACGCTGCTGTTCAACCTGCGCACCTTGCAGTGGGACGACGCGATGCTGCAGCTGTTCGGCATTCCGCGCGCGCTGCTGCCCGAGGTGCGCCCTTCCAGTGGCGACTTCGGGTACACCGACGCGGCGTTGTTGGGCGTGTCGCTGCCGATCGCCGGCGTGGCGGGCGACCAGCAGGCCGCCACCTTCGGCCAGGCCTGCTTTGCGCCGGGCATGGCCAAGAACACCTACGGCACCGGCTGCTTCATGCTGATGAACACCGGTACCGCTGCAGTGCCCAGCCGCCACCGGCTGCTCACCACGGTCGGCTGGCAGGGCCCGCACGATGCGGCACGGCGCACGGCCTATTGCCTGGAGGGCTCGGTGTTCATGGCCGGCGCCACGGTGCAGTGGCTGCGCGACGGCCTGAAGATCATCGAGCGCGCGTCCGACGTCGAGGCGCTGGCCGCAAGCGTTGCCGACAGCGGCGACGTGTATCTGGTGCCCGCCTTCGCCGGGCTGGGTGCGCCCGACTGGGACGGCCATGCGCGCGGCACGCTGGTGGGCATGACCCGCGGCACCACGCGGGCGCACATCGCGCGCGCAGCCCTCGAGGCGATTGCGCTGCAGACCGCCGACATGTTCGATGCGATGGCGCGCGACAGCGGCATCGCGCTCAAGGAATTGCGTGTGGACGGCGGTGCGTCGCGCAACGACCTGCTGATGCAGATGCAGGCCGACTTTCTGGGCGTGCCGGTGGTGCGGCCGGTGACCACCGAAACCACCGCGCTGGGAGCCGCCTACCTGGCGGGCCTGTCGGCCGGCGTGTGGCGCGGTGCCGCGGAGATTTCGGCGCAGTGGCAGGTGCAGCGCCGCTTCGAGCCGCGCATGGGCGACGCGGCGCGGCGCGCCAAGCTCGCGCGCTGGCGCGAGGCGGTGCAGCGCTCGCGCGGGTGGGCGCGTGACTGAGCCCCTGCCCACCGAGCGCGCCGCCCTGCTGGCGCGGCTGGCCGAGCCGCGCGCATGGGACATCGCTGTCGTCGGCGGCGGTGCCAGCGGGCTGGGCGTGGCGCTTGATGCGGCAGCGCGTGGCCTGAGCGTGGTGCTGCTCGAGTCGCACGACTTTGCCAAGGGCACGTCCTCGCGCGCCACCAAGCTGCTGCACGGGGGTGTGCGCTACCTGGCGCAGGGCAACCTGTCGCTGGTGCGCGAGGCGCTGCACGAGCGCGCCACCATCCTGCGCAATGCACCGCACCTGTCGCAGCCGCTGGCCTTCGTGATGCCGGCCTACCGCTGGTGGGAAGCGCCGTTCTACGGGCTCGGCCTGAAGGCCTACGACCGCCTGGCGGGCGATGCCGGTCTGGGCGCCACCGAATGGCTGGGCGCCGCCGGGGTGCGCGCCGCGCTGCCCAATGTTCGCACCGAGGGCTTGCGCGGCGGCGTGCGCTACTGGGACGCGCAGTTCGACGACGCGCGGCTGGCGCTGGCGCTGGCACGTACCGCTGCGGCCCAGGGTGCGCTGCTGGTCAACCACTGCGCGGTCACGGCGGTGCTGCACGACGCCGGCCGGGTGAGCGGGCTGACCTGCGAAGACCGCGAGTCGGGTGCGTCGTTTCGGGTGCAGGCGCGCTGCGTCATCAATGCCACCGGGGTGTGGGTGGACGAGTTGCGCCAGCGCGAGCCGGGCGCGGCGGCGGTGCGGCCGCTGGTCGCGCCGAGCCAGGGCGTGCATCTGGTGGTCGATGCCGACTTCCTGCCGGGGCAACAGGCGCTGCTGGTGCCGCGCACCCGCGACGGCCGGGTGCTGTTTGCGGTGCCGTGGCTGGGCAAGGTGATCCTGGGCACCACCGACACACCGCGCGCCGACACGGTGCGCGAGCCGCAGCCTTTTGCCGACGAGGTCGACTTCATCCTGCGCGAAGCGGCGGACGTGCTGGCGCGCGCGCCGCGCGCAGCCGACGTGCGCAGCTGCTGGGTGGGCCTGCGGCCGCTGGTGCGGCCCGAGGCGGCGGGAGAGGGGGGCGCGGGATCGGCGGGTGGTGGCACGGCGGGCATCAGCCGTGAGCACCTGGTGCAGGTCAGCCCGGGCGGCCTGGTCACGGTCACCGGCGGCAAGTGGACCACCTACCGCAGCATGGCACGGGATGTATTGCGCCGCTGCGCAGCCGAGGGCCTGGTTGCCACAGGCGCCAGAGGCATAGACGAAGTGACTGCTAACTTGCCGCTGGTGGGCGCCGCCACGGGGCAGGCGCCGCAACTGCAGGGCGGGTGGGCGGCCTACGGCAGCGAACGCGACCGGGCGCAGGCCCTGCCGGGTGCAGACGCCTGGCTGGCCGACGGCCTGAGCGAGGCAATGGTGCGCTTTGCGGCGCGCCATGAATATGCGCGCACGGTGGAAGATGTGCTGGCGCGGCGCAGCCGGCTGCTGTTTCTGGATGCCGCGGCGGCAGCGCGCGCCGCTCCCGCGGTGGCGCGGGTGCTGGCCGAGGAGACCGGGCGCGACCCGCAGGCGCAGGCCTTCACCGCCCTGGCGCAGGCCTGGGCCGGGGCGGCAGCCCGGCCAGTCGCCCCGGCAGCGGCGCCCGCCGCCGCCCGCCCCGCGGGGCTTTGACAGCCTTTGCGTTTGCAGTCATAATCGCGGGCTCCGCCTGAAAAAGGCAGGGGTTTCTGCCCAGCGAAAGCGCTGTGCCCACAGGGGGCGCGGCGAAGACGACGGGCCCAAGACTGACCAGTGGTGAGCGTTCGGGGATGTTCCCCGAAAGACCCCTGGTACAAGTTGGGAATGTACTGACATGATCCAAACCGAATCCCGGCTCGAAGTTGCCGACAACACGGGTGCGAAGTCCGTTCTTTGCATCAAGGTGCTCGGCGGCTCCAAGCGTCGCTACGCCAGCGTGGGCGACATCATCAAGGTGAGCATCAAGGAAGCCGCTCCGCGTGGCCGCGTCAAGAAGGGCGAGGTCTACAGCGCCGTCGTCGTGCGCACCGCCAAGGGCATCCGCCGCAGCGATGGCTCGCTCGTCAAGTTCGACGGCAACGCCGCCGTGCTGCTCAACAACAAGCTGGAGCCCATCGGCACCCGCATCTTCGGCCCGGTCACGCGCGAACTGCGCACCGAGCGCTTCATGAAGATCGTGTCGCTGGCGCCCGAAGTTCTGTAAGGAAGCGCCATGAACAAGATCCGCAAGGGCGACGAAGTCATCGTGCTGGCCGGCCGCGACAAGGGCAAGCGCGGCAAGGTCACGCTGCGCAAGGACGCAGACCACGTGGTCATCGAGGGCATCAACCTGGTGAAGAAGCACACCAAGCCCAATCCGATGAAGGGCACCACCGGCGGCATCGTCGAGAAGTCCATGCCGATCCACCAGTCGAACGTGGCGATCTACAACGCCGCCACGGGCAAGGCCGACCGCGTGGGCATCAAGGTGCAGGCCGACGGCAAGCGCGTGCGCGTCTACAAGTCCAGCGGCGAAGAGATCAAGGTGGCATAAATGGCACGTCTGCAGCAACACTACCGCGAAAAAGTCGTTCCCGAACTCACCAAGAAGTTCGGCTACAAGTCGCCGATGCAGGTGCCGCGCCTGACCAAGATCACGCTGAACATGGGCGTGAGCGAGGCGGTGGCCGACAAGAAGGTGATGGACAACGCCGTGGGCGACCTCACCAAGATCGCCGGCCAGAAGCCGGTGGTCACCAAGGCCAAGAAGGCCATCGCCGGCTTCAAGATCCGTGAAGGCCAGGCGATCGGCTGCATGGTCACCCTGCGCGGCGTGCGCATGTATGAATTCCTCGACCGCTTCGTCACCGTGGCGCTGCCGCGCGTGCGCGACTTCCGCGGCATCTCGGGGCGCGCCTTTGACGGCCGTGGCAACTACAACATCGGCGTCAAGGAACAGATCATCTTCCCCGAGATCGAGTACGACAAGGTCGATGCCCTGCGCGGCCTGAACATCAGCATCACCACGACGGCCAAGACCGACGAGGAGTGCAAGGCACTGCTCGCGGGCTTCCGTTTCCCATTCAAGAACTGAGGTGGCACGTGGCTAAGGTAGCTTTGATCCAGCGCGAGCTCAAGCGCGAAAAACTCGTGGCGAAGTTCGCCAAGAAGTACGCCGAGCTCAAGGCCGTCGCCAAGGACGCCAAGAAGAGCGACGAAGAGCGCGATGCCGCTCGCGCCGCCCTGCAGAAGATTCCGCGCAACGCCAACCCGACTCGCCAGCGCAACCGCTGCGAGATCACCGGCCGCCCGCGTGGCACGTTCCGCCAGTTCGGCCTGGGCCGCGCCAAGATCCGTGAAATGGCCTTCGCCGGCGACATCCCCGGCGTGACCAAGGCCAGCTGGTAAGGCAGGAGAGTTTCGACATGAGCATGAGTGATCCCATCTCCGACCTGCTGACCCGCATCCGCAATGCGCAGATGGTGGCCAAGCCCACCGTCAGCGTGCCGTCGTCCAAGGTCAAGGTCGCCATCGTCCAGGTGCTGAAGGACGAGGGCTACATCGACGGCTTCCAGGTCAAGAGCGAAGGCGGCAAGTCCGAGCTCGAAATCGCGCTGAAGTACTACGCCGGCCGTCCGGTGATCGAGCGCATCGAGCGCGTGAGCCGTCCCGGCCTGCGCGTGTACAAGGGCCGCGACGCCATCCCCCAGGTCCAGAACGGGCTGGGTGTGGCCATCGTGACCACGCCCAAGGGCGTGATGACCGACCGCAAGGCGCGCGCTACCGGTGTCGGTGGCGAAGTGCTGTGCTACGTCGCCTAAGCCGCGGAACGGAGGAAACCTGAAATGTCCCGCGTAGGAAAAATGCCCGTCACCGTCCCCGCAGGCGTGGACGTGACCCTCAAGGAAGACCAGATCAGCGTCAAGGGCGCCGGCGGCACGCTGTCGCTCGCCCAGAACGCGCTGGTCAAGATCGCAAGCGAAGGCGGCAAGCTCAGCTTCACGCCGGCCAACGACTCGCGCGAAGCCAACGCGATGAGCGGCACCATGCGCCAGCTCGTCAACAACATGGTCACCGGCGTCACCAAGGGCTTCGAGAAGAAGCTCACGCTGGTCGGCGTGGGCTTCAAGGCCCAGGCCCAGGGCGCCAAGCTCAACCTGTCGGTCGGCTTCTCGCACCCGGTCAACAAGGACATGCCCGCGGGCATCTCCGTGGCCACGCCGGCCCCCACCGAGATCGTGATCAAGGGCGCTGACCGCCAGCGCGTAGGCCAGGTGGCCGCCGAGATCCGTGCGATCCGTCCGCCCGAGCCCTACAAGGGCAAGGGCATCCGCTACGCGGACGAGACGGTCGTGATCAAAGAGACCAAGAAGAAGTAAGGAGCTGCATCATGTTGACCAAGAAAGAGCAGCGCCTGCGCCGTGCCCGTCAGACCCGCATCCGCATTGCCCAGCAGGGCATTGCGCGGCTGACGGTCAACCGCACCAATCTTCACATCTACGCCAGCGTCATCTCCGGCGACGGCAGCAAGGTCCTGGCATCGGCGTCAACCGCCGAGGCCGATGTGCGCAAGTCGCTCGGCGGCGCGGGCAAGGGCGGCAACACCGCCGCGGCCCAGGCCATCGGCAAGCGCATCGCCGAGAAGGCCAAGGCCGCCGGCATCGACAAGGTGGCCTTCGACCGCGCAGGCTTTGCCTATCACGGCCGCGTGAAGGCGCTGGCCGATGCAGCCCGCGAAGCCGGCCTGCAGTTCTGACGCTCACCAGATACGGATACAGACATGGCGAAAGTTCAAGCGAAAACGCAGGGTGACGGTCCGGAAGACGGCCTGCGCGAGAAGATGATCGCGGTCAACCGCGTGACCAAGGTCGTCAAGGGTGGTCGCATCCTCGGCTTTGCCGCGCTGACCGTGGTTGGCGACGGCGACGGCCGCGTCGGCATGGGCAAGGGCAAGTCCAAGGAAGTGCCTGCCGCCGTGCAGAAGGCGATGGAAGAAGCCCGCCGCAACATGACCAAGGTGTCGCTGAAGAACGGCACCATCCATCACAACGTGACCGGCCACCACGGCGCTGCGGTCGTGATGATGGCGCCGGCCCCCAAAGGCACGGGCATCATCGCCGGCGGCCCGATGCGCGCCATCTTCGAAGTGATGGGCATCACCGACATCGTGGCCAAGAGCCATGGTTCGTCCAACCCCTACAACATGGTCCGCGCCACGCTGGACGCGCTGAAGAACTGCACCACCCCGGCAGAGGTGGCAGCCAAGCGCGGCAAGTCGGTCGAAGACCTGTTCGCGGCCTGATCGGGAGCAGCCAGATGACGACGCAGAAAACCGTGAAGGTGCAGCTGGTGCGCAGCCCCATCGGCACCAAGGAATCGCATCGCGCCACCGTGCGCGGCCTGGGCCTGCGCAAGCTCAACAGCATGAGCGAGCTGCAGGACACGCCCGCCGTGCGCGGAATGATCAACAAGGTCAGCTACCTGGTCAAAGTGCTCTGATTGCAGGGCCACAAAGGGACTGAAGATGGAACTCAATTCGATCAAGCCGGCTGACGGTGCCAAGCGCGCACGCCGCCGCGTGGGCCGTGGCATCGGCTCGGGCCTGGGCAAGACCGCAGGTCGCGGCCACAAGGGCCAGAAGTCGCGTTCGGGCGGCTACCACAAGGTGGGCTTCGAAGGCGGCCAGATGCCGCTGCAGCGGCGCCTGCCCAAGCGCGGCTTCAAGTCGGCCTCGCTGAAGTTCAACGCCGAAGTCACGCTGACCGCACTCGAGCGCCTGGGCGCTGCCGAAGTCGACCTGCTGACGCTCAAGCAGGCGGGCCTGGTGGGTGAACTGGCCAAGGTGGTCAAGGTGATCAAGTCCGGCGAGATCAAGCGCGCGGTCAAGCTCAACGGCATCGGTGCGACTGCCGGTGCCAAGGCAGCCATCGAGGCGGCCGGCGGCAGCGTGGCCTGATCGGCCTGCAGGACTGAACAAGGACGATTTCGGTGGCCACCAGCGCAGCCCAGATTGCAAAGACCGGCAAGTTCGGCGACCTGCGTCGCCGGCTGGTCTTTCTGCTGCTTGCGCTCGTCGTCTACCGCATCGGCGCACACATTCCCGTGCCCGGCATCGACCCGGACCAGTTGCAGCAGCTGTTCAAGAGCCAGGAAGGCGGCATCCTGAACCTGTTCAACATGTTTTCGGGCGGGGCGCTGTCGCGCTTCACCGTGTTTGCGCTGGGAATCATGCCCTACATCAGCGCGTCCATCATCATGCAGCTGCTCACCTACGTGGTGCCCACGTTCGAGCAGCTCAAGAAGGAAGGCGAAGCCGGTCGCCGCAAGATCACCCAGTACACCCGTTACGGGACGCTGGGTCTGGCCATCTTCCAGTCACTGGGCATTGCCGTGGCGCTGGAAAGCTCTGCCGGTCTGGTGCTGAACCCGGGCTTTGGTTTTCGCATGACCGCCGTGGTCAGCCTGACCGCCGGCACCATGTTCCTGATGTGGCTGGGTGAGCAGATCACCGAGCGTGGCCTGGGCAACGGCATCTCGATCCTGATCTTCGCCGGCATCGCTGCTGGTCTGCCCAATGCGATTGGCGGCCTGCTCGAGCTGGTGCGCACCGGTGCGATGAGCATCCTGGTGTCGATCTTCATCGTGGCGCTGGTGGGCCTGGTGACCTGGTTCGTGGTGTTCGTCGAGCGCGGCCAGCGCAAGATCCTGGTCAACTATGCGCGCCGCCAGGTGGGCAACAAGGTGTACGGCGGTCAATCGTCGCACCTGCCGCTCAAGCTCAACATGGCCGGCGTGATTCCGCCGATCTTTGCCTCGTCCATCATCCTGCTGCCGGCCACCGTGGTGGGCTGGTTCAGCGCGGGCGAGTCGATGGTGTGGCTCAAGGACATCGCGGGCACGCTTACCCCGGGCCAGCCGATCTACGTGCTGCTGTATGCGGCAGCCATCGTTTTCTTCTGCTTCTTCTACACGGCGCTGGTCTTCAACAGCCGCGAGACCGCCGACAACCTGAAGAAGAGCGGAGCCTTCATTCCGGGCATCCGGCCGGGCGACCAGACCGCACGCTACATTGACCGCATCCTGTTGCGCCTGACGGCGGTGGGTGCGGTGTACATCACCGTGGTGTGCCTGCTGCCGGAGTTCCTGATCCTGAAATACAACGTGCCGTTCTACTTCGGTGGAACGTCGCTGCTGATCATTGTGGTGGTGACCATGGACTTCATGGCCCAGGTGCAGAACTACATGATGTCCCAGCAATACGAGTCCCTGTTGAAGAAAGCGAATTTCAAGGCTTCCTGAACGGCGGCGAGATGGCGAAGGACGATGTCATCCAGATGCAGGGTGAGGTGGTCGAAAACCTGCCCAACGCGACCTTCCGCGTGAAGCTGGAAAACGGCCATGTGGTGCTGGGACATATATCGGGAAAGATGCGGATGCACTACATCCGCATCCTCCCAGGCGACAAGGTCACGGTGGAATTGACGCCTTACGACCTGACGCGGGCACGGATCGTGTTCCGCGCGAAGTAGGTAAGGACGCCTCTCGGGGCAACAGATTTTTTGGAGAGCGACATGAGAGTTTCGGCTTCGGTCAAGAAAATTTGCCGCAACTGCAAGATCATCCGCCGCAAGGGCGTGGTGCGGGTCATCTGCACCGATCCGCGCCACAAGCAGCGCCAGGGCTGATCGCACGAGTTATCAGAGGACAAACATGGCACGTATCGCTGGCATCAACATTCCGCCGCATCAGCACGCCGAGATCGGCCTGACGGCCATCTTCGGCATCGGCCGCACGCGCGCCCGCAAGATCTGCGTGGCCTGCGGCATCGCCTTCTCCAAGAAGGTGAAGGACCTGACCGACGCCGATCTCGAGAAAATCCGCGACCAGATCGCCCAGTTCACCATCGAAGGTGACCTGCGCCGCGAGACGACCATGAACATCAAGCGCTTGATGGACATCGGTTGCTACCGTGGTTTCCGTCATCGCCGTGGCCTGCCGATGCGCGGCCAGCGCACGCGTACCAACGCGCGCACCCGCAAGGGCCCGAAAAAGGGTGCTCAGGCGCTGAAGAAATAATCGCAAGAGAGAACCGACATGGCCAAAGCTCCCGCCAGCAACGCCGCGCAACGCGTGCGCAAGAAGGTCCGCAAGAACGTTGCGGACGGCATCGCGCACGTGCACGCGTCGTTCAACAACACCATCATCACCATCACCGACCGCCAAGGCAACGCACTGTCGTGGGCGTCGTCGGGTGGCCAGGGCTTCAAGGGCTCGCGCAAGTCCACGCCGTTCGCAGCCCAGGTGGCTTCGGAAGTGGCGGGCCGCGCTGCCATCGAGCAGGGCATCAAGAACCTCGACGTCGAGATCAAGGGCCCCGGCCCGGGTCGCGAGTCGTCGGTGCGTGCGCTGGCCGCGCTGGGCATCCGCATCACGTCGATCTCTGACGTGACGCCGGTGCCGCACAACGGCTGCCGCCCGCAAAAGCGCCGTCGCATCTGATCCGTTTTTCGTCAAGCCCACCGCCATCGGCCGCAGGCTGATGGCTCCCGCAGCAACAGGCTGCGGCAGTTGAATCAAAGGAAAGTCAAGTGGCACGTTACCTCGGCCCCAAGGCCAAACTCTCACGCCGTGAAGGCACCGACCTGTTCCTGAAGAGCGCGCGCCGCTCGATCAGCGACAAGGCCAAGTTCGAATCCAAGCCCGGCCAGCACGGCCGCACCTCGGGCCAGCGCACCTCCGACTTCGGCGTGCAGCTGCGCGAGAAGCAGAAGGTCAAGCGCATGTACGGCGTGCTCGAGCGCCAGTTCCGCCGCTACTTCGAGGAAGCCGACCGCCGCAAGGGCAACACCGGCGCCAACCTGCTGTTCCTGCTCGAGTCGCGCCTGGACAACGTCGTCTATCGCATGGGCTTCGGCTCGACCCGCGCCGAGGCGCGCCAGCTGGTGTCGCACAAGGCGATCACCGTCAACGGCCAGCCGGTCAACATTCCGTCGTACCTGGTGAAGGCCGGCGACGTGGTGGCCGTGCGCGAGAAGTCCAAGAAGCAGGGCCGCATCCTCGAGGCGCTGCAACTGGCCCAGCAAGTGGGCCTGCCGGGCTGGGTCGAGGTCAACGCCGACAAGGCCGAGGGCACCTTCAAGAAAGTGCCTGACCGCGACGAGTTCGGTGCCGACATCAACGAATCGCTGATCGTCGAACTGTATTCACGCTGATGCGCCGGGGCGCCGCGCGCCCGCTGTTTTTTCGCTCCCCTGCCGCAGGGCACTGTGCCAGGGGTTCTTCACCAGCCTTACCGGTGTAACGAGCCGGGGGTATTGAGAGGAAGACCGAATGCAAACCCAACTGCTGAAGCCCAAGTCCATCAATGTGGAGCCGCTGGCGCCCAACCGCGCCAAGGTCACCCTCGAGCCGTTCGAGCGCGGCTACGGCCACACCCTGGGCAACGCCCTGCGCCGTGTGCTGCTGTCGTCGATGGTCGGCTACTCGGCCACCGAAGTCACCATCGCCGGCGTGCTGCACGAGTACTCGTCGATCGACGGCGTGCAGGAAGACGTGGTCAACATCCTGCTGAACCTCAAGGGCGTGGTGTTCAAGCTGCACAACCGCGACGAAGTCACGCTGAGCCTGCGCAAGGACGGCGAGGGCGTGGTCACCGCAGCGGACATCCAGACGCCGCACGACGTCGAGATCATCAACCCGGGCCACGTGATCGCCACGCTGTCGCAGGGCGGCAAGCTCGACATGCAGATCAAGGTCGAGAAGGGCCGCGGCTATGTGCCGGGCACCATGCGCCGCTTCGGCGACGAGCCGACCAAGAGCATCGGCCGCATTGTGCTGGACGCATCGTTCTCGCCGGTCAAGCGCGTGAGCTACGCCGTCGAGAACGCGCGCGTGGAGCAGCGTACCGACCTCGACAAGCTGGTCATGGAGATCGAGACCAACGGCGCGATCAGCGCCGAAGACGCGGTGCGTGCGTCGGCCAAGATCCTGGTCGAGCAGCTCGCGGTGTTCGCGCAACTCGAGGGCGCCGAACTCGCCGCCTTCGAGTCGCCCACGCCGCGCAGCGCGCAGCAGTTCGACCCGATCCTGCTGCGTCCGGTCGATGAGCTCGAGCTCACCGTGCGCTCGGCCAACTGCCTGAAGGCCGAAAACATCTACTACATCGGTGACCTGATCCAGCGCACCGAGAACGAGCTGCTGAAGACCCCGAACCTGGGTCGCAAGTCGCTCAACGAGATCAAGGAAGTCCTGGCTTCCCGCGGTCTCACGCTGGGCATGAAGCTCGAGAGCTGGCCGCCGGCCGGCCTCGAGAAGCGTTGATCAACCATTGAGTGCAACGGGCAGTACCTGATACGGCTGCCTGATCGATAAGGAAAGGAAAGCACCATGCGTCACGGACACGGACTTCGGAAACTCAACCGCACCAGCGAGCATCGCCTGGCGATGCTTCGCAACATGATGAACTCGCTGATCGAGCACGAGGTCATCAAGACCACGCTGCCCAAGGCCAAGGAACTGCGTCGCGTCGTCGAGCCGATGATCACGCTGGGCAAGGAGCCGACGCTGGCCAACAAACGCCTGGCGTTTGACCGCCTGCGCAACCGCGACAACGTCTCCAAGCTGTTTGGCGAACTCGGCCCGCGCTACAAGGCGCGCCCGGGCGGCTACACCCGCATCCTGAAAATGGGCTTCCGCGTGGGCGACAACGCCCCCATGGCGCTGGTGGAGCTGGTGGACCGCCCCGAGCCGCAGGAAGCGGCCGCCGAAGGCGCGAAGGCTGCCGAGTAAGCTACAATCTTTGATTTGCCGCGCGATGGAGCAGCCTGGTAGCTCGTTGGGCTCATAACCCAAAGGTCGGAGGTTCAAATCCTCCTCGCGCAACCAACATCCCGTGCATCCGCATGGGCCACAAAACCCGCCAAATCGCTCGCCGATTCGGCGGGTTTTGCTTTTTGGCGTTCTGCAACGACAATGCGGGGTGGGAGAGGCCCGCGTCTGTCGCTCCAAGCCGGCTGAGGTCAGGGCCGCTGTTGCAGACGCCCCGAGATGTTGGTAACATTATGTAACCAACACGGCTAGGATATTTATGAGCGACTCGCCTGCCCACCTGCGCCGCACCGAACTGCCCCCGGTGGCCGTGCGCTACTCCCCCCGACCGCTGGACGAGTACACCTGCCGCATCCGCGACTTTTCGTGCGGGCCGGCGGCCAGCATGCTGCTCAAGCGCTCCACGGCGGTGTGGAACCTTGCCTGGCTGGGCTTTGATTACGAAGCCAATTTCGAGCACCCCTTCCACAAGGACCCGGCGTACAACGTGCGGGTGTACCACTCGTCGAACTATGTGATGGCCGCACGCGCGGTGGACATCAGCGCGCTGGCGCCCGACGAAGTGAAGGTGGCGGGCATGCTGCGCTACCCGGCAGAAGAGTTCGTGGAGTGGCTGGTGGCCAGCAGCGTGTACAAGCGGCTGCCGCTGTACGAGGCCTATGGCGACGAGTGGCTGCAGACGGTGCGTCAGCGCGCCACCATCGCGCAGGGCGGCGACATGGCCACCGAACTCACGCGCTCCACACTGGCCGACATCGCCGACGTGGCGCAGGCCCAGGAGCTGCTCAAGCGCTTCATGCTCTGAGGGGTGGCGCGGCTGGCGGGGATCGAACCCACGACCCTTGGCTTCGGAGGCCAATACTCTATCCACTGAGCTACAGCCGCGCGACGCCGGATTATCGTCGATCGCTGCCGTAGCGAGCGCTGCACGCCCACGCTGCACGAGGCCGTTTCGCCCTTCGCACAAGGTGGCGCCGCTATAATCGCGGGCTTTGTAGTCACGCTTGCATTTCCGAGGACGCCATGAGCGACAGCGCACACGAAGAAGCCCACACCGGCCCGATCAAGACCCCCAAGCAGTTGCTGGTCGCGGTGTTTTTCTCCTTCGTGGTACCGGTGTTCGCGATCATCGGCCTGGTGTACTACGTGACCTCGGCTGCCAAGCCCTCGGGCCGTTCTGAAGCCGAAGCGCTGGCGCTGGCCGGCGTGTCGCAAGAAGCGCGCGCCAAGTCCATCGAGCAGCGCATCCAGAAGGTGGGCACCGTCGAGATCCGCGATGCCAACCGCCCGCTCAAGGGTGGCGAAGAGGTCTACAAGGCGCAGTGCGCGGCCTGCCACACCGCCGGCGTGGCGGGTGCACCCAAGCTCGGCGATGCCGGTGCCTGGAGCGCCCGCATCAAGACCGGCTATGAGGCGCTGCTGACCTCGGCGCTCAAGGGCAAGGGCGCGATGGGCGCGCAGGGCGGTGGCGATTTCGATGATGTCGAGATCGGCCGTGCGGTGGTGCACCTCGCCAACGCCGCAGGCGCCAAGTTCGCCGAGCCGCAAAAGGCCGCCGCCGACGCCCAGGCCAAGAAGTGATGCACACCTGAAGGCCTGTGCGCTGCATGCGGCGCAAGGCACTTCACAAGACAACCGGCTCAGGCCGGTTTTTTGTTGGCGCTTGCACCCATGGCGGCCGCTGTGGCGCCGGCACGCTGCGCCTGCGGGCTGCGCACATAGCCAAAGCGCTGCGGAAGATCGCTCGAGCGCGCTTCGGCCAGCGGCCACAGGCCCGACTCGATGGCCCGCGCAGCCAGGCCGACGTCCAGCGTGTGCGCCAGGCCCAGGCCGATGTCGGTGTCGAGGTACACCCGGCCCTGCTCGTCGGTCAGCGCAGCGCGCACCTGTGCCGCACGCCCGGTATGGCTGTGCACCGCCAGCGCGTCGTCGATGCGCATCACCCAGGGGGTGGCTTCCAGCTCCACATACACCCGCTGCGGGCCGTTCTGGAAGTACCACTGCCCCACATCGTCGCAGTCGTAGTTGCGGTGGATGAAGTCGATCAGCTTGTCATGACGCAGCACGGCACCCCTGCTGTCGGGCGTGCCACCGTCGGATGCCGCAAACGGGCCGGCCGCCTGGGTGCGGTCGTCGCGCATGTACCAGTGGCCACGCGCATCCAGGCCGAGCCAGCCGTAGCAGTGCGGTACGTTAGGCCACTTGGCCATGGCCTGGCGGACGATGTCATCCATGCGGGTTGGCAGAAGCGGGCAACAAAAACAAAAGGCGCCGGGTTGCGGCGCCTGTTTCAGGGCATCTCGTCGGATGCTTTACTTCATTGGAGGTGTTGTTGAAATTCTCCTCGGTCCCCGACCCTGCGTGCTGACACGCGTCGAGTGCAGAGACTGTAGGAGCCGCAAGCGCTGGCCGCATCGGGGTAAGCCCTTGCCCGCTGGTAACTTGCCGTTTCAAGTCAGCGCGCCGCGTCGGCGGCAATCCACTCGGCGGCCTTCTCGGCGATCATCAGGGTGGGCGAATTGGTGTTGCCGCTGGTGATGGTGGGCATGGCGCCGGCGTCCACCACCCGCAGGCCGGCGAACACGCCGCCGCGGCCGTCGCGCACCCGCAGCCGCGCATCCAGCACCGCCATCGGGTCGTCGTCGCGGCCCATCTTGGTGGTCCCCACCGGGTGGAAGATGGTGGTGGCAATGTCGCCGGCCAGCCGCGCCAGCTCGTCATCGCTCTGGAACTGCACGCCGGGCTTCCACTCTTGCGGCTGGTACCTGGCCAGTGCCGGCTGCGCCACGATGCGGCGCGTGACGCGCAGCGAATCGGCTGCCACCTTGCGGTCTTCCTCGGTGGACAGGTAGTTGGGCGCGATCGCCGGGGCATCCTCGAAGCGCGCACTCTTGACTTGCACCGTGCCGCGGCTGGTGGGGTTGAGGTTGCAGACGCTGGCGGTAAAGGCCGGGAACGGGTGCAGCGGTTCGCCGAAGGCGTCCAGGCTCAGGGGCTGCACGTGGTATTCGATGTTCGGATGGACCTGATCGGCCGAGCTGCGGGTGAAGGCACCCAGCTGCGATGGCGCCATGCTCATCGGCCCGCTGCGGCTGAGCAGGTACTCCAGCCCGATGCGCGCCTTGCCGATCCATGAGTTGGCCAGGGTGTTGAGCGTGGTGGCGCCCTGCACCTTGAACACCGCGCGGATTTGCAGGTGGTCTTGCAGGTTGCCGCCCACGCCGGGCAGGTCCTGCACCAGCGGAATGCCCAGCGGCTGCAGCAGTGTGGCCGGGCCGATGCCCGAGAGCTGCAGGATCTGCGGCGAACCGATGCTGCCTGCCGACAGGATGACCTCGTGCGCGGCGCGCACCGTCACCCGCTCTTCGCCGGTCCAGACCTCGGCGCCGGTGCAGCGGCGCGTGCCGTCGGGCTGCGTTTCGATCAGAAGCCGGGCCACCTGGGCCGAAGTCCACAGCTCGAAGTTCGGGCGGCCGTAGCAGGTGGGGCGCAGGAAGGCCTTGGCGGTGTTCCAGCGCCAGCCGGCCTTCTGGTTCACCTCGAAGTAGCCCACGCCCTCGTTGGTGCCGCGGTTGAAGTCGTCGGTGGCCGGAATGCCGGCCTGCTGGGCGGCCTGCGCGAACGCATCGAGGATGTCCCAGCGCAGGCGCTGCTTCTCGATGCGCCACTCGCCAGTGCTGCCGGTGCTCTTGTTGCCGTGCAGGCGCTTGAACTCGTCGCTGGCCGCGCCGGGAGCGTCGAGCTTCCAGTGGTCTTCGTGGCGTGTGAAGTAGGGCAGGGCCTGATCCCAGCTCCAGGTGTCGTCGCCGGTCAGCCGCGCCCACTGGTCGTAGTCGCGCGCCTGGCCGCGCATGTAGATCATGCCGTTGATGCTGGAGCAGCCGCCCAGCGACTTGCCGCGCGGGTAGCGCAGCGCGCGGCCGTTCAAGCCGGCGTCGGGCTCGGTCTTGTAGAGCCAGTCGGTGCGCGGGTTGCCGATGCAGTACAGGTAGCCCACCGGAATGTGGATCCAGTGGTAGTCGTCCTTGCCGCCGGCTTCGATCAGCAGCACCCGCTTGGACGGGTCGGCGCTCAGGCGGTTGGCCAGCAGGCAGCCGGCGGTGCCGGCGCCGACGATGACGTAGTCGAACTGCGCTTCGCTCATCGGCGGGTCCTCTTGCTTGTCTGCAGTGGCCTGACGCTGCTGCCCTGGGCGGTGACGGGGCGGTGCTTACTTCGAGGTCGGCATCACGAACTCGGCGCCCTTGCCAATGCTCTCGGGCCAGCGCTGCATGATCGACTTCTGCTTGGTGTAGAAGCGTACGCCTTCTTCGCCGTAGGCGTGCATGTCGCCGAACAGGCTCTTCTTCCAGCCGCCAAAGCCGTGCCAGGCCATCGGCACCGGAATCGGCACGTTGATGCCGACCATGCCCACCTGGATGCGCCGGCCGAACTCGCGTGCCACGTTGCCGTCGCGGGTGAAGCAGCTCACGCCGTTGCCGAACTCGTGGTCGTTGATCAGCTGCACCGCGGTGGCGAAGTCGGGCACGCGCACGCACGACAGCACCGGGCCGAAGATCTCTTCCCTGTAGATCTTCATCTGCGGCGTCACATGGTCGAACAGCGTGCCGCCAAGCCAGAAGCCGTTGGCGCAGCCGTCGCCCGCCTTGTTGCCGTCAAAGCCGCGGCCGTCGACCAGCAGCTTGGCGCCTTCTTTCACTCCTGCATCGATGTAGCCGCTGATGCGCTGGTGCGCAACGCGGGTGACGATCGGGCCCATCTCGGCAGCGAGGTTGGTGCCGTTGAGCACCTTGAGCGTCTTCGTGCGCTCGATCAGTGCCGGCATGATGCGATCGCCCGCATCGCCCACGAGCACCGCCACGCTGATCGCCATGCAGCGCTCGCCGGCCGAGCCGTAGGCCGAGCCGATCAGCGCATCGACCGCCTGGTCCATGTCGGCATCGGGCATCACCACCATGTGGTTCTTCGCGCCGCCGAGCGCCTGCACCCGCTTGCCGTGGCGCGCGCCGGTCTCGTAGATGTAGTTGGCAATCGGCGTGGAGCCAACGAAGCTGACCGCCTTCACATCCGGGTGCACCAGCAGCGCGTCCACCGCCTCCTTGTCGCCCTGCACCACGTTGAACACGCCGTCCGGCAGGCCGGCCTGCTTGAGCAGCTCGGCCATCATCAGCGAGGGGGTGGGGTCGATCGGGCTGGGCTTGAGCACGAAGGTGTTGCCCGCGGCGATGGCCACCGGGAACATCCACGCCGGCACCATCACCGGGAAGTTGAACGGCGTGATGCCGGCCACCACGCCGAGTGGCTGGCGCAGCGTCCAGTTGTCGATGCCGGTGGACACCTGGTCGGTGAAGTCGCCCTTGAGCAGCTGCGGAATGCCGCAGGCGAACTCGATGATGTCAATGCCGCGCGTGACCTCGCCCTGTGCGTCGGTGAACACCTTGCCGTGCTCGGCGGTGATGGCGTGGGCCAGCTTGTCGCGGTTGGCGTTCACCAGCTCCAGGAACTTGAACATGATGCGCGCACGGCGGATCGGCGGCATGTCGGCCCAGGCCGGGAAGGCGGCCTGCGCGGCGGCCACGGCGGTATTCACCTCGGCACCGTTGGCCAGCGCCACCTGGCCAGTCACCGCGCCGGTGGCCGGGTTGAACACGTCGGACTTGCGGCCGCTGGTGCCCGGCGCCACGCGCCCTGCAATCCAGTGGTCGATCGAGGCCACGCGGCCGGTGGCGCGGGTGATGTCGGGGGCGTTCATGGCGGGCTCCTGAAGGGGCGCACGACCTGCGGTGCAAGGCTGCGCCAGTGGGGTTCTGGGGTGGGTTCGGGCGTCGCAGGGACGATCAGCCCCGGATTATCCGCGCCGACCGATCGCCGTGGGCGGGGTCGGTGGCCAGGGGGGTCACTGGAGTGACGGTGCCGGCAGCGCCCACGCGGCGGGCACCTGCACCGGCATCGTCAGCAGGATCTGCGCCATGCCCTTGCCCAGCGGATCGTTGCGCAGCGAGCTCATGCCGCCGCCATCGAGCGCCTGCTCGCAGACGAAGTTCATCGCGCCGATGCCCGGCAGCTCGTAGCGGCTGACCGGCCCGTGCACCAGGTGCGCCAGCCAGTGGCTCACCCGCTCGGGCGTGAGCTGCGCGCGCAGCAGCGGCAGCCATTCGGCGCGGCGAGCGATCACGCCGATGTTGGAAATGTCGCCCTTGTCGCCGCTGCGCGCCCAGGCCAGCGCGACGAGCGGGACCTCGCGCGTGGGGCCGCTGAAGAGGCCATCGCCCTCGGTGGCTGCGCGGGATGGCGCCACTGCGGCGTTGCCTGTTGCTCCGTTGGCGGTATCGCACGGCACCGGCACTGCCGTTTCGTGGCCGTCCATGCGCACGCTCGGTTGCAGCCTGCTCTTGTCCATCAGGAAGGCGAACTGGCGGATGCAGGGCGAGGGGCTGGGCCGCCCGCCGGCGCCGGTGGTACCGGGTGACCAGCTGGTGCCGGCGGGGGCGATCTCGCGCGCAAACAGCTCCAGCGCCGCCTTGTTCGGATGCATCACCGCCACCTGCAGCACCACCTCGCGTGCGGTCAGCCCGCGCGCCTGCGGGCCGTAGTTGCCGCGCTCGCTGCCCAGCACCTCGACGTGCGTGCGGCTGAAGTCGGACAGGCCCGCCTGCGCGAACAGCACGCGACACCGCGCCAGGATCGCTTCGCCCGTGCGCTGCGCCTTGGCCACTGCATCGATGCCGACGATGGTGAGCTGCGCAGTGCAGCGAAAGCCGTCCATGTACGTTGCTGACACCTTGTAGCTGCCACCGGGGTGTTGGCCCCGCGCGCCTTCGACCCGCACCCGGTGCTCGCCGACGTCGCTGATGCGCACCTGGGTGAAGTCGCAACACACATCGGGCAGCCGGTAGGCCTGCGGGTCGCCGATCTCGTAGAGCATCTGCTCTGCCACCACCGCGCGGTTGACCAGCCCGCCGGTGCCTTCGGGCTTGGTGACGATGAAGTGGCCGTCGTCGTGGCATTCGATGACGGGGTAGCCGATGTGCGGCCAGTCGGGCACGTCGCGCCAGTCGGTGTGCAGGCCGCCGGTGGCCTGGCAGCCGCATTCGATGATGTGGCCGGCCAGGCTGCCCTGCGCAAGCCGGTCGAAGTCATCCGCCGGCCAGCCGAACTCATGCATCAGCGCGCCGAGCGTGACCGCGCTGTCCACGCAGCGGCCGGTGATCACCACCTGCGCGCCGGCATCCAGCGCCTGGCGGATCGGCAGCGCACCCAGATAGGCATTGGCGGTCAGCAAGCGCGCGGGCAGGGGCGCGCCGCTTTGCAGCTCACGCACGCCTTCACTGCGCAGGGCCTCCGCCTGCGGCATCACGTCGTCGCCCAGCACCACCGCGATGCGGATGTCTACACCTTGCTCTGCCGCCACCGCGCGCAGCGCATCGGCGCAGGCCTGCGGGTTCACGCCCCCCGCGTTGCTGATCACGCGGATACCGCGTTCGGCAATCTCGCGCAGCAGCGGCTTCATCGCCACCTGCACGAAGTCGGTGGCGTAGCCCAGCTCCGGGTTCTTGCCGCGCGCGGCCGCCAGGATGGACATGGTGAGTTCGGCCAGGTAGTCGAACACCAGATAGTCGATCCGCCCGGAGCGAACCAGTTGCGGCGCACCCACGCTGCTGTCGCCCCAGAAACCTGAGGCGCCGCCGATGCGCACCACGCGCCGTGCGCTGCCTTGCTGCGGGTCGCCCATCAACGGCCCGTCCAGTTCGGTGCGCGCTTGTCGCGAAAGGCGGCCTGGCCTTCCTTCGCGTCTTCGGTCAGCGCGAACAGCGCGATCTGGCTTTCAGTGAAAGCCATGCTCTGCTCGAAGTCCATGGTCTCCACGGCCTTCATCAGGTACAGGCCGCGGCGCACGGCCGAAGGCGACTTGTCGAGCAGCCGGCCCAGCAGCCAGGCGAGCTTGGCGTCAAGGTCGTCGCCCACATGGTTGACGAGACCGATGGCCAGCGCCTGCTCGGCGGTGATCGGCTCGCCGGTGATGCTCATCTCGACCAGCACGCGGCGCGGGATCAGGTGCTGCAGCACGCTCATCACCTGCGCCGGGAACACGCCCACCTTCACCTCGGGCAGGCCGAACACCGCATGGCGTGCCGCCACCGCCAGGTCGCACATCGACAGCAGGCCCATGCCACCGGCCATGCAGGCACCGTTGACGCGTGCGATCAGCGGCACGTGACTGGCACGCGCGGTACGCAGCAGCTCGGCAAACAGCGCGCGCGGCTGCGACGGGTCCATCGCAAAGGCGCTGCCCGATTGCAGGTCGGCGCCGGCACAGAAGGCCTTGTCGCCGGCGCCGGTGATCACGATGGCGCGGATGCTGCGGTCGTCCTGTGCGCGCGCAATCGCATCGCGCATGCCGTCGATGACCGCCGGGCTCATCGCATTGCGGCGCGGCTCGCGGCAGATGGTGAGCGTCAGCACCGCGTCGCGCAGGCTGACATCCAGTTCGCATGGCGTGCCGGTGCCGCCGGCCGACGATGGAGTATTCATCTGAGGCCCTTCATGGCTTGCCTGCTGCTGCTGCCACCGGTGCACCGGGCTGGCGGCGGCGGAACATGCCGTAGCCTTCCATGTGCAGCACCTGCTCGCCCTTCTGGTTGAACATCTTCCAGACGGTGCGCACCAGGCCCACGTCGGGGCGGCTGTTCATCGGCCGCGCTTCAAGGATGTGGTGTTCCAGCCGCAGCGTGTCGCCAGGGTGCACCGGCTTGAGCCACTTCACCGAATCGAGCCCGGGCGAGCCCAGGCTGGAGGAATAGCGCAGGAAGTTGTTGACCATCAGCCGCATCGCCAGCGAGCAGGTGTGCCAGCCGCTGGCGCTCAGGCGGCCAAACACCGAGTCGCGCGCGCCTTCTTCGCTCAGGTGAAACGGCTGCGGATCGAACTGCTCGGCAAACGAGATGATCTCCTCGGCGGTGATGGTGTGCTGGCCGAGCTCGCGCACCACGCCGGGCGTCATGTCTTCCCACCAGAACCGTGCGTCGGCGTGCATCAGCGGCCTCCGGTCACGTCCAGCAATGCCATGGTGGTGTAGCTGGCCTCGTCGGACAGCATCCAGACGATGGCATTGGCGATCTCGTCGGCGCTACCGCCCCGCTGCATGGGCACCTGGTGCGCAAGGTCGCGTACGCGGTCGGGCTGCCCTCCGGAGGCGTGGATCTCGGTTTCGACAAGACCGGGGCGCACGGCGTTCACGCGGATGCCCTCCGTCGCCACCTCCTTCGCCAGACCGATGGTCATCACGTCGATCGCGCCCTTGGATGCGGCGTAGTCCACATACTGTGCCGGCGAGCCCAGCCGCGCTGCGGCGCTGGACACGTTGACAATGACCCCGCCGCTGCCCCCGTGGCGCGTGCTCATGCGCCTGACCGCCTCGCGCGCGCACAGGAAGGCGCCGATCACGTTGATGTCGAACATGCGCCGCAGACGCTGCGCACTCATGCCGTCGACGCGTTCTGCCACATCGACCACGCCAGCGTTGTTGACCAGCGCATCAAGCCGGCCGAGCTTGGCGTCGACCTTCTCGAACATCGCCATCACCTGCGCCTCGTCGGCCACGTCGGCCTGCACGGTGATGGCGCTGCCGCCGCCGGCGCGGATCTGGCGCACCACCTCGTCGGCGGCCAGCGAGTTCGATGTGTAGTTGACCGCCACCCCGTAGCCGCGGCGTGCGGCCAGCAGGGCGGTGGCGGCGCCGATGCCGCGGCTGCCGCCGGTCACGAGCACCACTTTCTGGGGGGAAGCAGACACCTGGCGTCTCCTTGACGTCGTCACGCGTTAAGCTAGCCGCAAATTACAGCACCAACGCGGAGAAGCGCGTGTCGCGCACGATCGATTACTACTTTGCCCCGCAAAGCCCCTGGACTTACCTCGGCCACGAGCGCTTTGTGGCGCTGGCACGCGCCACCGGCTGCACGGTACGGGTGCTGCCCGCCGACTACGGCGCCATCTTCCCGGTCTCGGGCGGCCTGCCGCTGGGCAAGCGCGCGCCGCAGCGCCAGGCCTACCGGCTGGTGGAGCTGCGCCGCTTCAGCGAGGCGCTGGACCTGCCGATGAACCTGCAGCCGCGTTTTTTCCCGGTGGCGGGAGATGATGCGGCGCGGCTCATCATCGCAGTGGACCTGGCCGATGGCGCAGAGGCGGCGCTGTCGCTCAGCGGCGCGGTGTTTCGCGCCTGCTGGGTGCAAGAGCGCGACATCGCCAGCGCGCAGACGCTCAGCGAACTGCTCGCCGAATGTGCCTTGAGTGCCGATCGCCTGGCGCAGTCGCAGCAGCCGGCGGTGCTGCAGCGCTACGCCGCCTATACCCAGCAGGCGATCGACGCCGGCGTGTTCGGTGCGCCGAGCTACGTGGTCGATGGCGAGATCTTCTGGGGCCAGGACCGGATCGATTTTCTGGAGCGCAAGCTCCGCAACACCCGCTGACAAGGAGAGGACACGATGGGAAGCTTTGTTGAACTGACTTCGGCCGATGGCGCCAAGGTGCCGGCGTATGTGGCGCAGCCGTCGGGCAAGCCCAAGGGCGGCGTTGTGGTGCTGCAGGAGATCTTTGGCGTCAACGCGCACATCCGCAACGTGGCCGACGGCTATGCCGCCGAGGGCTACCTGGCGGTGGCTCCGGCCACCTTCCACCGCGTGAAGGCGGGTGTGGAGCTCGGCTACACCCAGGAAGACATGACCGCGGGCTTTGGCCTCAAGACCGCGGTGGAGGGCCTGAGCGGCCAGGGCGTGATGCCCGACATCCAGGCCGCCATCGACCATGCGGCGCAGGCAGGCAAGGTGGGCATCGTCGGCTACTGCTGGGGCGGTCTGCTGACCTGGCGCTCGGCCTGCCTGCTCAAGGGCCTGAGTGCGGCCGCACCGTACTACGGCGGCGGCGTGACATCGCCCGAGGAGTCGGCGCGCAAGCCGGGCGTGCCGGTGCTGGCGCACTTTGGCGAGCGCGACCACTGGATTCCGATGGACACGGTCGAGGCCTTCCGCCAGGCCCACCCCGAGGTCGAGGTGCATGTGTATGCCGCAGACCACGGCTTCAACTGCGACCAGCGCGGCTCGTGGGATGCGGCGGCGGCCAAGCTCGCGCGCGAGCGCACGTTGGCCTTCTTCGCCAGGCACCTGGCCTGAGCGCGCAGCGCGGGCGTTGGTGATGGACGGCGTGCCGGCACGCGGGCACCTCAGGGCGCGCGGCACAGGGGCCCGCACCCGTATCCGCACCCGTATCCGTGCATGGATCTGCGCGCTGGCCTGCGCTGCAGCCGGCGCGGCAGCGTCGGTCGCGCATGCCGCGCCGCCCTACGATGGCCCGCTGTTCGACGCGCACCTGCACTACAACGATGAGGCCTTCGACGGCCGGCCGGCGGCGCATCCGGTCACGGATGTGATCGCGCGGATGAAGCGCAACGGCGTGCGCGCCATCATTGCCAACAGCCGCCCGAACGACGGCACCCACGCGCTGGCCGATGCGCCGGCCGTGCGCGAGGCGGGCATCGCCGTGGTGCCTTTCGTGCGCATGTACCGCGACCGCACCGACTACAACCGCTGGTTCGGCGACGACGGCGTGCGGCGCATGGTGCTGCAGCAGCTCGAGCGCGGCACCCGTTCCGGGCCGTTCCGCGGGCTCGGAGAGTTCCACCTGTACGACAGCGCCAACGCCAACGGCGATGTGGCGCGCGACCTGATGGTGCTGGCCGAGACGCGGCAGCTGGTGGTGCTGGCGCATGTGGACGATGTGGCGATCGAGCTGCTGATGGCGCACACGCCCTCGCGTGGCCAGAAGGTGCGGCTGATCTGGGCCCACACCGGCATCGGCGGCACGCCGCCCGAGCGGGTCGAGGCGCTGATGACGCGCTACCCCGGCCTGATGGGCGAGCTGTCGTACCGCCCGGGCCTGACCTGCGAGGGCGGGCTGCTGTGCCCCGAGTGGCGGCGGCTGATGCTGAAGTTCCCCGACCGCTTCCTGATCGGCTCGGACACCTGGATCAACCAGCGCTGGCTGTACTACGACGAGCTGATGCAGGGTTACCGCAAGTGGCTCGGTGACCTGCCGCCCGATGTGGCGCGGCGCATCGGCTGGGCCAACGGCGCGCGGCTGTTCGGCCTGCAGGACGCACGCTAGCGCTGGCTGCGCGCGAGGTAGCGCTTGCGCCAGAACAGCAGCCCGGTGGCGCTTGCCACCGAAAGCATCACGCCGGCGATCCACCAGAACGCGTGCGGATGGTGAATCCAGGGCATGAACTCGATGTTCATGCCGAAGAAGCCGGTGATCAGGTTCAGTGGCAGGAAGATCGCGGTCAGCGCGGTCAGCGTGCGCATGATGTCGTTGGCGCGGTGGCTTTGCGCACTGAAGTGGATCTGCACCGCGGTTTCGGCCGAAAGCTCCAGCCGGCGGGCATGCTGCGCCACGCGCTGGATGTGCTCCAGCACGTCGCGTGCGCGCGCCACCAGCAAGTCGCGCTGGGTCTGCGCTGCCATGGCATCCGCGCCGAAGTGCTCGGCCGGCAGCGAGCGCAGCGTGTCCAGCCACTCCTGCACCGCATCGTGCTGGCCGTCGCACAGGTCTTCGAGCAGATGCAGCTGGCTGCGCGCTGCCATCAGCGTGCTCCAGTCGCTGAAGCGCGAGCGGGGCTCCAGCAACTCGGCCTGCCAGTGATCGAGCTGGCTGGCCAGTGCCTTGCGCAGGTCCAGATAGCTGTCGACCATCGTGTTGACAAGGCGCAGCGTCAGGTCGGCGGGGCTTGCCGGCAGGCGGTGGCGAGTGATGCCGGCATCCACCGCCATGCGGGTATCGCCTGCCACGCGCTCGAGGAACTGCCGCGCCACCAGGCAGCCCGGCGGATGCACGCTGATGAGCAGCTGGTCGAACACCGCAAAACCCACCGAGCGCGAGGCGATGCGGTGAAAGGCGCGCGGAGCGCGGCGCGGCACCGGATTGGGTGCGGGCGCATCGCTGCCCGGGTCGTCGCTGCCGCGCTGCACCTCGTCGTGCGTGGCCAGCCGCCGGAAGATGACGAGGTCGTACACCGAGGTGCCGTCGTAGCGCGACGGATGCGAGGCGTTGGCCAGGTCCCGCAGATGCAGCTCGAGCAGGCCCGAGCCGCCCAGGTGCTGCGCGGCCTGCTGCAGCGCGTCGCGCGCGCCCTCGAGCGCGTTGCGCTCCAGGAAGATCCAGACAAAGCCGCGGGGCGGCACGGCCGGCGGCGGTGCGTCGAGAAAGCGCAGGCTGTCGGCGCTGAACTCGACGATCTGCACGCTGCGGCCGCCGTGGGGTGCGATCAGCGCGACTTCAGCAGCCGCGCCGCCGCGATCGAGAAGTAGGTGAGGATGCCGTCGGCCCCGGCGCGCTTGAAGGCCAGCAGGCTTTCCATCATCACCGCGTCGTGGTCGAGCCAGCCGTTCTGCGCGGCGGCCTTGAGCATCGCGTATTCGCCGCTGACCTGGTAGGCGAAGGTCGGCACGTGGAATTCGTCCTTCACCCGGCGCACGATGTCCAGATACGGCATGCCGGGCTTGACCATCACCATGTCGGCGCCTTCGGACAGGTCCAGCGCCACCTCGCGCAGCGCCTCGTCGGTGTTGCCCGGGTCCATCTGGTAGACCTTCTTGTTGCTCTTGCCCAGGTTGGCGGCCGAGCCCACCGCGTCGCGGAACGGGCCGTAGAAGGCGCTGGCGTACTTGGCGCTGTAGGCCATGATGCGGGTGTGCACCAGCCCGCGCGCTTCCAGCGCCGTGCGGATCGCGCCGATGCGGCCATCCATCATGTCGCTGGGCGCGACAATGTCCACCCCGGCTTCGGCCTGGGTCAGCGCCTGCTGCACCAGCACCTTCACCGTGTCGTCGTTGATGATGTAGCCGGTCTCGTCGAGCAGGCCGTCCTGCCCGTGGCTGGTGAAGGGGTCCAGCGCCACATCGGTCATCACCCCGAGTTCCGGAAAGCGCTTCTTCAATTCGCGCACCACCCGCGGCACCAGTCCCTGCGGGTTGAGCGCTTCCTTGCCGTCGGGCGTCTTCAGCGACGGGTCGATCACCGGGAACAGCGCCATCACCGGAATGCCGAGCTTCACGCATTCCTCGGCCACCGGCAGCAGCAGGTCCAGGCTCAGGCGCTCCACGCCAGGCATCGATGCCACCGCCTCGCGCCGGTTCTGGCCGTCGAGCACGAACACCGGGTAGATCAGGTCGTTGGCGGTGAGTGCGTGCTCGCGCACGAGGTTGCGGGTGAATTCGTCACGGCGCAGGCGGCGCGGCCGGTTGGCGGGGTAGGGGGCGAAGATCATGCGGCTTGTCTCACGCGGTGGCGCCAGCGGGCCGTCGGCCTGTGGCGGCGGGTGGGGGTCGATGGCTCGATTGTGCCCAAAGCGGTCTTTTGGCCCAAATCAGACGGCCAGGCGTGTCATGAAAAGTTGACATTGGGGCGCTGCCGGGGCTTGCGGCCCTTCGCGGCCCTTGGAATGTGTCGGCGCCCTGCAGGTTTTGCATACGGATACAAGCCTTTTCCTTGAGCCGGGCCACCGCGATGGTTACATTTGCTGCGGGCGGCTTGCCGCTCCCCGCTTTTCCTCCCTGAGCGGGTGCCTTTATGTGTGACAGCAAAGAGGCTTTGCACCCCGGCCCTGGTCGGGGTTTTTTTTCGCCCGGGCCGCGCACTACACTGCCGCGCATGCTGTGGGTTAAAGCCTTTCACATCGTCTTCGTGGCCAGCTGGTTCGCCGGGCTGTTCTACCTGCCGCGCATCTTCGTCAACCTGGCCATGGTGCCGCCGGGATCGACCGCCGAACGTGAGCGCCTGCTTCTGATGGCACGCAAGCTGATGCGATTCACCCACATCCTCGCGATGCCGGCGCTGGGCCTCGGGCTGTGGCTGTGGCTGGGCTACGGCATCGGCGCGGGCAACGGCTGGATGCATGCCAAGCTGGTCATCGTGCTGCTCACCCTGGGCTACCACCACTGGTGCGCGCGGCTGCTCAAGCGCATCACCGCCGGCGCCGACCAGCGCAGCCATGTCTGGTACCGCTGGTTCAACGAAGCGCCGGTGCTGATGATGATCGGCGCCGTGCTGCTGGTGGTGCTCAAGCCCTTCTGACGCGCGAGACGCCATTGGCCGCAGGGCGCAGCATCGGCTCTTCCGGCAACCGCGCCACCTCGGCCCTGCCGCTGGCCGTGCTGTACGCGGCCCTGGTGGTCTACGCCAGCCTGTACCCGTTTGCCGGCTGGCGCGATCAGGGCATCGCGCCCTGGGCATTTCTGGCCAGCCCGTGGCCGCGCTACTGGACCGGCTTTGACCTGACGGCCAACCTGCTGGGCTACATGCCGCTGGGTGCGCTGCTGGCGCTGGCGTTGCTGCGCTCGGGCGCGGGCACCGCCGCGGCGGTGGCCAGCGGTGCGCTTGCGGCGGCGACGCTGTCCCTTGCGCTGGAGGCGGTGCAGAGCTACCTGCCCTCGCGCGTGGCGTCCAACCTCGACTTCGGCCTGAATGCGCTGGGCGCGCTGCTCGGCGCGTTCGCCGTGGCGATGCTGCAGCGCATGGGCTGGCTGATGCGCTGGAGCCGCCTGCGCGACCTGTGGTTCGAGCCGGATGCGCGCGGCGCCATGGTGCTGCTGCTCGTGTGGCCGCTGGCGCTGCTGTTTCCGCCGGCGGTGCCGTTCGGTCTGGGCCACATGATGGAGCGTGCCGAGGCCGCGCTCGGCAGCTGGCTGGGCAACACGCCGTTTCTCGACTGGATCCCCATGCGCGAGGTGGAGCTGCAGCCGCTGTGGCCCGCCACCGAGGCGATGTGCGTGTCGCTGGGCCTGCTGGCGCCGCTGCTGCTGGTGTGCTGCGCGGCGCGCACGCCGCTGCGCCGCGCGGTGCTGGCGCTGCTGGTGGCGGCAGCCGGCGTGCTGGCCAGCGCGCTGTCGGCGGCGCTGACCTGGGGGCCGGCGCACGCCTGGGCCTGGATCGACCCGCCCGTCACCGCGGGTGCGCTGGCGGCGCTGGTGGCCACCGTGCTGCTGGTCTGGGCGCCGCGGCGCGTGTGTGGCGCGCTGCTGCTGATGGTGCTGGCCGCGCAGCTCGTGCTGCTGAACCAGGCGCCGGCGAGTCCCTACTTCGCGCAGACGCTGCAAACCTGGGAGCAGGGCCGCTTCATCCGTTTCCATGGCCTGGCGCAGTGGCTGGGGTGGCTGTGGCCGCCGGCGGTGATCGCCTACCTGCTGGCGTGGATTTCGCGGCGCGAGGCCAAACCTAGAATCCGCGCATGACCCAGACACCTTCCGGCGGCACCGCATCGAACGCTTGTGCGTCACCGTCCTACTACCAGCGCCATATCTTCTTTTGCCTCAACGAGCGCAGCAACGGCGAGGCCTGCTGCGCGCAGCACAACGCGCAACAGGCGTTTGAGCGCTGCAAGGCGCAGGTCAAGGCCGCCGGGCTGGCCGGCCCGGGGCAGGTGCGGGTCAACAAGGCCGGCTGTCTGGACCGCTGCGCTGCGGGCCCGGTGGCGGTGGTGTACCCCGAGGCGGTCTGGTACAGCTATGTGGACGCGAGCGACATCGACGAGATCGTCGAATCGCACCTGAAGAACGGCCGCGTGGTCGAGCGCCTGCTCACGCCGCCGCACCTGGGCCGCTAAAGCACCGCCTGCGATGAATGCGCAGACCGAGCGCTTGCGCCTGAACGGGCCTGCCGGTGCGATCGAGGCGCTGCGCGACGCGGCCGCACCCGATGTGCCCTACCGCGGCGTGGCGGTGGTGTCGCATCCGCACCCGCTGTTTGGCGGCACCATGGACAACAAGGTGGTGCAGACCCTGGCGCGCGCCTTTGTGCAGTGCGGCTGGACGGCAGTGCGCTTCAACTTCCGCGGCGTCGGTGCCAGCGAGGGCCACTATGCCGACGGCGACGGCGAGGTTGACGACCTGCTGGCGGTGGTGCGCGAGGCCGCGCGCGACGGACCGCTGGCTCTGGCGGGCTTTTCCTTCGGCGCGCATGTCACGAGCCACGCCGCTGCGCGGCTGGTGGAAGAGCGCGCGATCTTCAAGCTCGTGCTGGTGGGCACGGCGGCGGCGCGCTTTCAGGTCGCCACCATACCGCCCGACCTGCATCTGCAGACGCTGGTGGTGCACGGCGAGGACGACGACACCGTGCCGCTGGCCGACGTGATGGCCTGGGCCCGGCCGCAACTGCTGCCGGTGACCGTGATTCCCGCAGGGGGTCACTTCTTTCACGGACAATTGCCGCTTCTGCGCAACCTGGTGGTCCGCCACCTGATGGCCTGAGGGCCGCCCCACTTCCCGCGATGTTCCGTTTTTCAAAGACGCTTGCAGCGTCCGCCTGCCTGTGCGCAGGCCTCCTGATCTCCCCGCTTGCTGCCGCCCAGGCCCCGGCCACCGGAGCCGCCACCCCGGCCCAGGCTGCGCCCGCAGGCCCGGGTGTGGCCATGCCGCTGGCGCCGCAGCCGCCCGAGATCGCCGCGCGCAGCTACCTGCTGCTCGATGTGAGCGCCAATCAGGTGCTGGCGGCCAAGGACATCGACGCACCGGTGGAGCCGGCGTCGCTGACCAAGCTGATGACCGCCTACCTGGTGTTTGACGCACTGCGCGCGAAAAAAATCGACCTCAAGCAGACGCTGCCGGTGTCCGAGCGCGCCTGGAAGATGCCGGGCTCGCGCATGTTCATCGACCCGAAGATGAAGGTGCCGGTGGAGGACCTGATCAAGGGCATGATCGTGCAGTCGGGCAACGACGCCACCGTCGCGCTGGCCGAAGGCGTGGGCGGCACGGTCGAGCGCTTCGTCGAGCTGATGAACCAGCAGGCCCGGGCGCTGGGCATGAAGTCCACCGGGTACAAGAACCCCGAGGGGCTGACCGCGCCGGGCCACACCACCACAGCGCGCGACCTGAGCATCCTGGCCACCCGGCTGATGCGCGACTTTCCGAATGAGGTGCAGTACTACGCGATCCGCAAGTACCGCTACGAGGGCACGCCCGCGGCCAACGACACCAACCGCAACCAGTTGCTGTTCCGCGACCCGACGGTCGACGGCCTGAAGACCGGCTTCACCGAGGCCGCCGGCTACTGCCTGATCGCCACCGCGGCGCGCGACTTTCCGAACCTGCCCAAGCGCCGGCTGCTGTCGATCGTGTTGGGCGCAGCGAGCGACAACGCCCGCGCCAACGAATCGCAAAAGCTGCTGAACTGGGGCTTCACCGCATTCGAGGCGGTCAAGCTGTTCGAGGCCGGGCAGGCGGTGGCCTCCCCCGAGGTCTGGAAGGGCCAGGTCAACCGGGTCAGGCTTGGCCAGCCGCAGGCGATCGTGGTCACGCTGCCGGCCGGCAGCGCCGGAAAGGTCAAGACCCAGGTGGCCCGGCCCGAGCCGCTGGTCGCGCCGCTGGCGCGCGGCCAGGCGGTCGGCACGCTGAAGGTGCTGGTGGGCGACCAGCCCTTCACCGAGGTGCCGCTGGTGGCGCTGGAGGCGGTGGAAGAGGCCGGCTGGGTCGGCCGCGCCTGGGACGCGCTGCGCCTCTGGATCAAGTAAGCGCCGCCGCCCCGGCGGCTCGCGGGAGCCGCGGCGGGGGCTTTCATTGCGGGGAAACCCGCAGATGGCTATACTGGAGGGCTTTCCCGCGATTGGGGCGGGAGAGGTGCGCGCGGCCACGCGGCCGTCCATGACTGGGCGGGTTGCAAGGCGGCGGGCAGTTTCGTCAACGTTTGGGACGTCAATTCAATGCCAACCATCAACCAACTGGTGCGTCAGGGGCGCGAGGTCGAAAAGACCAAGTCGAAAAGCCCCGCGATGCAAAACTCGCCGCAGCGTCGCGGCGTGTGCACCCGCGTGTACACCACGACGCCGAAGAAGCCGAACTCGGCCCTTCGTAAGGTCGCCAAGGTCCGCCTGACCAACGGCTTCGAAGTCATTTCCTACATCGGCGGTGAAGGCCACAACCTGCAGGAGCACTCGGTGGTGCTCGTGCGCGGCGGCCGCGTGAAGGACCTGCCCGGCGTGCGCTACCACATCGTGCGTGGCTCGCTGGACCTGCAGGGCGTGAAAGACCGCAAGCAGTCCCGCTCGAAGTACGGCGCCAAGCGCCCGAAGAAGGCCTGATCGTTTTTCAAAGGGTGTCCTGGTTGCCGTGGCAGGCGATGCAGGACGAAGTGACCCGGTACGCCGTCAGTCAGCGCCAGCGCTGCAAGCGTGGGTCGAGTAAGTGAGAAGCCCGAATGCGTCGGTTTCTCGCGGTACCCGAGAGGGTGCCAACTGAAGCAAGGAGAAAGAAATGCCACGTCGTCGCGAAGTTCCCAAACGTGAAATCCTGCCGGATCCCAAGTTCGGCAATGTCGAACTCTCCAAGTTCATGAACGTGATCATGGAGGGTGGCAAGAAGGCGGTGGCCGAGCGCATCATCTACGGTGCCCTCGACACCATCGAGAAGAAGACGGGCAAGGACCCGCTGGAAATCTTCACCGTCGCCATCAACAACGTCAAGCCGATGGTCGAGGTAAAGTCCCGCCGCGTCGGCGGCGCCAACTACCAGGTGCCGGTGGAAGTGCGCCCGGTGCGCCGCCTCGCCCTGTCGATGCGCTGGATCAAGGAAGCCGCCCGCAAGCGTGGCGAGAAGTCCATGGCCCTGCGCCTGGCCAACGAGCTGATGGAGGCCACCGAGGGCCGTGGCGGCGCGATGAAGCGCCGCGACGAGGTGCACCGCATGGCCGAGGCCAACAAGGCCTTCAGCCACTTCCGCTTCTGACCCTTTTTTCTTGACCGAGGGTGCGGGCCTGCCACAAGCAGGCCCGGCCCGCTTCCCCGAAAGACCATCATGGCCCGCAAAACGCCCATCGAGCGCTACCGCAACATCGGTATCTCGGCCCACATCGACGCCGGCAAGACCACCACGACCGAGCGCATCCTGTTCTACACCGGCGTGAACCACAAGATTGGTGAAGTGCACGACGGCGCTGCCACCATGGACTGGATGGAGCAGGAGCAGGAGCGCGGCATCACCATCACCTCGGCGGCCACCACCTGCTTCTGGAAGGGCATGGACCTGTCCTACCCCGAGCACCGCTTCAACATCATCGACACCCCCGGCCACGTGGACTTCACCATCGAGGTGGAGCGTTCCATGCGCGTGCTCGACGGCGCCTGCATGGTGTACTGCGCCGTGGGCGGTGTGCAGCCGCAGTCCGAGACGGTCTGGCGTCAGGCCAACAAGTACAAGGTGCCGCGTCTGGCCTTCGTCAACAAGATGGACCGCACCGGCGCCAACTTCTTCAAGGTCGTCGACCAGATGAAGGTGCGCCTGAAGGCCAACCCGGTGCCCATCGTCATTCCGATCGGTGCCGAGGACAACTTCAAGGGCGTGGTCGACCTCATCAAGATGAAAGCGATCATCTGGGACGAGGCCTCGCAGGGCATGAAGTTCGAATACCACGACATTCCGGCCGAACTGGCGGAGTCGGCCAAGGAGTGGCGCGAGAAGATGGTCGAGGCTGCAGCCGAGGCCAGCGAAGACCTGATGAACAAGTACCTGGAAGAGGGCGACCTCTCCGAGGAAGAGATCAAGCAGGGCATCCGCACCCGCACCATCGCCACCGAGATCCAGCCGATGCTGTGTGGCACGGCGTTCAAGAACAAGGGCGTGCAGCGCATGCTCGACGCGGTGATCGACTTCCTGCCCTCGCCGGTGGACATCCCCCCGGTGGCCGGCACCGATGAGGACGAGAAGGAAACCACCCGCAAGGCCGACGACAGCGAGAAGTTCTCTGCGCTGGCGTTCAAGCTGATGACCGACCCGTTCGTCGGCCAGCTGACCTTCGTTCGCGTGTACTCGGGCGTGCTGTCCAAGGGCGACACCGTCTACAACCCGGTCAAGGGCAAGAAGGAGCGCATCGGCCGTATCGTGCAGATGCACGCCAACAACCGCCAGGAGATCGACGAGATCCGCGCCGGCGACATCGCCGCCTGCGTGGGCCTGAAGGAAGTGACCACCGGCGAGACGCTGTGCGACCCGGACTCCGTGGTCACGCTCGAGCGCATGGTGTTCCCCGAGCCGGTGATCCGCCAGGCGGTGGAGCCCAAGACCAAGGCCGACCAGGAGAAGATGGGCATCGCCCTGCAGCGCCTGGCTTCGGAAGACCCGTCGTTCCGCGTCAACACCGACGAGGAATCGGGCCAGACCATCATCGCCGGCATGGGCGAGCTGCACCTGGAGATCATCGTCGACCGCATGAAGCGCGAGTTCGGCGTGGAAGCCAACGTCGGCAAGCCGCAGGTGGCGTACCGCGAAACGGTGCGCAAGCTGGTCACCGACGTGGAAGGCAAGTTCGTTCGCCAGTCCGGCGGCAAGGGCCAGTACGGCCACGTGGTGTTCTCGCTCGAGCCGCAGGAAGCCGGCAAGGGCTTCGAATTCGTCGACGCCATCAAGGGCGGCGTGGTGCCGCGCGAGTACATCCCTGCCGTCGAGAAGGGCGTGATCGAGGCGCTCAACAGCGGCGTGCTGGCCGGCTACCCGGTGGTCGATGTCAAGGTCACGCTGACCTTCGGTTCGTACCATGACGTGGACTCGTCGGAGCAGGCGTTCAAGATGGCCGCCATCTTCGGCTTCAAGGAAGCCGCCAAGAAGGCCAGCCCCGTCATCCTCGAGCCGATGATGGCCGTGGAAGTCGAGACCCCCGAGGACTACGCCGGCAACGTGATGGGCGACCTGTCGTCGCGTCGCGGCATGGTGCAGGGCATGGAAGACATGCCCGGCGGCGGCAAGGCTATCAAGGCCGAGGTGCCGCTGTCGGAGATGTTCGGCTACTCGACCACGCTGCGCTCGATGTCGCAGGGTCGCGCCACCTACACGATGGAGTTCAAGCACTACGCCGAGGCTCCGCGCAACGTGTCCGAGGCGATCGTCGCCGCGCGCGCGAAGTGATCCGTTTTTGCCTGCCGCCTGGTGCGGCGGGCAAGCCGGTCTGCGATTCCACGCCCCTGTGTGCCCGTGCGCAGGGACCCGCGATGGAATGCAGACCTTAAACCTGTACACGGGCATTGCTCTTTGGAGATTGAGACATGGCAAAAGAGAAATTCGAGCGGACCAAGCCGCACGTCAACGTAGGCACGATTGGTCACGTGGACCATGGCAAGACCACGCTGACGGCGGCGATCACGACGGTGCTGGCCACCAAGTTCG
>JBDLRH010000028.1:0-33011 GCA_039800165.1 Pseudomonadota bacterium
CCGGCGTGTCGGTGGGCGCGTAGCGACGGATCGCCTGGCCATCACGGCCCACCAGGAACTTGGTGAAGTTCCACTTGATGGCCTGGCTGCCCAGCAGGCCGGGCGCCTGCTTCTTGAGCCACTGCCACAGCGGATGCGCGTTGGCACCGTTGACCTCGACCTTGGCCATCATCGGAAAGCTCACGCCGTAGTTCTTCTGGCAGAACGCGCCGATCTCGCTGTTGCTGCCACTGTCCTGCGCGCCGAACTGGTTGCACGGAAAGCCGATCACCGTCAGCCCCTGCGCAGCGTACCGGTCGTGTAGCTTCTGCAGGCCCGCGAACTGCGGCGTGAAGCCGCAGGCGCTGGCGGTGTTGACGATCAGCAGCACCCGGCCACGCTGGCTGGACAGGTGCGCGGGCTGGCCATCGATCGATGTGGCGACGAAGTCAAAGGCCGATGCAGGTGCGTTTGCGGTTGTGTTCATGTGCCCGATACCCGCGATGGCCACGCTGCCCAAGCGGCTGCAGCAAGAATCAGCGCCGCGCCAACAGCGATCTGCACACCGAACTGCGACGCGCCCAGCGCCACCGACGACACGCTGGCAAACACCACCTCGGAGAGCATCACCAGTGCGGTGGTGTGTGCGCTCAGCCGCGCCGCACCGTACTGCAGCGCGAGGTTGCCGACCAGAAAGGCCAGCGCGAGCACCAGCGCAAACATCAGCCAGCGGGCATCCGGCGCAGGCAAGGGCTGTACCGTGCCCTGCAGCAGCCCGGCAGCCCCCGCTGCCGCCGCCAGCGCCGCGCCGCCGCCGAACATCGCGGCCATGCGCGCGCCCGAGGGGGTTTCGCGGTACTTCAGCAGCAGCAGGTTGGTGAGCGCAAAGCTCAGCCCGCCCAGCAGCGCCAGCCAGTCGGCCGCACCCGATGGCCACGGCCAGGCTGCGCCTTCGGGCTTGAGGATGATGACCACGCCTGCCAGCGACAGTGCCACCCGCAGCAGCGAGGCGCGGGTGGGCCGCTCGCCCAGCATCAGCCAGGCCAGCAGCGCCGACCATGCAGGCATCAAATAGAACAGCAGCACCACGCGCACCACGTCGCCGATGGTGACCGCCCAGTTGAAGCCGACGTTGGTGAGGCCCGAGGCCAGCGCCAGCCACAGCAGCCAGGGGTGCGCGATGAAGTCGCGCAGCGCGCCGCGCACGCAGGCCAGCACCACCAGCGCTGCGGCCGCGTACACCAGCGTGGTCGCCCACAGCGGATGCACGCCGCGCGCCTGCAGTTCCTTGAAGGGCCACCACGAGACGCCCCACACGAAGGCATTGACCACCAGGCAGGCGACCGCTGCCGCGCGTGCGTCGAACCGCATGGACAGCGTCAGCCGCGCAGGGCCTTGGCGGCCTGGCGGCGGCGCCACCAGATCACGCCGATCACCACCGCGGCGATGCCCAGAAGCGCAAAGATGCCGTACTGGAAGCGGTGCAGGATCTTGAACATCCAGTCCCAGTTGCGTGCGCCGAAGTAGCCCAGGTACACCCAGATCGGCACGCTGATCAGCGCAGCGAAACCATCCATGAAGAACCAGGTGGCAAACGACACGCGGCGTGTCATGCCGGCGGTGAAGAACACGGGGGTGCGCAGGCCGGGCAGGAAGCGGGCCACGAACATCACCCACTTGCCGTACTTGTGAAAGGCGCCCTGCGCCTTCTCGAAGCGCTCGGGCGTGAGCACCTTGCGAAAGCCGGGCAGCATCTGCACCCGTTCGCCGTACACGCGGCCCAGCGTGAACATGATGCCGTCGCCCACCATCACGCCGGCCATGCCGACGGCGAACATCACATGCGGGTCGGCGTAGCCCAGGCCTGCGATCACGCCGCCGGTCACCAGCGTCACATCCTCGGGCACGGGCACGCCGAAGCCGCAGATCAGCAGCATCACGAACACGGCCAGGTAGCCGTATTCGGTGAAGATGGGCATGAGGAACTGGAAGACTTCCATGGCGGCCGGCCCACGGTGGGGCGGCGGTGCAAAGGTGCGGCTTTATAGCACCCCGGCTGCAGCCCTCGGGCGTGCAGGGCGGCTCTGGCACACTCCCGCCGCAAGTGCACGCGGGCCGCTTCGCCCGGTGCGTTCGCAGCCCCATGCCCCGTCCGATCCAGGCCACCATCCACACCGCCGCCCTGCGCCACAACCTGGCGCGCGCGCGTGCCGCCACGCCCGACGCGCGGGTGTGGGCGGTGGTCAAGGCCAACGCCTACGGCCACGGCATCGAGCGGGTGTACGAAGGCCTGCGCGGTGCCGACGGCTTTGCGCTGCTTGATCTGGCCGAGGCCGAGCGGGTGCGCGCACTGGGCTGGCGCGGCCCCGTGTTGCTGCTCGAAGGTGTGTTCGAGCCGCGCGACCTGGAGCTGTGCTCGCGCCTGGGCCTGTGGCATGTGGTGCACTGCGACGAGCAGATCGACATGCTGGCTGCGCACAAGACGCAGACGCCGCATCGCGTGTTCCTCAAGATGAACAGCGGCATGAACCGGCTGGGCTTTATGCCGGGCCGCTATCGCGCGGCGTGGACGCGGCTGAACGCGCTGCCGCAGGTCGATGAAATTTCATTGATGACGCACTTCAGCGACGCCGACGGCCCGCGTGGCATTGCGCATCAGGTGCAGGTGTTTGCCGACACCACGCGCGACCTGCCCGGTGAGCGCAGCCTGTCCAACAGCGCGGCCACGCTGCGCCACGCGGCTTCAGCGGGCGTGCGGGCCGACTGGGTGCGCCCGGGCATCCTGCTGTACGGCAGTGCGCCCGACTTTCCTGAGCACGATGCAGCGCACTGGGGCCTGCAGCCGGCGATGACGCTCGCAAGCCGCATCATCGGCGTGCAGCAGCTTCAGGCCGGCGACACCGTGGGCTACGGATCGAACTTCACCGCAACGCAGCCGATGCGCATCGGCGTGGTGGCCTGCGGCTATGCCGACGGCTACCCGCGGCATGCGTCCACGCTGTCGGCAGGCGCGCCGGTGCTGGTGGAAGGCATACGTACCCGCACGGTGGGCCGCGTCAGCATGGACATGATCACGGTGGACCTGGAGCCGGTGTTCGCCGCGGGCAAGGCGCCCGGCGTGGGCAGCGCGGTCACGCTGTGGGGTCAGGCTGCGAATGGGCAGGTGCTCGCGATCGACGAAGTGGCGCAGGCCGCCGGCACCATCGGCTACGAGCTGATGTGCGCGCTGGCGCAGCGGGTGCCGGCGCAGGTCGAAGAAGGCTGAGCCGCCAGGGCCTGGCGATACAGCGCAGGCCTCAGCGCTTGCGCAAGCCCAGCGCCACCACCGCGCCCACCACCAGCAGCGCGCCGCCCACCTGCACCGGCGCGATCGACTGGCCGAGGATCATCCACGCCAGCACCAGCGCGAACACCGGCTCGACGTTCATGATGGCCGAGTTGCCCACCACGCCCAGCTTGGGCAGCACGGTGAACATGATGGTGAAGGCGGTGCCATACAGAAAGGTGAGCGCCGCCAGCCCGCCCCAGCCCGCCGGCGCGGTAGGCAGGTGAAAGCCCCCCTGCAGCGAGATCGAGACCAGCGCCACCAGCGCTGCCAGCGTCATCGTGGTGGCAGTACGCACCCGGCCGTCCAGATCACCCGCCTCGTGCTTCGTGAGCACCAGCGCCATGCCGAAGGTGGCGGCTGCGGCCATTGCAAAGGCCACGCCTGCACCGATGCGGCCCCACTGACCGGCGGCACCCAGGCCCGAGGCCGCGCCGAACACGTCGAGTGCGAGCGCCAGCCCGATCAGGATCACAGGCATCGCGATCAGCATCGGCCGCGAGGGCGGCTCGCGATACACCACAAAGGCCCACAGCGCGGTCCAGATCGGATAGGTATTGAAGGCCAGCAGGGCCAGTGCCACCGGCAGCCGCGCCACCGATGAATACAGGCACAGGCTCTGGATGCCGATGAGCAGGCCGATGACCGGCAGATAGCGCTTGTGGCGCGCGCTGAACTGCGGCCGCACGCGGTAGGCCAGCAGCAGGCCAAAGACGACCAGCGCGGTGACGGTGCTGCGAAACACCACCGCGGTGGACACATCCACGCCGTGGTTGAAGGCGATGCGCGCGGCCACATGGTTGCCGCCCATCATCAGCGCGATCAGCAGCAGCGTGGCAAATGCGGTGGCGCTGAGCGCGCGGGCCGATGACGCCGACGCCGAAGTCGTTGGCGCGGCGCTCAATACAGTCCCCGCACCTGCGCATGCAGCCGCGCCAGGCCAAACAGCGCGTCAGTGAAGGGCGTGGGCACGCCCGTCAGCTGGCCGAGCTCCCATACGGCGCCGACCAGTGCGTCGAGCTCCACCGCGCGGCCGGCCTCCACATCCTGCAGCATCGACGTCTTGAATGCGCCGAGCTTGCGCGTGATGGCGTGGCGGTCTTCGGGTTGCTGATCGATCGGGATGCCGATGCGCTCGCCGATGGCGCGTGCTTCCAGCATCACGCTGCTGGCAAAGCCGCGCACCAGGTCGTCGGCCAGCGCGCGGTCGGTGGTGGCGCCGGTGATCGCGCTCACCGGGTTCATGGTCATGTTGCCCCACAGCTTGAACCAGATGTCCTTCTGGATCTGCGGCGACAGCGTCACGTCGATGCCGGCGGCGCGCAGCTGGCGGCCCAGCAGCTCCAGGCGCGGTGTCGGTGCGCCCCAGGGCTCGCCGATGATCAGCCCGTTGCCGAAGTGGTGCCGCGCATGGCCCGGCCCGGCAAGCGAGCAGCTGGCATGCACCACGCCGCCGATCACATGGCGTGTCGGGATGGCGCGGGTGATGGCGCCGTCGGGGTCGGTGGCCTCGAGCCGCGTGCCGGCCCAGCGCCCGCCAAAGCCCTCGAAGAACCACCACGGCACGCCGTTCATGGCGGTCAGCACCAGGGTGTCGGGCCCAAGCAGCGGCGCCATGCCCTCGGCCACGCCGCGCATGGCCGGCGCCTTGACCGCCACGATCACCAGATCCTGCACGCCCAGCTCTGCCGCGCGCTCGCTGGCCTGCGCCGGTGCGGAAAGCGTCTGCCCGCTGATGTCGAGCCGCAGGCCGTGCGCGCGGATGGCGTCGAGCGTGGCGCCGCGCGCCACCGCACTCAATGCGCAGCCGCCCTGCGCGAGCTTCACGCCCAGCCAGCCGCCGATGGCGCCGGCACCATAGATGCAGACCTTCATGTCATTCTTGCCCGATGAGCGCCGCTGCCGGTACTGCGCAGACCGCCCACCTCAAGCCGATTGGACACCGGTTCAGCGCCGGTAGCTGTCATCCAGGCGATCGACCTGCCGCACCAGCGCATCGAACACGTCCTGCCCGGCGCCGAACTGGGCGTCGAACTGAAAGCTGTCGTGCGTGGTCTTGCGCGCCACCGCCTCGCTGACCGCAATGGCCGGGCCCAGCGCCGCCTGCGCCACCTGGATCTCGCAGGCGCGCTGCAGCGTCCACAGCCGCACGAAGGCCAGCGCAAGCGTGGACGCCCAGCTCAGCAGCCCGTGGTTGCGCAGGATCAGCAGCGGCTTGTTGCCCAGGTTGGCCAGCAGCCGCGGCGCTTCTTCGGCGTGCACGGTGATGCCCTCGAAGTCGTGGTAGGCCACCATGTCGTGCAGCTGTGCCGAATAAAAGTTGTTCTGCGCGAGGCCCCCTTGCGTGCAGGCCACCGCCAGGCCGGCGGTGGTGTGGGTGTGCATCACGCAGTGCGCGCCTTGCACATGCTGGTGGATCGCCGAATGCACGGTGAAGCCCGCCGGGTTCACCGGCCAGGGGCTGTCGTCGAGCTTGCGCCCTTCGGTGTCGATCTTCAGCAGGTTGCGCGCGGTCACCTCGCTGTAGTGCAGCCCGAAGGGGTTGATCAGGAAATGCCGCTCGCCCCCGGTCACGCTGTCGGGCAGCCGCAGCGTGATGTGGTTGTAGATCATCTCGGTCCAGCCGAGCATCGCAAACACGCGGTAGCAGGCCGCAAGCTGCACCCGTGCGGCCCACTCGTCGGCATGCATGCCCGAAGGCACATCGGCGGGGCTGGCCAGGGCCGCAGCCCCGGCCGCAGGAAAAGAGGCGCCCATGATCAGCTGTCGGCGGTGAAGCCGATGGTCTTGACCAGCGGGCCCCACCGGTCGGTGTCGGCCTTCAGGCGCGCCGCAAGCTCGGCCGGCGTGGACGACCTGGCCTCCAGGCCCATGGTGGCCAGGCCGTTGACCGTCTCGGGCGCGGCCAGTGCGGCGCGCATGGCCGTATTCAGACGGTTGATGACGTCGGCAGGCGTCTTGGCCGGCACGTAGAAGCCAAACCACTCCTCGAACGCAAAGTCTTTCAGGCCCTGCTCCACCAGCGTGGGTGTGTTGGGGGCAAACGGGCTGCGCTTGGCGCCGGTGGCGGCCAGCAGGCGGCACTTGCCTGCGGCCACATGCTGGGTGAATTCACCGATCGGGCCGCTCACCGCAGCGATCTGCCCGCCGATCATGTCGAGGATGGCCGGCTGCGTGCCGCGGAACGGCACATGCTTGAGGTCCACGTTCGCCTGCTTGCCCATCAGCACACCGATGAAGTGCGGCACCGAGCCCGCGGCCGGCGAGCCGAAGTTGGCCAGCGCCGGGTTGGCCTTGCACCAGGCCAGGAACTCGGGCACGTTGCGCACGCTGGCCGGCACCTGCGGGCCGACGGCAAAGCCGAAGTCGAAGGTGCAGCCCAGGGTGACCGGCAGCACATCGGCCACCGGGTCGTAGGGCAGCTTCTTATAGATGTGCGGGTACACGCCCAGCATCGACATCGGCGTTTGCAGCACGGTGCTGCCGTCGGGCGGCGCGGCCTTCACCGTCTGCACCGCGATCTGCCCGCCCGCGCCGGTCTTGTTCTCGACCACCGCCACGCGCGCATAGCCCGGAGCCAGCCGCTCGGCCACACGGCGGCAGATGGTGTCGGAGGTGCCGCCTGGCGGGAAGCCGGTGATGATCTTGAGCGTATCCACCGTCTGCGCCCAGGCGCGGGTGCCGATGGCCGACAGCAGCGCGGCAGCGGCCGTCGATTGCAGCAGGTCACGTCGATGAAAGTTCATGGTGCGGTCTCCTCGGGTGGGTGGTTGGAGTCAGGGGGTGATGGTGGGCTGCCCGGGTGGCGGTGGCAAGCGGGCAAACACGCGGTAACGGGCGTAACGCACGGGTCAATACGGCTTGCCGCTGCGGTCTTGCACGACGGTGCCGCCCTTGTAGGCAGCGGCCAGTTGGCGTGCGCCGCGCGCCAGCAGCAGGTTGTCCAGGCCGACGGCCACGAAGGTGGCGCCGATATCCAGGTAATGCTTGCCCAGCTTCTCGTCGGTGACCAGGATGCCTGCGGCCTTGCCGCCTGCAACGATGCGACGGATGGTGTCGTCGATCCGCTTTTGCATCTCGGGGTGGCCCGGGTTGCCTACATGGCCGAAGGATGCCGACAGGTCCGACGGGCCGATGAACACGCCGTCCACGCCGTCGGTGGCGACGATCGCATCCAGGTTGTCGATGGCGGTGCGCGTTTCGACCTGCACCAGCATGCAGACCTGATCGTTCGCCTCTTTCGCATAGTTGGGGTAGCCGCCCCAGCGCGAGGCGCGCGCGCCGCCCATGCCGCGCACGCCGCCGCCGCCGTCATCTTGCGGATAGCGCGCCGAGCGCACCACCGTGGCGGCCTGCTCGGGCGTGTCGATCATCGGTACCAGCAGCGTCTGCACGCCCAGGTCGAGGTACTGCTTGATCAGCATCTGCCCGACCTGCCCCAGTCCCATGGGCACGCGCGCAATCGCGTGGCTGCCCGGGTAGCCCGCAATGATCTGCAGCTGCTGCAGGATCGAGCGCAGATCGTTCGGCGAATGCTCGCCGTCGACCAGCAGCCAGTCAAAGCCGGCAGTCGCGCAGACCTCGGTGCTGTAGTGGCCGGCCAGGCCCAGCCACAGGCCGATCTGTGCGCGCTTCTCGGCCAGGGCTTTCTTGAAGGGATTGATGGGGGTCTGCATGGTGTCTGGGGGTGTGGTTGAGTGAAAGATGGATCAGTGGCTCAGGCAAAGCGGAACTGCAGGCAGCCCAGCGCGCCGTAGTCGGCTTCAAAGCGGTCGCCGGCCTTCGCAGCGACCGGGCGTGTGAACGATCCGGCCAGCACGATCTCGCCAGCGTGCAGGTGTTCGCCCCAGGGCGCGAGCTTTTGCGCGAGCCACGCCACGCCAATGGCCGGGTGGCCCTGCACGCCGGCGGCAAGGCCCGTTTCTTCGACCACGCCGTTTTGGCGCAGCACCGCGCCGCACCACGGCAGGTCTACCGAGCGCGGCTTCACGCGCTGGCCGCCGAGCACGATGCCGGCATTGGCAGCGTTGTCGCTGATGGTGTCGAACACCTTGCGCATCACCTTGGTGTGTCGGTCGAACTGCTCGATGCGCGCGTCGATGATCTCGATGGCCGGCGTCACGCACTCGGTGGCGTCCAGCACGTCGTCGATGGTGACCACTTGCCCCGGTGCGGGCCGCAGGTCGCGCTGGAGGATGAAGGCCAGTTCCACCTCGACGCGCGGGGCAATGAAGCGCTGCGTGGGAATGTCGAGCACCTGCCCTGGCGTGCAGGTGTAGAGCATGTCGTCGAGCAGCGTGCCGTAGTCGGGCTCGTCGATCTGGCTGGCCTGCTGCATCGCGCGCGAGGTCAGGCCGATCTTGTGGCCAATCACCTTGCGGCCGCCGTCGATCTTCTGCTGTACCCAGGCGCGCGCGACCGCGTAGCCGTCATCGATGGTCATGCCGGCAAAGCGCTTGCTGAAATGCTCGACCTGCACGCGGCTGCGCTCGCTGCGCTCGAGCTCGGCGGCCAGCTGCGCGATCTGTTCGTTGCTGAAGGTGGTGCTCATGGTTTTCCAAACAGCGGATGCAGGTTGCTGATCTTCGCGTCGTACACCTGCCCGGGGCTTTCGTCCACCTGCACCGTCACGCCGACAAAGCGCTGCTCCATCACCGGCGCGAAGAAGCGCTGCGCACAGTCGCGGATGGCGTCGCCCGCGCGCTGCTGCGTGGCGGCGCTGCGGCCCGCGCCCATGCGCAGGTTGAAGTAGGCAAAGCCGTAGTCGCCGCTGCGCGCGCCCTTGCTGCCCTCGGCCATGCCCGCGGCTCCGCCGTCAGACACCGCACAGTGCGCCGCAGGGTAAGCCAGAACCCGTGTGCCCCCGGTGGGGAACACCTGTTTGCCATCTTCGTCGCGCACCGCCAGCATCGCATCGGCCATCGCGCGGCACAGCGCGGTCATGTCCAGATCGCGCTCGAGGTTGGGGGTGTACAGAACAACGAGATGCGGCATGTTTAATCGGGGTCAGATTCCAATTAATTCGGTTTGCTTCACAAGCGCGACGACGCGGCCGCGAAGCTCTTGTACGACTGCGCGGATGAGGCCTGCGGCGGCGGGATGGCGTGGCCGTCTTGCGGCGTGACCGGAAACACCACGTTGATCTGCCCGGTGCCCGAGGCGCCGAAATAAGGCGTGATGACTTCGGCGCGGCCGTCGTAGCCGCTCCAGCCCAAGGCGCCCAGCAGCATGGCGGTGTCGTGCATGAAACCTTCGCCGTGGCCCTTGCTGGCGTACTCGGGCAGCATGGCGCAAAACGCAGTCCATTCACCGGCCTGCCACATGCGGACGACCTCGTGGTCCAGGTGTTCGAGGAAGGGGCTCCAGACCTTGAAGGCGAACTCGGGCGCCAGGCCGTTCTGCGCAAAGCGGTGGCTCAGCGAGCCGCTGGCGAAGATGGCCACCGTGCCGTCGTAGTGGTCTTCGATCGCGCGGCGCATCGCCCAGCCCAGGCGCGCGCTGTCGTTCAGGTAATGCGCCATGCACAGTGCCGACACCGACACCACCTTGAAGTGGCGGTCGGCGTTCATGTAGCGCATCGGCACCAGCGTGCCGTACTCGGGCGGCAGCGTGGTGGCGCTGTGTGCCAGTGTTTCCACGCCGTGTTCGTTGCATACCCTGGCGAGCAGTTCGCCCAGCGCCGGGTTGCCGTCGAAGCCATAGGCCATGTTGCTGATGAAGTGCGGAAGCTCGTTGCTGGTGTAGGTGCCGCCGAACTTCGGCGCGCAGTTGATGTGGTAGTTGGCGTTGACCAGCCAGTGCGTGTCGAACACCACGATGGTGTCCACGCCCAGCGCGCGGCAGCGCTGCCCGATCTCGATGTGCCCGTCGATCGCGTCCTTGCGCGTATCCTTGCGCGGGCCGTCGAACTCGCTGAGGTACATCGACGGCACGTGGGTGATCTTGGCGGCGAGTGCGAGGCGTCCCATGGTCAGGCTCCCCAGTGCGGAATATGGTGCGAGCCCATCGACACCGCGACGTTCTTCGGCTCCAGGAACACCTCGTAGCTCCAGGTGCCGCCCTCGCGCCCGGTGCCGCTGGCCTTGGTGCCGCCGAAGGGCTGGCGCAGGTCCCGCACGTTCTGGCTGTTGACGAAGCACATGCCGGCCTCGATGGCCGCGGCCACCCGGTGCGCGCGGCCGATGTTCTCGGTCCAGACGTAGCTGCTCAAGCCGTATTGAATGTCGTTGGCGATGCGGATGGCGTCTGCTTCGTCCTTGAACGGAATCAGGCAGGCCACCGGGCCGAAGATCTCGTCCTGCGCGATCTTCATGCGGTTGTCCACATCGGCAAACACCGTGGGCCAGACATAGTTGCCCTGCGCCACGTGGGCCGGCAGGGCAGGCGCGTACGACGGCCGGTCGATGCCGCCGCACAGCAAGGTTGCGCCTTCCTTCGGGCCAAGCTCGATGTAGCTGCGCACCTTGGCCAGATGGTTCTTGCTGATCATCGGGCCGACGATGGTCTTCTCGTCCAGCGGGTCGCCCACGGTGATCTTCTTCGCACGCTCGGTGAACTTCTGCACAAAGTCGGCATAGATGCCTTGCTGCACCAGGATGCGGCTGCCCGCGGTGCAGCGCTCGCCGTTGTTCGAGAAGATCATGAACACCGCGGCATCCAGTGCGCGCGGCAGGTCGGCGTCATCGAAGACCACAAAGGGGCTCTTGCCGCCGAGTTCCATGCTGAACTTCTTCAGGCCTGCGGCCTGCACGATGCGGTTGCCGGTGGCCGTCGATCCGGTAAACGAGATTGCGCGCACATCGGGGTGCGCGCACAGCGGCTCGCCGGCTTCCTTGCCGTAGCCGTGCACGATGTTCAGCACGCCCGCCGGCACGCCGGCTTCCAGCGCAAGTTCGCCCAGGCGCGCAGCCGTCATCGGCGACAGCTCGCTCATCTTCAGCGCCGCGGTGTTGCCAAACGCCAGGCACGGCGCCACCTTCCAGGTGGCCGTCATGAAGGGCACGTTCCACGGGCTGATCAGTGCGCACACGCCCACCGGGTGGAACAACGTGTAGTTCAGGTGCGTGGGCGTGGGGTAGGTGTGCCCGTCCACGCGGGTGCACATCTCGGCAAAGTAATAGAAGTTGTCGGCGGCGCGTGGAATGAGCTGCTTGGCGGTCTGCGCGATCACCTGGCCGGTGTCGCGCGTCTCGGTGTTTGCGATCTCGGGCACATGCTTTGCAATCAAGTCGCCCAGCTTGCGGATGACTTTCGCGCGGTCGGTGGCAGGCAGGCCCGCCCACTTCGGAAAAGCCGCTTTGGCCGCCGCCACCGCGGCGTTCACTTCGTCTGCGCCGCCTGCGGCCACCTCGGCCAGCGTCTCCTGCGTGGCGGGGTTGGTGCTGGCGAAGTAGTCGCGGCCCGCCACCGGCCGGCCGTCGATCAGATGGTCAATCTTCATAAGAAATCGGGGTCAGATTCCAATTCATTTGGTCGGTCTGATGTCAGGCTGCGACGATGGTGTTGACGAGTTCGCCCACACCTTCAATCGACGTCACCACCACATCGCCCGGCCGGCAGTCCACCACGCCGTCGGGCGTGCCGGTGAGGATCAGGTCGCCGGCATTCAGCGTCATGAAGGCGCTGAAGTACTCGATGAGAAACGGCACGCCGAAGATCATGTCGCGCGTGTTGCCGCTTTGCGTGATCTTGCCGTTGACGGTGGTCTGCAGCGCCAGGTTCATCGGGTCGGGCACGTCGGCAGCATCCACCAGCCAGGGGCCGATGGGCGTGCAGGTGTCGCGGTTCTTTACCCGCAGGTTGGGGCGATACCAGTTCTCGAGGTAATCGCGGATGGCGTAGTCATTCGCCACCGTGTAGCCGGCGATGAAGTCGTGTGCGTCGTCGCGCTTGACGCGGCGCGCGGTCTTGCCGATGACGGCCACCAGCTCGCATTCGTAATGCATGAACTGTACGTCCGCGGGTCGGCGCGTGTGCTGCCGATGGCCGATCAGCGTGCCTTCGCCCTTGACGAACACCAGTGGTTCTTCCGGCGCCTTGAAGGCCAGCTCCTTCGCATGGTCGGCGTAATTCAGGCCGAGTGCGAGGATGGTGCGCGGACGCACCGTGGGCTTGAGCGGCGGCAGCCATTGCACCGCGTCGAAGCCGACCATGCGGCCATCACCGAGCCGCAGCTGGCCGTCGTCACCCGATCCGCTCAGGGTGGCGTCGTACGTGCGGCCCTCGAACACCACGCGGGCGTGCTTCATGTGCCTGCCCCCGTGCGCACCGATGCGCCTGCGGGTTCGGCCGCCAGGCTCAGGTGCAGTGGCGCGAAGCCCTCGCCGGTGATGCTGATGCGTTGCCCGGCATGGGCCAGCGGCGGCTGCGGGGGCAGGCCCAGCATCAGCACATCCCCCGCGCGCAGGGTCATGAACGCGCTGACATCGCGCACCAGCGCGGCGGCGTCGCGCACCAGCGCATCAAAACGCACCCGCTGACGCAACGCATCGTCGATGTGAAGTTCCAGCTCCATCGCCGGAACGTCGAACGCAGCCAACGCACCCGGCTTCATCACACCCACGCCGAGGAAGCCGTCGAGGTTGCGGTACTTCACCGGCGGGCGGAAGTAGCCGCCGCTTGCGCCGTCGTGCGGAATGCTCAGGTCAGCCATCGGCACGACACCCCCCACCTCGTTGGCCGAGCTCATCACCAGGCCCAGCGTGGCGCCGATCTGCACCTCAGGCACGTGTGCGGGCAAGGTGACGCTGCGGCCCGAAGGCGTCCAGGTGTTGGCGGTCTTGATGTAGAGCACCGGCGCCTTGGGCGCGCCCTTGTAGGGCGGCTCGTCCATGCGCGTGCCCAGCGCGTCGCGTTCTGCGCGAAAGTTCAGCAAGGTGCCGTACACCGTGCCAAAGGGCAGCCAGGGCATCGTCATTCGGCTTGCTCCAACGCGATCAGTTCATCGAGCAGGGCATACAGGGTTTGCAGCTTGCGCTTGCCCAGGGCCTGCTCGACGCTGCCGTAGTGCGCTTCGATGCTGCGCGCCAGCGCATGCGCCAGCTTGCGGCCGGCGGGCGTGGCCTGCACTACGGTGCGGCGCTGGTCGGCCGGGTCGCGCTCACGGGTGATCAGGCCGTCACGCTCCATGCGTGCGAGCACGCCGGTCAGGCTGGGGCCAGGAATGAACGCCTCGCTGGCGATGCGGCCGGTTTCCACCGCGCCGTGTTCGCCCAGCACCCGCAGCACGCGCCACTGCTGGTCGCTCAGGCCGTGCGCGCGCAGGCTGGGCCGGGTGTGCGTCATCACCGATTCGCGCGCCTGCAGCAGCAGCCGCGGCAGGTTGCGGTGGGCAAAAGAAATGGTGGAGGTGGCTGGCACGGCAAGGGCGGTGAAGGGACGCCGCGCGAGGGGCATGTCGTCGCGCGGGTGTCCTGATATTTCACATGTTAAATGAATGCATGCCATCGATGCAAGTGGTGCGCTGGCCGGGGCCGGCGCGCCCGTCATCCACGCTGCTTTCCCGTCAGGCTCACCTCGCGAGCCCCTTGGCCGCTATAAAGTGGGCCCCACCCGGTATCCACCCATGGCCAAGGACAAGACGCTTTATTCCTGCACCGACTGCGGCGGCACCAGCCCCCGCTGGCTCGGCCGCTGCCCGCACTGCGAAGCCTGGAACACGCTGGTCGAGACCGTGGCTGAGAGCACCGCGCCCGCCAAAAACCGCTTTGCCGCGCTGACCCCGGCGTCCGAGGTGTCGGTGCTGTCGGCCATCGAGGCCGCCGATGTCGCGCGCACGCCCACCGGCATCGCCGAGCTCGACCGGGTGCTGGGCGGCGGCATCGTCGAAGGCGGCGTGGTGCTGATCGGTGGCGACCCCGGCATCGGCAAGTCCACCCTGCTGCTGCAGGCGGTGGATGCCTTGCAGCGCGCGGGCCTGCAAGCCCTCTACACATCGGGGGAGGAATCTGGCGCGCAGGTCGCGCTGCGCTCGCGCCGCCTGGGCCTGGCGAACAGCCAGGTGCAGGTGCTGGCCGAAACGCAACTCGAAAAAATCCTCGCCACGCTTCACAAGGTGCAGCCCGCGGTGGCCGTCATCGACTCGATCCAGACGGTGTACTCCGACCAGCTGACCAGCGCGCCGGGTTCGGTGGCCCAGGTGCGCGAATGCGCGGCGCACCTCACGCGCCATGCCAAGTCCAGCGGAACCGCCATCATCCTGGTGGGCCATGTCACCAAGGACGGCGCGCTGGCCGGCCCGCGCGTGCTCGAGCACATGGTGGACACGGTGCTGTATTTCGAGGGCGACACGCACAGCAGCTTCCGGCTGGTGCGCGCCATCAAGAACCGCTTTGGCGCCGTCAACGAGATCGGCGTGTTCGCGATGACCGAGACGGGCCTCAAGGGCGTCAGCAATCCGAGCGCCATCTTTTTAAGCCAGCACCGCGAGCCGGTACCGGGCAGCTGTGTGCTTGTCACGCTGGAAGGCACGCGGCCGATGCTGGTGGAGATCCAGGCGCTGGTGGACAGCGGCGGCCCCAGCCCGCGCCGCCTGAGCGTGGGCCTCGAGCGCGACCGCCTGGCGATGCTGCTGGCGGTGCTGCACCGCCACGCCGGTGTGGCCTGCATGGACCAGGATGTGTTCGTCAACGCGGTGGGCGGCGTGCGCATCAGCGAACCCGCCGCCGACCTGGCTGCCATGCTGGCCATCACCAGCAGCCTGCGCGGCAAGCCGCTGCCCAAGGGCTTTGTCGCCTTCGGCGAGGTCGGCCTGGCCGGCGAGGTGCGGCCTGCGCCGCGCGGACAAGAGCGCCTGAAAGAAGCAGCCAAGCTTGGCTTCAGCGTGGCGGTGGTGCCCAAGGCGAACGCGCCGAAGAAGCCGGGCAAGGAACTCGAAGGCCTGACCATCCACGCGGTGGATCGCATCGAAGAGGCGATGGAGGTGGTGCGCTCTCTGGGGTGATGGCCCGTCTGCAAGTGCGGGCGCTCTGCCCCGCCGACGCGGTCGGGATCGCGCCTGCCGCGACAATGTCGGCATGACGAACTGGCAGCGAATCTTCGTGCCCGTGGCGGGCGTGGTCCTCATCGCCCTGGCCTACAACAGCTACGGCTGGGCCGGCGTGGCGCTGGTGGCCGGCGGCATCGTGTTCTGGCTGCTGCTGCACTTCACCCGGCTGATGACCATCCTGCGGCGGGCGGCCAACCGGCCGATCGGGCATGTGGGCAGCGCGGTGATGCTCAATGCCAAGCTCAAGCCCGGGGTCACGCTGATGCATGTGGTGGCAATGACGCGCGCGCTCGGCGCGCAGCAGTCGCCGCCCGACACCCAGCCCGAGGTGTTCCGCTGGACCGACCCCGGCGAGTCGTATGTCGATTGCGAATTCGCAGGCGGCAAGCTCAGGCGCTGGACTCTGGTGCGCCCGCCCGAGCCGCCGGCCCCCGCCGACTAAAATCCCCGGTTTCCGCCGCCTGCCGGGCCGCGGAGTTCCCCTGCCACCGAACAAGGATGCCCATGAGCCCCGTGATCCCCTCGATGTCTGACCGTGACGGCAAGATCTGGATGGATGGCCAGATGGTGGAGTGGCGCGATGCCAAGATCCATGTGCTGAGCCACACGCTGCACTACGGCTGCGGCGCGTTCGAGGGCGTACGCGCGTACAAGACGGCCGACGGCAACACCTCCATCTTCCGCCTGCAGGAGCACACCGACCGCTTCTTCAACAGCGCCAAGATCCTGCGCATGGCCATCCCCTTCACCAAGGAGCAGGTCAATGAGGCGCAGCGCGCGGTGGTGCGCGAGAACAAGCTCGAAAGCGGCTACCTGCGCCCGCTGACCTGGATCGGCGACAAGAAGCTCGGCGTGAGCCCCAAGGGCAACACCATCCACGTGATGGTGGCGGCCTGGGCCTGGGGCGCGTACCTGGGCGAAGAGGGCCTGAAGCGCGGCATCCGCGTGAAGACCAGCAGCTACACCCGCCACCACGTCAACATCACGATGACGCAGGCCAAGGCGGTGAGCAACTACACCAACTCGATCCTGGCCAACATGGAAGCCACCGACGAGGGCTACGACGAGGCGCTGCTGCTCGACCCGTCCGGCTTCGTGAGCGAAGGCGCAGGCGAGAACATCTTCGTCATCAAGGGCGGCGTGATCTACACGCCGGATCTGTCGGCAGGTGCGCTCAACGGCATTACCCGCAACACGGTGTTCCACATCGCCAAGGACCTGGGCCTGGAGATCGTGCAAAAGCGCATCACCCGCGACGAGATCTACATCTGCGACGAGGCGTTCTTCACCGGCACCGCGGCCGAAGTCACGCCGATCCGCGAACTCGACCGCGTGCAGATCGGCGAGGGCCAGCGCGGCCCGATCACCGAGAAGATCCAGAGCGGCTTCTTCGACATCGTGGGTGGCCGCAACCCGAAGTACGCGCACTGGCTGACCAAGGTCTGAACGCAGGAGCAAACGCCGTGACTACCGTGAGCTCCGCCGCCGTTGAACTGCTCGCCAAAGACCTGAACCCGCAAGGCGGGGTGTTCTGCCCCAGCCCCAAGGCCGACATGAAGCTGTGGAACAGCCACCCCAAGGTCTACCTGGACGTGGCCCGCACCGGCGAGGCCAAGTGCCCGTACTGCGGCACGGTGTACCGGCTGAAGGCCGGTGAGCATGTGGCCGGGCATCACTGAACCGCTGGGGCGGCACGCGCACGCGTGATCGGCCCCGCCTTTGGCCAGACCCCTGAATGCAGCACGGTGCCGTTGACCCCCAGCGCGCGCCGACGCTGACGATCGCCGTCCTCACCCACAACGAGGCACAGCGCGTCGAGGCCTGCCTGCGCAGCGCCGCGTTCGCCGACCAGGTGGTGGTGGTGGACAGCGGCAGCACCGACGCCACCGTGGGCATCGCCCGTTCGCTGGGCGCCGAAGTGCACAGCCATGCCGACTGGCAGGGCTTTGCGGTGCAGCGCAACCGGCTGCTGCAGCACGCGCGTGGAGACTATGTCTTCTTTCTCGACGCGGATGAGGTCATCACGCCGCAACTGCAGCAAGAGATCGAAGCCATCGTGCGCTCGGGCGAGCGCGCGGTATGGCGTGTGCGCTGGCGCATGGTTGCATTCGGCCGCGAGCTGAAGCACTACCGGTCCACCTCGGCGGTGGAGCGGCTGTTTCGCCGCGAGATGATCCTGCGCTACGAGGGCGTGGTGCATGAAGGCGCCATCGTCGAACCGGCGGACACGCCGCGCCGCCTGATGCGTGCGCGGCTGCTGCATCATTCGCGCGACTCCATCCACGGCAGCCTGGCCAAGCTCACGCAGTACGTGATGCTGGGGGCCGCCAAGCGGGCCGATGCTGGCAAGCGCGGCGGCGTGCTGCGTGGCCTGGCCTCGGGCAGCGCGATGTTCTTGCGGCTGTACCTGCTGCATGGCGGCATCCTGTGCGGCGGCGCGGGCTTCCTGTATTGCCTGTTCGTGGCGCTGGAGGCCTTCTTTCGCTACACGGCGCTCGAGTACGACCGCGACTCGCTGTCGGTCAGGGTCACGCGCTGAGTCATGTCGGCCTCTGCCCCGCCAGGCGCGTTTGCATCCAGCCCGCCACGGTGGGCGGCGCGTTGCAGTGCCGCGGCGGCTTTTTTGGTGCCGGCGCTGGCACTGTCGGCGCCGTCGGGCTACTCATGGGGTGCGGTGCTGATCCTGTGCGCTGCGGCACTCAGCGTCCGGGCGTGGCTTGGGCAACGTGTGCAGGCCTCCACGGTGTTGCTGGCGCTGTGCATGGTTGCGCTGGCAGCGGTATGGGGCGTCGAGGCAAACCTCGCTGCGGGATGGTCGACGCTGGACCGCCCATCCAAATTCCTGCTGGCCATCCCCTGCCTGATGTTTCTGGCGTGGTGCCAGCCCCCGGCGCGATGGATCGCTGCAGGGGTTCTGGCGGGTGCGGTCGGCGCGGGCGTGACCGCGCTTGCGCAATGGCATGGCTGCCACGCCGGGCTGCAGGTCGGTGGGCTGTACAGCGCCGAGCGGTGCTGGATTGTGGTGTCGCCAACCGACGCACGGGTCAGCGGCTATACCAACGCCATCCAGTTCGGCAACATCGCGCTGCTGCTGGGCCTGATGTCCCTGGTAGCCTTGGCCGTGCGATGGAGTCGTTGGACGCTTGGCTGGCGTTGGGCCTGGATCGCTGCCGCGGTGCTGGCCCTGGAGGCCTCGCTGCTGTCCATGGCGCGCGGGGGCTGGTTGGCACTTGCGCTTGTGCTGCCCTATCTCGCGTATGCAGCGTGGCGCTGGGCGTCGCGTCGTGCGCTCTTGCTGTGGGGGCTGGGGCTGGTGCTGGGTGTGGTGGCGCTGGGTTTATTCAAGGGCGAAGAACTCGGGCAGCGCGCGGCCATCGCATGGCGCGAAGCGCAGCAGTTCCAGCAGCAAGGTCAGACCGAGACCTCCGTCGGTCATCGCCTGGCGCACTGGTCGCTGGCGTGGGACATGGCGCAGCAGCGCCCCTGGACGGGCTGGACCCAGGCCGGCTACGAGGAAGAGAAGGCGCGTCGCGTGGCCACGGGGCTGGCGCCGCCAGTGGTGCTGCGCTTTGGCCACGCGCACAACGAGGTGCTGGACATGCTGGCCAAGCGCGGTGTCGTCGGCCTGTCGGCGCTGCTGGCGCTGTACCTGGTGCCGCTGTGGATCTTCTGGCCGACGCGCCAGCGCGTTCGCGGCAGCACCATGGGTGAAGACACCGACCGCACGCGCCTGGGGCTGCATGTGGCGGGCACGCTGCTGCCACTCACCTACATCGGCTTTGGCCTCACGCAGGTTTTCTTTGCGCACAACAGCGGCGTGATGTTCTACCTGTTCATGGTGATGCTGGTGCATGCAGCACTGCTGGGCCACGCGGGGGCGCACCGGGCCGCCTCCTGAACCATCCGCACCACCACCTCTCCCGCCTGCGGCACATCCGCAATCAGCCCGGTCGCCTCGCCCACGGTGGCATGTGCACGGGTGAAGTCGCCTGCGGCCACGCCGGCGTCGTAGTCGGCGCGGGCGGCGTCAGGGTCGGCGCGCAGTTCATCGATGCGGCCCTCCCACTGGCGGTGCAGCGCATTGCGCACCGCCCGGAAATCGTAGGGCGCGGGCCAGCTCTTGCGGCGCAGGATATCGAACACCGAACTGCGCGCGGTGCCGTCGCCCGAGGTCGCCACCGCTGATTCCTTCGCGCCTTGCGCAGCCAGGCTTTCGCGCGTGGCCCACAGGCGTGAACCCACCAGCGCGCCGTCGGCCCCCAGCACCAGCGCCGCTGCCAGCGTGCGACCGTCGGCCACGCCGCCGGCGGCCAGCAGCAGCGTGTCGGGCGCGTGTGCTGCCAGCCAGTCGGCCGCCTCGGGCACCAGGGTGAAGGTGCCGCGCGCTTCCAGCGAATTCAGGCCGTGGCCGCCCGCCTCGCCCCCCTGCACCACCACCACGGCCGCGCCGGCATCCACCACCGCGCGCAGCTGCTCGATGCGTTGCACCTGACAGATCAGTGGAATGCCTGCGCGTGCAATGCGCGGCGTGTAGCGTGCGGCATCGCCGAAGGACAGCATCAGCGCGCGTGGCAACTCGTCGGGCGCACGGTCCAGCACCCAATCCAGCGCCGACGCATCCTCGTCGAGCTTCCAGGTGATGAAGCCGATGCCCAGCCGGTGGCGGCTGGCCGCATCGGGCGTGAGCTGCAGCGCCAGCGCCCATTCGCGCTGCGTCCAGGCCAGCTCACCATAGCCGCCCCCCACCAGGCCCAGCGCGCCGGCCTTGGCGCAGGCTGCGGCCAGGGCGCCGCCGCTGGCCAGGGCCATCGGCGCCAGCGCGATCGGTGCATGCAAGCCAAAGCGCTGCGTGAAGCGCGTCGCCAGCGGCGCGGCTTTCGAGGGGTTGGGCGGAGGGCTGGAGGATGCGGGCAGTGATGCGCTCATGCCCGCCATTGTGCTGCGCCATCGGGCGGCAGGTTCACCACAAAACAGGCGCCGCCGCCTTCGGCAGGCTCGCAGCGCACCGTGCCCCCGTGCCGCTGCGCAATCTGGCGCACCAGCGCCAGCCCCAGGCCCACGCCACCGTCGCGCTCGCTGGCACCACCGAGCCGGTAGAAGGGCTCGAAGATGCGCTCGCGCTCGGACTCGGGCACACCGGGGCCGCTGTCGCTCACGCGGATCTCAAAGCCTTCAGCCTGCGGGCTGCGGCCGATCTGCAGCCGCACCTCGCTGCCCCCGTGGCGTGCCGCGTTCTCCAGCAGGTTGCGCAGCAGCCGGCGCAGCAAGCGCGCCACGCCATGCACCGTGGCGTCGCCCGTGCCTTCGCGCACCGTGAGCTCGGCACCGGTGCGCGACGCCTCCTCGGCCGCCAGCCCCACCAGATCCACCGGCTCGGATGCTCCCACCTCGTCGGCACGTGCATCGAGCCGGCTCGCCAGCAAAATTTCGTCGATCAGCGCATCGAGCTCGCCGATGTTGCGCGAGATCTCCTGTTGCAGTTGCGGCGACGCCTGCGCGCCCATCAGCTCCAGCGCCACGCGGATGCGCGCCAGCGGCGAGCGCAGCTCGTGCGACGCATTCGCCAGCAGCGACTTGTGGGTGCCGACCAGCGCTTCCACGCGCTCGGCGGCCTGATTGAAGCGCCGCGCCAGTTGCGCGGCCTCGTCCTGGCCATCGGCCGGCACACGCACGGTCAGGTCGCCCTGGCCCCAGCGCTCCACGCCCTGCTGCACCCGCTCCAGCCGCTTGGTCAGGCGCCGCACGATCGGGTAGCTGCCCAGCGCCACCGCCAGTGCCACCACCGCCATCAGCCAGGCGTAGGTGGTGCGGCCGCCAAACCACGGGCGCGGTGGCGGTGCGCCGTCGTGGCGCCGCCCTGCGGGCGGCAGGTGCACGAACAGCTTCTCGCCGTCGGCCATCATCACCTCGAACTCCACGCCCTGCCCCGGGATGCGCACCGGCGGTGCGCTGGCGCGGGCCACCACGTCGCCCTGCTCGTCGCGCACCACGATCTGGCGGATGGTGGCCGGCTCCACGTTGATGCGCCACAGCCACGCCAGCATCAGCGTGAGCGCGACGATGGCAAACACCACCGCGAGCCAGATGCGCAGGTACAGCGGCAGGGCGGGCGGCGTCCAGCGCAAGGGCGATCAGTCCTGCTGTTTGGCGAACACGTAGCCCACGCCGCGCACGGTGAGGATGCGCTTGGGCGCCTTGGGGTCGGCCTCGATGGCCGCGCGGATGCGGCCCATGTGCACATCGATCGAGCGGTCGAAGGCCTCAAGCTCGCGCCCGCGCACCGCTTCCATGATCTGGTCGCGTGTGAGCACGCGGCCGGCACGCTCGGCCATCGCGGTCAGCAGGTCGAACTGGTACGACGTCAGATCGCACAGCCGCCCGGCCACGGTGACGGTGCGCGCATCGCGGTCGATCTCCAGCGAACCGAAGCGAAGCACAGGGGTGGCCGGCCCGGGCCCGTCGTGGCGCCGGCGCAGCACCGCGCGGATGCGCGCCAGCAGCTCGCGCGGCTCGAAGGGCTTGGGCAGGTAGTCGTCGGCGCCGATCTCCAGGCCCACCACCCGGTCCATCGGATCGCCCTTGGCCGTGAGCATCACCACCGGCGTGCGCGCCAGCGTGGAGGGCAATGCGCGGATCTGACGGCACACGTCCAGCCCGTCGATGTCGGGCAGCATCAGGTCCAGCAGCACCAGGTCGATCGCGCGGCCGGTGTCGCGCAGCCGCGCCAGGCCGCTGCGGCCATCGCCGCACACCTCCACCGAGTAGCCGGATTGCGAGAGGTAATCGGCGACCATCTGCGCCAGGCGCGCGTCGTCCTCGATCACCAGAATGTGCTGCATGGAAGTCATCGTATACCGGTCCCTGTGCGTGATGCGGCGCGTGCGTCCGTGTTCCGTTCGCGTGCGCAGCCGATGCTCTGGCTTGCAGACGCCACAGCCTTGAAGCGCATGTAAAGTTGGGTAAATGCACTCTGTCGCACTGCCGCCGTTGCTGGCCGAATTGAATGCGGCGGCGCTTGCGCATCCTCATGCGCCCGCATTGCGGTTCGAGGGGCAGGTGCTCACCCATGCCGGCCTGCATGCACGTGCGCATCAGCTGGCGGTGCGCCTGTGGCACGACGCCGGCGTGCGCAGCGGCGACCGCATCGCCTGGCTCGGCCTGAGCCACCCCGACCAGATCGGGCTGCTGCTGGCGCTGGCGCGCCTGGGCGCGATGCTGGTGCCGTTGAACTTTCGGCTTGCGCCGGCGGAATGGCGTGCCGTGCTCGCCGACTGCGCGCCGCGCTGGCTGCTGCACGATGCGCACTGGGCCGACGCCGCTGATGCGTTGGCCGATGCGGTGGCGGTTCGCGCCATCGGCACGCTCACCGAAAGCCTGGATGCCGAGCCGGTCGATGCAAGCCGCAGCCGCGACGTACCGCTGCACGCAGGCGATGCGCCGGCGCTGTTGGTCTACACCTCGGGCACCACCGGCACGCCCAAGGGCGCGGTGCATTGCCAGAGCCACCTCGCGGCCAACCTGCGCATTGCGCGCGAGGTGCAGGCCCTGACGCCAAGCGACCGGGTGATGACGGTGTTGCCGCTGTTCCATGTGGGCGGCCTGTGCATCCAGACGCTGCCTGCGCTGTCGGCCGGCGCCGAGGTGATCCTGCATGCGCGCTTCGATCCGGCAGCAGCGCTTGAGTGCATCGCGCACGAGCGGCCCAGCCTCACGCTGCTGGTGCCGGCGGTGATGAAGGCAATCATCGAGCACCCGCAGTGGCAGGCCACCACGCTCGCCAGCCTGCGTGCGGTGTGGGCGGGCTCCAGCGTGATTCCGCGTACGCTGATCGACGCCTTCCACGCACGCGGTGTGCCGGTGTGCAATGTGTATGGCGCCACCGAGACCGGCCCGTTCTCGATTGCGCTCGGGCCCGCGCAGGCGATGACGCATGTGGGCTCGTGCGGCTGGCTGGCGCCGGGCGTGGAGGTGCGTCTGGCGCCATCGGCGGACGAGAAACACGGCGTGGGCGAGCTGCTGATCCGCGCGCCGAATGTGGTGCGCCACTACTGGCCCGAGCGCGCCGCCACCGATACCGACGGCTGGTTTCACAGCGGCGACCTGGGCCAGCGCGACGCCGACGGCAGCTGGCGCATCGTTGGCCGCGCCAAGGACATGATCATCTCGGGCGGCGAGAACATCTACCCGGCCGAGATCGAGCACTTGCTGGCCGAGCATCCCGGGGTGGCCGACTGCGCCGTCATCGGCGCCGACGACGCGCAGTGGGGCGAGGTGGTGGTGGCCGTCGTCGTGCCGCGCGCCGACGCTGGTGCGAACGCGGTCACGTCAGATCAAGCACTGCAAGCCACGCTGCAGGCGTATCTGCAATCGCGCATTGCGCGCTACAAGCAGCCGCGGCGATGGGTGTTCGCCAGCGAGCTGCCCCGCACCGCCCTGGGCAAGGTGCGCAAGGACGAGCTGCGACGCCAGCTGGGTGCCGCGTCGCCGGCCTAAACGTCCGATGGCGGGGCTGCAGGCGCAGGCGATGCCGCCGCGGGGACAAGCCGCGCGGCCAGCGCCACCAGCAGCAGCACCGGCACGCCCAGCAGCGCGGTGCTGAGGAAGAAGCTGCTGTAGCCAAACGCATCGACGAACGCGCCCGAGAAGCCAGCCACCCACTTGGGCGCCAGCAGCATCATCGAGCTGAACAGCGCGTACTGCGTGGCCGAATAGCTCACGTTGGTGAGTGAGCTCAGGTACGCAATGAACGCGGCCGACGCGATGCCGCTGGACAGGTTGTCGGCCGAGATCACGAAGATCAGCGCGGTCACGTCATGCCCGCGCGTGCCCAGCCAGGCAAACAGCAGGTTGCTGGCGGCACTGAGCACGGCGCCCAGCATCAGCACCCGCATCACGCCAAAGCGCATGGCCAGTGCGCCACCCACGAAGGCACCCACCAGCGTCATGATCACGCCGTAGAGCTTGCTGACCGCGGCCACCTCGCTCTTGGTGAAGCCCATGTCCACATAGAAGGGGTTGGCCATGATGCCCATCACCACGTCACTGATGCGGTACACCGCAATCAGCGCGAGGATCAGCACCGCATGCCAGCGGTAGCGGCGCACAAAGTCGGCAAAGGGCTCGACCAGCGCGCCGCGCAGCCACTCGGCCGGGTTGCGCGCAGCCGGCAAGGCGCGTGCGGCGGGCTCGCGCGACAGCAGCACCGTCAGCACGCCGATCAGCATCGATGCAGCCATCGCCAGATAGGCGGTCTGCCATGCCGCGTGCTGGTAGGCCGCCACATTGGCCACCTCGGCGCGCGCGGCAATCCACAGCACGCCGGCGCCTGCCCAGATCATCGCCAGCCGATAGCCCGTCTGGTAGGTCGCTGCCAGCGCCGCCTGGCGCTGCGTGTCGGCCGACTCGATCCGGTAGGCGTCCAGCGCGATGTCCTGCGTGGCCGAGCCGAAGGCCACCAGCAGCGCGCACCACACCATCGCATCCAGCGCGTGCTTGGGGTCCACCAGCGCCATGCCCACCAGGCCCGCCATCACCATCGCCTGCGACAGCAGCAGCCAGCTGCGCCGGCGGCCGAGTGCGCGCGTGAGCAGCGGAATCGGCAGCCGGTCCACCAGCGGCGCCCAGCACCACTTGAAGCCGTAGGCCAGGCCCACCCAGCTCAGGTAGCCGATGGTGGCGCGGTCGATGCCGGCTTCGCGCAGGCGAAAGCTCAGCGTGCCCAGCACCAGCAGCAGCGGCAGCCCGGCAGAGAAGCCAAGCGCCAGCATGCGCAGGCTGGCCGGCTCCAGGTACACGCGCAAGGCGTCGCGCCAGCGCGGGCGGGTGTGCGTGGACGGGCTTGAAGTCGCGGAATCAGACATCACACTATTATTTGCCCATGTGCCAACTCTGCCTTGCCAAGTCGTCGATCTGGGGTGAGCGCCGCAGCTTCCTGCGCGGCAGCGTTGCTGCGGCCGCTGCAGGCGCGGTGCTGCCCGCAGCGGCTCAGGTGGACGTGGGCAAGAGCTCGGCCATCCGCAAGCTGGTGCCGGCCGAGACGCTGGAGCGCGCGGCCACGCAGCAGTATGCGCAGATGCTGGAGCAGGCGCGCTCCAAGGGGGCGCTGGCGCCGGCTGACCATCCGCAGTTGCAGCGCCTGCGCGCGATGGCCCGCAAGCTGATCCCTTACGCCGCGCCGTGGAACGAACGCTCGCGCGCCTGGCGCTGGGAGGTCAACCTGATCGGCAGCAAGCAGATCAATGCCTTTTGCATGCCCGGCGGCAAGATCGCCTTCTTTACCGGCATCCTCGACCAGCTCAAGCTCAGCGACGACGAGGCCGCGATGATCATGGGCCACGAGATGGCCCACGCCCTGCGCGAGCATGCGCGTGAGCGCCTGGCCAAGAGCCAGGCCACCAGCATGGGCCTGTCGATCGGCGCGCAGCTGCTGGGCCTGGGTGACCTGGGCAACATGGCGGCGAACCTGGGCACGCAACTGCTGTCGCTGAAGTTCAGCCGCGATGACGAGACCGACGCCGATCTGGTGGGCCTGGAGCTCGCCGCGCGCGGCGCCTACGACCCCGATGCCTCGGTCAGCCTGTGGAAGAAGATGACGCAGGCCACCGGCAACACTGGCGCAAGCTTCCTGTCCACCCACCCCAGCGGCCCCGAGCGCATCAGCGAGCTCGAGCGCAACGTGCCCAAGGTGCAAAGCCTGTACGACGCCGCCCGGCGCGGCGGCTGAGCCACCGGCGGGGTCAGGTCCCGCCTACAAACGGGTTGCTGCGCCGCTCGCGGCCGATGGTGCTTTCCGGGCCGTGGCCGGGGATGAACACCGTGTCGTCACCCATCGGCCACAGGCGCTGGGTGATGCTGTCGATCAGCTGCTGGTGGTTGCCCTGCGGAAAGTCGGTGCGGCCGATGCTGCCGGCAAACAGCACATCGCCCACGAACGCGCGGTTCATCTCGGGCGAATGGAACACCACATGGCCCGGCGTGTGGCCCGGGCAGTGGCGCACGTTCAGCGTGTGCCCGCCCAGCGTGACGGTGTCGCCGTCGTGCAGCCAGCGCGTGGGGGTGAAGGCCTCGCAGCGCGGAAAGCCGAACATCACGCCTTGCTGGGGCAGCCCGTCGATCCAGAACTGGTCGCCCGGGTGCGGGCCGATGATGGGCAGCTTCAGCTGCGCGGACAGCTCGGCGGTGGCGCCGGCGTGGTCGATGTGGGCGTGGGTCAGCCAGATCTGCTGCAGCTTCAGGCCGTGCTCATCCACCGCAGACAGGATCACCTCCAGATCGCCGCCCGGGTCAATCACTGCGGCCTGCCGGGTGTCGTCGCACCAGACGAGCGAGCAGTTCTGCTGGAACGGGGTGACGGGGATGGTCAGGTAGCGCAACATGGGCGCATTATTTCAGCGCGAAGCAGCAGGCAGGTACGGCTGCAGTGCCCGTTCGGCCTCGTCCAGCCGGGCCAGACAGGCGGCCTGCAATGCAGCGGCATCACCATTGGCATCCAGGCCGCGCAGGACAAGCTCCAGCGGGCGCGTGGATTCGGCCAGCGCCAGCAGGCTCATCTCCAGCGCATTGCCACGCATCTTGTGCAATGCCTCGGCGCGCTGCGTGGGCGAGGCGTCGGCCGACAGCAGTTGCTGGCGGGTGCGATGGATGGTCTTGATCGCCAGCGGTGCCAGCAGGCGCAGCACCGCCTCGTCGCCATGGCGCGCCAGCGCCGCATCGCGGTCGAAGGTGGGCAGCGACCCACTCATGCGCCGGCCTTTCGTGCTGGCCACAGCACCGAGGCGATCGCCACCACCATCAGCAGCACCGCGGCAAAGTCCTGCCAGTGCAGCTGTTCGCCCAGCCACCAGGCGCCACTGAACACGCCAATCACCGGAATCAGCATCACCGACAGGGTCGAGGCGATCGGCGGCAGGCCGCGGGCCAACCAGAACCAGGCCGCATGCGCGAAGCCGAACACCAGCACCGCATTGAAAACGATCGAGCCCCAGGCGGTGGGCCCGGGCAGGCGCCACTGCGCACGCTCGAACACGAAGGACAGCACCAGCATCACCACCCCGGTCAGCGCGGTCATCCAGAACGAGATGGCCAGCGTGGGCACCGGGATGGTGGTCCGGCGCAGCATCTGCGTGCCCAACGCCCAGGTGGAAGCCGCAATCAGGGCCAGCAACACCCCCAGTGGCTTGCCGGCCAGGCCCGTGAGCTCGTGCCACAGCAGCAACGCCACGCCCAGCGCGGCCGCGCTGACGCCCAGCCAGCCGCGGCGCGACAGCGGCGAGGAGAACAGCCACGCACCCAGCATCGCCGAGAAGATGGGCATGGTGTAGCCCAGGATGGCCGCGCGCCCGCTGGACAGCGCCTTCACCGCCAGGATGATGCAGCCGTGCCAGATGAACATGTTGAAGGCGGCCAGCACCAGCACCTCGCGCCAGTGCGCGCGCGGAATGCGAAACGGCACCTTCATCGCCAGCAGGCCCAGCGCGAGCACCGGCACGCCCAGCCAGATCGACCACACGCGGAAGGTCAGCGGCGGGTAGTCCATCACGCCGAGCTTCATCACCGGCCAGTTGATGCCCCACACCACGGTCAGCAGCACAAGGATGAGGATCTGGCGTTGCGTCAGTGCTTGCATGTGGCCGATTGTGGCGTGTGCCGTGGGGCGGGCTTATCGCGCGTGTCGCGCGTGTCACGCGTGTCACGCGTGTCACGCAGCGGCGGGTGTTGCCAGGCCGTGCGATATCACTTGCAGGCACTTCTAGAATCGCGCCATGACCTTCATCGAGATGCTGCAGTCGGCGCAGGCGCGCAACGCGTCTATGCTGTGCGTGGGCCTGGACCCGGAGCCCACGCGCTTTCCGGCGCAGCTCAAGGGCGACGCCAACAAGATCTACGACTTCTGCGCGCGCATCGTCGATGCCACCGCCGACCTGGTGATCGCCTTCAAGCCGCAGATCGCCTACTTTGCCGCGCATCGCGCAGAAGGCCAGCTCGAGCGGCTGATGGAGCACATGCGCCGCATGGCGCCTGGCGTGCCCATCATCCTGGACGCCAAGCGCGGCGATATCGGCAGCACCGCCGAGCAGTACGCCAAAGAGGCCTTCGAGCGCTACGGCGCCGACGCAGTGACGCTGTCGCCCTTCATGGGCTTTGATTCGGTGCAGCCCTACCTGAAGTTCGAGGGCAAAGGCGCGTTTTTGTTGTGCCGCACCTCCAACCCGGGCGGCGATGACTTGCAGAACCAGCGCCTGTCGTCGGTGGACGGCGCACCGCTGCTGTACGAGCATGTGGCGCGCCTCGCGCAGGGCCCGTGGAACCTGAACGGACAGCTCGGCCTGGTGGTGGGCGCTACCTACCCCAACGAGATCGAGCGTGTGCGCAGCGTCGCCCCCACGCTGCCGCTGCTGATCCCCGGCGTGGGTGCGCAGGGCGGCGACGCGGTGGCCACGGTGAAGGCCGGTTGGCGCGCCGACGCCCCCATCGTCGTCAATTCATCGCGCGCCATCCTGTACGCCAGCAGCGGCGAGGACTTTGCGGATGCGGCGCGACGTGAGGCGATGAAGACGCGCGACGTGCTGCAGGCAGCGCGGGGCTGAGGGCCGCGCGCAGCAGCGCCAGCAAGCGGGTGCTTCAAGCGCGCGCCAGCACGCGCGCCAGATACCGCCCCGTGTGGCTCTCGGCACACGCCGCCACCTGCTGCGGCGCGCCTGCCACCACCACCTGGCCGCCGCCCGAGCCGCCTTCGGGGCCCATGTCGACGATCCAGTCGGCCGTCTTGATGACGTCCAGGTTGTGCTCGATCACCACGATGGTGTTGCCCGCGTCGCGCAGCTGGTGCAGCACTTTCAGCAGCAAATCGATGTCGGCGAAGTGCAGGCCGGTGGTGGGCTCGTCCAGGATGTACAGCGTGCGGCCGGTGTCGCGGCGTGAGAGCTCCAGCGCCAGCTTCACGCGCTGCGCCTCGCCGCCCGACAGCGTGGTGGCGCTTTGCCCCAGCGTGATGTAGCCCAGGCCCACATCCAGCAGCGTTTGCAGCTTGCGCCCGATGGCCGGCACCGCCTTCAGGAATTCGTGCGCGTCCTCCACCGTCATGTCGAGGATCTGCGCGATGTTGCGGCCCTTCCACTGCACTTCCAGCGTCTCGCGGTTGTAGCGCTGGCCGGCGCACACGTCGCAGGGCACGTACACGTCGGGCAAAAAGTGCATCTCGACCTTCACCATGCCGTCGCCCTGGCAGGCCTCGCAGCGCCCGCCGCCCGCCGATTGCGCCACGTTGAAGCTGAAGCGTCCGGGCCCGTAGCCGCGCTCCTTGGCCATCGAGGTCTCGGCCATCAGTTCGCGGATCGGGGTGAACACGCCGCTGTAGGTGGCCGGGTTGCTGCGCGGCGTGCGGCCGATGGGTGACTGGTCGACGTTGATCACCTTGTCGAACTGATCCAGGCCGTCGATCTCGTCGTGCTCGGCCGGCTCCTCGTGCGCGCGGTGGATGGTCCGCGCCGCCGCCGCGTACAGCGTGTCGTTCACCAGCGTGCTCTTGCCCGAGCCCGACACGCCGGTCACGCAGGTGAGAAAGCCCACCGGAATGGACGCGTCCACCTTCTTGAGGTTGTGCCCGCGCGCGCCGCGGATGTGCAGCCATGGCGCCTTGGCCGAAGGCGACGGCTTGGGCCGATGGTCGGCCCGTTCGGGCGCAGTGATGCGCAGCGCACCGCTCATGTAGCGGCCGGTCAGCGAATCGGGGTGGGCCTCCACCTCGAGTGGCGTGCCCTGCGCCATCACCCGCCCACCGTGCACGCCGGCGCCCGGGCCCATGTCCACCACGTGGTCGGCCGCGCGGATCATGTCCTCGTCGTGCTCGACCACCAGCACGCTGTTGCCCAGGTCGCGCAGGTGCTTCAGCGTGCCGATCAGCCGGTCGTTGTCGCGCTGGTGCAGGCCGATGCTGGGCTCGTCCAGCACATACATCACGCCGGTCAGGCCCGAGCCGATCTGGCTGGCCAGGCGGATGCGCTGCGCCTCGCCGCCCGACAGCGTCTCGGCGCTGCGGTCCAGGCTCAGGTAGTTCAGGCCGACGTCGTTGAGGAACTTCAGCCGCAGCCCGATCTCGCGCACCACCTTGTCGGCGATGCCGGCCTTCGCGCCGTGCAGCTGCAGCGCATCGAAGTAGGCCTGGCTTTCGCGCAGCGTGGCGTGGCTGATCTGGTGGATGGTGCGCGCCTGCTCGCCGTCGCCCACGCGCACATGGCGCGCCTCGCGCTTCAGGCGCGTGCCGCTGCATTCCGGGCAGGGCTGCAGCGTGCGCATGCGCGCCAGGTCTTCGCGTACCACCGGCGAATCGGTCTCGCGCCAGCGCCGCTGCAAATTGGGCACCACGCCCTCGAAGGGGTGCGTCTTGCTCACGCGCTTGCCCGAATCGGCCACATAGCTGAAGCGGATCGCCTCGTCGCCCGAGCCGAACAGGATGACGCGGCGCACCGCTTCGGGCAGCGCCTCGAACGGCGCCTCCACATCAAAGCGGTAGTGCCTGGCCAGGCTTTCGATCAGCGCGAAGTAGTGCGCGTTGCGGCGGTCCCAGCCGCGGATCGCGCCGCTGGCCAGCGACAGCGACGGAAACGGCACCACCCGCTCGGGGTCGAAGAACTCGCTGTGGCCCAGGCCGTCGCAGGCGGGGCAGGCGCCGGCCGGCGAGTTGAACGAGAACAGCCGCGGCTCGAGCTCGGCGATGCTGAAGTGGCACACCGGGCAGGCGAACTTGGCGTTGAACAGGTGCTCGTGGCCGCTGTCCAGCTCCAGCGCGATCGCGCGGCCGCCGGCAATGCGCAGTGCGGCCTCGAAGCTTTCGGCCAGGCGCTGCTTGGCGTCACTACGGACCTTGAGGCGGTCGATGACGACATCGATGTCGTGCTTCTCGGCCTTCTTGAGCGTCGGCACTTCGTCAGCCTCGACCATCTGGCCGTCGACGCGAAAGCGCACATAGCCCTGCGCCTGCATCTGCGCAAACACTTCCTGGAATTCGCCCTTGCGCTCGCGCGCCACCGGGGCCAGCACCAGGATGCGCGCGTCCTCGGGCAGCGCCAGCACCGCGTCCACCATCTGCGACACCGTCTGCGAAGTCAGCGGCCGTTCGTGGTCGGGGCAATAGGGTGTGCCGGCGCGCGCGAACAGCAGGCGCAGGTAGTCGTGGATCTCGGTGACGGTGCCGACCGTGGAGCGCGGGTTGTGCGATGTCGCCTTCTGCTCGATGCTGATCGCCGGGCTCAGGCCCTCGATCAGGTCCACATCGGGCTTGTCCATCAGCTGCAGGAACTGCCGCGCATAGGCGCTCAGGCTTTCCACGTAGCGGCGCTGGCCCTCGGCGTACAGCGTGTCGAAAGCCAGACTCGACTTGCCCGATCCGCTCAGGCCGGTGATCACCACCAGCTGGTTGCGCGGAATGTCCAGGTCGATGTTCTTCAGGTTGTGCGTGCGCGCGCCGCGGATGCTGATGCGCGACGCAGCCAGCGCTGCGGCCAGGTAGGTGCCGTCGGTCGGTGAATTCACGGAAACAAGGGGGCGAAGAACGGATCGGGTGACAAGTCCAGGGGCGGCTGGGCGCGCGGCGCAGCCCCGCGAAGGGCAACCCGCCATCATAGGTGCGCCGTGGCGCCGGCGCATCTGCTGGCCCTCGGCTGCGGCCGCCGGGCGGCATCACCCCTGTTCAGCGCCGGCAGCCTGTGACATACTGGATGTCAACTGAAGTTGACATTCCGTGGGGGCTGCCCGATGGCAGGCCGCCGCGGACGCCCGCAAGCAAGCATGGCCGTACCCTTTCCCTTTGCCGCGATCGTCGGTCAGGACGAGATGAAACTCGCGATCCTGGCCGTCGCCGTCGACCCCAGCATCGGCGGCGTGCTGGTGTTCGGCGACCGCGGCACCGGCAAGTCCACCGCGGTGCGCTCCCTGGCGGCGCTGCTGCCGCCCATCAAGGTGGTCACCGGCTGCCGTTACGGCTGCGACCCGGCGGGTGCGGGCGGCCTGTGCGAAGACTGCGCCGCCCAACGTGCCGGCGCCACCAAACCCAGGAGCCACACCGTGCCGGTGCCGGTGGTGGACCTGCCGCTGGGCGCCACCGAAGACCGCGTGGTCGGCGCGCTGGACCTGGAGCGCGCGCTGTCACAGGGCGTCAAGGCCTTCGAGCCCGGGCTGCTGGCCCGCGCGAACCGCGGCTTTCTCTACATCGACGAGGTCAACCTGCTGGAGGACCACCTGGTCGACCTGCTGATCGATGTCGCTGCCTCCGGACAGAACGTCGTCGAGCGCGAGGGGCTGAGTGTGCGCCACCCTGCGCGTTTCGTGCTGGTGGGCAGTGGCAACCCCGAGGAAGGTGAACTCCGCCCGCAACTCCAGGACCGCTTCGGTCTGGCTGTCGATGTCCGTACACCCACAGACCTGGCCACGCGTGTGGAAGTCATTCGCCGACGCGATGCCTACGAGCGTGACCCCGCGGCCTTCGCCGTGCGCTGGAAGCGCGAGGAGGACCGCACCCGCCGTCGTATCGTGGCTGCGCGTGGCCGTATCGATGGCACGACCGTCCCGGACACCGTGCTGGAGCATGCGGCACGGCTGTGCATGGCCCTGGGTACCGACGGGCTGCGCGGGGAATTGACGCTGATGCGTGCCGCGCGCGCCCTCGCGGCGTTGGAGGGGGCAGGCGAAGTCGGCCTGGCGCATCTGCGTCAGGTCGCACGTCCG
>JBDLRH010000029.1:0-7195 GCA_039800165.1 Pseudomonadota bacterium
TGTTCAAGCTCACCACCCTCAACCTCAACGGCATCCGCTCGGCCACCACCAAGGGCGTCGAGGCCTGGATGCATTCTGTTGCGCCTGATTGTATTTGCGTGCAGGAGGTCAAGGCCCAGGCGGCCGACGTGGCGGGGCGTTTCGAGGAGCTGGCCGGCCTGCGCGGGCACTTTCACTTTGCGCAGAAGAAGGGCTATTCGGGTGTGGGCGTCTACACGCGGCATGAGCCGAGCGAGGTGAAGGTGGGCTTTGGCAACGACGAGTTCGATGCCGAAGGGCGCTACTTCGAGCTGCGCTTCGACACGCAGAAGCGCAAGCTGTCGGTCATCAGCGCCTACTTTCCCAGCGGCTCGTCGGGTGAAGATCGCCAGCAGGCCAAGTTCCGGTTTCTGGCGGCCTTCGAGCCGCACCTGGTGGCGCTGAAGAAGAAGCGCGACTTCATCCTGTGCGGCGACATCAACATCGCGCACCGCGAGATCGACCTGAAGAACTGGAAGGGCAACCAGAAGAACAGCGGCTTCCTGCCCGAAGAGCGTGCCTGGATGACGCAGCTGCTCGAAGCAGGGCGCGGCGGTGGCGGTCTGGTCGATGTGTACCGCCGCCTGCACCCCGACGAAGGCGAGGGCGCCTACACCTGGTGGAGCAACCGCGGGCAGGCGTATGCCAAGAACGTGGGCTGGCGGCTGGACTACCACCTGGCCACGCCGGCGCTGGCCGAACATGCACGACAGGCCGCGGTGTACAAGGCGCAGCGTTTCTCGGATCATGCGCCGCTGACCATCGGCTATGACTTCACGCTGTGACCCAACCGGCTTCTGAACGGCCTGCCCCTTCGCAGGGCGCCCCCACCCACAAGCCCGGCGGCCTGGCCCGTCTCGGCCCCGCACTGGCCAACTCGTTGTCTGGCTTTCGTCTGGGCTGGGCCGAGCCCGCGTTTCGCCAGGAGGTGGGCGTGGCGGTCGTCGCGGTGCCGGCTGCCATGTGGGTGGGCCGCAGCTGGGTTGAAGCGGCGCTGCTGATGGCGGTGGTGGCGCTGGTGCTGATCACCGAACTGCTGAACACCGGCATCGAGGCCGCCATCGACCGCATCGGGCCCGAGTGGCATGCGCAGGCCAAGCGCGCCAAGGACGTGGCCAGCGCTGCGGTGCTGATCAGCCTGCTGCTGTGCGGTGGCGTCTGGCTGGCGGCGCTGTGGGTGCGGCTGGCATGAACCTGTCCATCAACCAGGAGTTTGGATGAGCACACCCACCGCTTCGGCGTCCCCGGTCACGCTGCGCCGCGACGGCGCCGTGGCCGTTCTGTCTTTCAACCGGCCCGAGGCGCTGAATGCGCTGGACATCGCGAGTGCGCAGGCCTTTGCCGCCGCCTGCCGCGAAATCGCTGCCGATTCGGCGGCCGGCCGCGTGCGTGCGGTGGTGATGCGCGGCGAAGGCAAGGCCTTCGGTGCCGGCGGCGATGTGGCGCAGATGCACCAGGGCGGCGCGGCGGTGGCGCGCGAGCTGATCGAGAACATGCACGAAGGTGTGCGGCTGCTGGCCGGCATCGACGCGCCGGTGATCGCCAGCCTGCATGGCGTGGTGGCCGGTGGCAGCCTGAGCCTGGCCGCGTGCTGCGACCTGGCGGTGGCAGCCGAAGGCACGCGCTTTAACCTGGCCTACGCCAACATCGGCGCGAGCTGCGATGTGTCGGCGTCGTGGAGCCTGCCGCGCCTGGTGGGGCTGCGCAATGCGATGCAGATCGCGCTGCTGTCCGAGACCTTCGACGCAGCCGAAGCGCTGCGCCTGGGCTTGGTGAACCGCGTGGTGCCGGCAGCAGAGCTGGAGGCCACGGTGTCGGCGCTCGCGCAGCGCATGGCGGGTGGCCCGACGCGGGCTTATGGTCACCTCAAGCGGCTGATGCGGCAGTCACTGGATCGCGACCTGGGCGCGCAACTGGACGCCGAGCGCGATGCCTTCCTGGACTGCACCACCACCGCAGACTTCAGCGAAGGCATTGCGGCCTTCGTGGCCAAGCGCAAGCCGCAGTTCGGCGGGCGCTGAGCGCCACCTGGCAGATCAGTTCCAGCCCGGCACGCGACGCAACACGAAGCGGCGCGGTGCGGGCGACGCAGGGCCCGTGCCGCGCGCATCAGACGCACGTCGCTGGCCCGTGAATTCGCGGCCGCACTGACTGGGCGTGGCCTGCGCCGTCCACACCGCGCTGATGCGCTGGCCGTCGTCAGACTCATCCAGCACCAGTTCGCCGTCGTCCACATCCCCCGACAGCAGCGACTGGCGGCCGCCGCGGTTGACCGCGCCGCGCAGGCTGTCCGCATACTGTGGATGCCGCTCGAACAGCACGCTGGAGACCTCGCCGTCGTCGAACTGCACCCGCCACAGACCGTACAGGTTCAGCGCTTTCAGATCGCTGGCCGCCGTGCATGCGCCTGTGCTTGCAGGCGTGCTTGCGGGCGTACCTGCGGGCGTACGGGCGGTATCGGCCTGCGCGGTGGCGGGCCAGGTCAGTGCGCCCAGCACGACCCACATGCCGAGCAAGGCAAGCCGTGGCCGTGCAACGGTCGCGCGGCCCGCCTTCATGGGCGGCTGCCGAAGTCGCCGGCCTCGGCGGCGCTGGCCTGCTCGGCCTTCTTCGCGAATTCGGCGCGCAGCGCCTTGAGCTTTTCGCGCGGGTCTTCCTTTGCGGTGGCCTGGTCGAGCGCCATCTCGGCGATGAATCGGCTGGGGGCGGCACTCACCATCTCGCGGCCCTTCTTGCGCTTCTTGACCCAGCTGACCGCCAGGCTGCGCTGCGCGCGGGTGATGCCCACATACATCAGGCGGCGCTCTTCCTGCAGCTGCAGCAGCGCGCCAGCCGACGCCGCATCGCGGCCCAGGCCATCGTCATCGCGGCGAAAGGGCAGCAGGCCTTCGTTCACGCCGGCCAGCATCACGTGCGGCCACTCCAGGCCCTTGGCGGCGTGCAGCGTGGACAGCGTCACCACGTTCTGCTCGTCGCTGCGCTCGTTCAGCGTGGACAGCAGCGAGATGGTCTGCGCCACCTCCAGCAGCGACTTCTTCTCGGAGGCAAGCGTGACCCCGGCGGTGTCGTCCACCTGACCGCCGCAGCGCTGCGCCATCCAGTCGCAGAACTCCAGCACGTTGGTCCAGCGGGCGGCGGCCAGCTTGTCGTTGTCTTCGCTGTCGTGCAGGTGCCGCTCGTAGCCGATGTCCTTGAGCCAGCCCAGCAAGAAGGCGCGCGCGTCTTCGGCGCCGTGCGTGTGGCGGGCGCGGTACTCCAGGTCGTTCACCTCGCGGCCGAACTCCTGCAGGCTGCCGATCGCGCGTGCGGGCAGCGCACTGGGCAGGCTGGGCGAGAACAGCGCCGCAAACAGGCTGATGCGGTACTTGCTGGCAAACACACCCAGCTGCTGCAGCGTGGTGTGGCCGATGCCGCGCTTGGGCGTGGTGACGGCGCGCAGAAAAGCCGGATCGTCGTCGCTGTTGACCCACAGCCGCAGCCAGGCGCACAGGTCGCGGATCTCGGCGCGGTCAAAGAAGCTCTGGCCGCCTGACACCTTGTACGGAATCTGCGCCTTGCGCAGCGCCTGCTCGAAGGCGCGGGCCTGGTGGTTGGCGCGGTACAGCACCGCAAAGTCCTTCCAGTCACGGCCTGTGCCCGCGCTGCTGGCGGTGGCGGCCAGGCCCGCGCGGATCGACTGGATGCGCGCCACCGCGCGCTCGGCCTCGTGCTCTTCGTTGTCGGCGTCGATCACCCGCACCGGCTCGCCCTCGCCGAGCTCGCTGAACAGCTTCTTCGGATACAGCTTGGGGTTGGGCTGGATGACGTTGTTGGCCGCGCGCAGGATGGCGCTGGTGGAGCGGTAGTTCTGCTCAAGCTTGATGACCTTGAGCTTCGGGAAGTCCTGCGGCAGCCGCTTGAGGTTGTCCAGCGTGGCGCCGCGCCAGCCGTAGATGCTCTGGTCGTCGTCGCCCACCGCGGTGAAGCAGGCGCGGCCGGTGGCCGGGTCGCCCACCAGCAGCTTGAGCAGCTCGTACTGCGTGGCGTTGGTGTCCTGGTACTCGTCGACCAGCACATGCGCGAGCTGCTTGCGCCACTTCTCGCGCACCTCGGGGTGCTGCTGCAGCAGCTTGAGCGGCAGGCCGATCAGGTCATCAAAGTCCACGCTCTGGTAGGCGCTCAGGCGCTCTTCGTAGCGCGCCATGATGCGCGCGGTGGTGCGCTCGTGGTCGTCCTTGGCCTGCGCCTCGGCCTGCTGCGCATTGAGCCCCATGTTCTTCCACAGGCTGATCGCCCACTGCCACTGCCGTGCGGTGGCGGCGTCGGTGGTGCCGCCCGCATCCTTCAGGATGCTGGTGACGTCGTCGCTGTCGAGGATGCTGAACTGCGGCTTCAGGCCCAGCGCGGCACCGTCTTGGCGCAGCAGCCGCACGCCCAGCGCATGGAAGGTGCAAATCAGCACGTCGCCGGCCGGCTTGCCGATCAGCCCCCTGGCACGCTCGCGCATCTCGGCAGCGGCCTTGTTGGTGAAGGTGATCGCCGCGATGCTGCGCGGCTCGTGGTCGGCCTGGATGAGCCGCGCGATCTTGTGGGTGATGACGCGCGTCTTGCCCGACCCGGCGCCGGCCAGTACCAGACAGGGCCCGTGCAGGTGGTGCACCGCTTCAAGCTGCGCGGGATTGAGGCCGGTCGTCATGGGAGCGCGGATGATACCGATGCAGCCCGATGCACCGGCGACACACCGCTGCGCGGCAGCGGCCACGGCGCGCGGACAATAGGGCCGTGCTCGACATCCTGAAGGTCACCTTTCCGTTCTTCGCGCTGGTGCTGTGCGGCTACCTGGCGGCGCGCCGTGGCCTGCTGCCGCTGGAGGCGATCGCCGGGCTCAACAGCTTCGTGCTGTTCTTCGCCCTGCCGTGCATGCTGTTCCGCTTTGGCTCGACCACGCCGATTGCGCAGCTGCTCGATGGCGCGGCGCTGCTCGTGTACCTGGTGTGCGCGCTGCAGATGGTGGCCTTCACCGTGGCCAGCACCATGAACCGGCGCATCGGCTGGAACGATGCGGCCTTCGGCGCGCTGGTGTCGGCGTTTCCGAACACCGGCTTCATGGGCGTGCCGCTGCTGGTGGCGCTGCTCGGGCCGCAGGCCGCCGGGCCGGCCATCGTCACCATCCTGGTGGACCTGATCGTGACCTCGTCGCTGTGCATTGCGCTGTCGCGGCTGGACGGCGCCGACGAGCACGGTGCATCTCAGGCAGCACGCAACGCGCTGCGCGGCGTGCTGGTCAACCCGATGCCCTGGGCCATCCTGGCAGGCGCGGTGGTGTCATGGCAGGGCCTGGAGCTGCCCCGGCCGGCGATGCAGACCATCGGGCTACTGGCCGATGCAGCCTCGCCGGTGGCGCTGTTCACCATCGGGGCGGTGCTGGCGCGCTCGGCCATCCTCAACGCCCGCGTGGCCGCGCAGCCGATGCCGCTGCGCGACTACCTGCCCCCGGTGGCCTTCAAGCTGGTGCTGCACCCGCTGCTGGTGCTGCTGACCGGCGTGGGCGCCATGCAGATCGGCCTGCCGCTGGACCGCTTTGCGCTTACGGTGATGGTGCTGGTGGCGGCGCTGCCGAGCGCCAGCAACGTGTCGGTGCTGGCCGAGCGCTTTGGCGCCGACACCGGCCGCATCGCGCGCATCATCCTGCTGAGCACCGCGCTCGCGTTCCTGAGCTTCTCAGGGGCGGTGGCGCTGATCACCTGACCCCGCAGGTCCTCAGGCGGCGGCAACAGCCTCGCGTGCGGTGGTTGCGGCCGGGGCGTGGATGCCCACGCGGTCGAGTGCAGCCGCCAGATGTGCCACCGTGCGGTCGACGTTGTGCAGCTTTTCCAGACCGAACAGGCCGATGCGGAAGGTGCGGAAATCCGCGCCCTCGTCGCACTGCAGCGGCACGCCGGACGCGGTCTGCAGGCCTTCGGCGATGAACTTCTTGGCCGACTGCACCTCCGGGTCTTCGGTGTAGCTGACCACCACACCCGGGGCCTTGAAGCCCTCGGCGGCCACGCTCACGATGCCGCGCGATTCGAACAGCGCACGCACCTTGCGGCCCAGTTCCCACTGCTCGGCGCACACCTTGTCGAAGCCGTAGTCACGCGTCTCCATCATCACCTCGCGCAGGCGCGTCAGCGCATCGGTGGGCATGGTGGTGTGGTACGCGTGCGCGCCGCTTTCATAGGTCTCCATGATCTGCAGCCACTTCTTCAGGTCGGCCGCAAAGCTGGTGCTGGTGGTGGCGTCGATGGCGGCGCGGGCGCGCTCGCTCATCATCACCATCGCGCAGCAGGGCGACCCGCTCCAGCCCTTTTGCGGCGCCGACACCAGCACATCCACGCCGGTGGCCTGCATGTCCACCCAGGCCGCGCCCGAGGCAATGCAGTCCAGCACGAACAGCGCGCCCACCTCGTGCGCCGCATCGGCCACGCCGCGCAGGTAGTCGTCGGGCAGGATGATGCCGGCAGACGTTTCCACATGCGGTGCGAACACCACCGCCGGCTTTTCGCTGCGGATGGTGGCCTGCACCTCGGCCAGCGGGCAGGGCGCCCACGGGTCGGTGCGGCCGGGGCCGGTCTTGCGCGCCTTCAGCACGATCTCTTGCGACGGAATGCGGCCCATCTCGAAGATCTGCGTCCAGCGGTAGCTGAACCAGCCGTTGCGGATAACCAGCACCTTCTTGTCGGTGGCGAACTGCCGCGCCACCGATTCCATGCCGAAGGTGCCGCTGCCGGGCACCAACGCGACCGAATGGGCGCCGTACACGGTTTTCAGCATGCGAGAGATGTCGGTCATCACGCTGCCAAATCGCTTGGACATGTGGTTCAGGGCACGGTCGGTGTAGACCACCGAAAACTCGAGCAGACCATCGGGGTCAATGTGGGGCAGCAAACCGGGCATGGATATTTCCTTTTTCTATCAGGGGATAAAGCTGAACCGAGTTCAGCGCCCGCGTCGCACCCGAAGGATTTCGTCCACGATCAGCAAGGCTGCACCCACGCTGATGCCAGCATCGGCCACGTTGAAGGCAGGGAAGTGCCAAGCACCCCAGTAAAAGTCCAGAAAGTCGACCACGTAGCCGTGCACCAGGCGGTCGATCACATTGCCAATTGCCCCGCCCAGAATGAGTGAGATGGCCAGGCTGAAGTGTTTTTGACCGGGG
>JBDLRH010000030.1:0-28843 GCA_039800165.1 Pseudomonadota bacterium
GAGGAAGATCTGCTTAATTCTAGGACTATCTATTTCTCTTTTGTTCTTCGCAAGTCATGCCATTGCACAAAAGAAGAACATTGGACATTGGCGAATTGATCTTACCTCTGATTATTCAGAGGCATTTACCTCAAATGAGACAGATTCGATGTTCGGAATGTGGTGCACTCAAAAATGTGTATTCTATATAAGCCCCAACAAAATCTCATGTGAAGTTGGATCTAAGTATACGGTTCTGATGAATTCAGACCGGCATGCAGGATCGATCGAAACCAACTGCTTGAAAATTGGCGATCGGTTTGTACGCATTTTTTCAGACTTCAACATTATTCAAGAAAGCGTGAATCAAGGAGGCAACATAGGATTCGCTTTTGCACTTGCAAACGGCGAATTTCATGTATCTCGGTTTAGTTTGCACGGTATACAGACAGCAATCAAAGAAGCCTTAACGCACGCTTCTAGTAGGAATCGCACGGGTGTGAGAGATTCACGCCTTTGATTTTTATGGCATATTTATTTTGTATTGCACCCAGTTGATTCGTATTACTGGGATCCAGGTGGCGCTGCAAAGAACTGCGATTAATATCTGAACGCACTATCTTTGAGAGGAGAAGCAATGCCCAAATCCACCACTTGCCTTCTTTTCAACAGAGTAGTCACCGTCGAAGAGGCACTGGACATACGCGACAGCAAGGACAAGGCTGTGCGCAAGCAGAAGTTGAGCATGATCTGCGTGGACTGCCAAAAGCCAGTGCGCCCGCACAAGGCTGGCAAAACCAGCGGCGCACACTTCGAACACCACCAGCGCAACCCAGCCTGCCCACTCAGCGACAAGATCAAGAACCGCCAAAAGCGCCCAAGCGTGAAGTCCTCTATCCAGTGACTGCAACGAAGCTCGCTCGATCCAATAAAAAAGCCAGCGCGAACGCTGGCTTTTTTGTGTGCGTGTCGTGTTAAACGACACCTTCCCCTTGGGGTGCTCGTCGCACCTGCAACACGATGCTCACCATGGCATCGAGGATTCCTCTGGCTGAACCATGGCATGCGTCAATCACACTGACAAGGGTGCTGTCATCGATGCCACCAACGCCTGCGTCGCTGAGGATGCGACGACACAGCGGCAGCCAACGCTTGGCTGGCGCTGCATTGAAGGCAATGCAGTGGCAACGATCCAGCACCCCCTGCTCTACTTTGGCGTAGTGGTTCGTCGTCAGCACGAACACGCAGTTGGGCATGTTCATGGCTGACTTCAACGAAGCCATGGCGTCTTTGGTGAGGTTGTCCACCTCGTCCAAGACAAAGTAGTGGTACGAGGCAAAGGGAATCACCATCGCCTGCTGCTGAATGCTGCTGACGACGCCACATCCATTGTTGGGAGGTGCCACACGAACATAGCGTGGCGCAGCAGCGTCACCTGTTCTCGCCTTCTCCATGGCGTCAGGGATCAGTTTGGCAAGGGCACTCTTGCCAGTGCCAGGCACCCCATACAGCAGGATGCCGCACTTACCCTCACGCATGGGGAAGGGGCGCTCCCCTGACAGCAAGTCGATGACTAACTGCTTGGCAGCGTCGCTTTCGAACACGATGTCGTCCACGCTCTTGGGCTTGTATTCATTTTCAAAGTCGATTTTTTTCATCTTCATCCTTTCAGGAGCAGTGGGGTGAGCCACAGGGGCTCACCCAGCACCACTTAGGCTGCCACCTTCTCCTGCTCCCCCACAGCCTGCTGCGCTGCTGCATCGATTGCAGCCTGCTTGGCATTGCCGTCGTTGGCGGCTTGCTGCTCTTGCTTCTTCGCTTCAGCGCCAGCCTTCTCGCTAGCGTAGTGGCTCGCCAAGGCAGCAGTCACTGCTGTACCTGAGTTGGTGAAGGTGTGCACAACGACGCTGCCATCGCTTTGCCAGGTGCCCAGCAGCACCACAGGCTGATCAATATTCCCTGCATCCAAGGCAGCACTGAGCACAGGGCTGGTGACGACACCCAGTCGCTGCTGCCGCAGCGACTGCTTGCCCATTTCTGCCTTGCTCTTGGGCGTCATCGCGTTAGGGCTCTTCGCCAATCGAATCTCCTCCACGCCCCCATTGCTGCGAATGAAGTCAGGGATTTGCTCAACAGCGAGTTTCTGGCTCAAGGCTGTTCGCAGCACGATGCCGTAAGCACTGACGCGACGGCGATCAGCACCAAACACGCACTTGACGATTTTCACAATCGTGTGCGAACTGGCGCTGAACGTGTAGCCCTTCGACTCGATGTACTCGTTCAAGCCCTCACGCAGGAGTTTTGCGTTGTTGCCGTCGTCGCTAAGTTGTTGGTACAGCCCATAGCACTTAGCAAGCAGCGCATAGAGTTGCTCGTTGCTGGTGCGATAGGCGTTGTTGAACCAAGCGTCCTTCTCTGCAATCAGTTCTTCGATTAGCACGCCTGCTGTGCGCTTGGTAGCACTCAGCACAGCGCCAGATTCATCACGAACTGTGACGTTGGAGGCGCTGAAGGTGTCGTTTTCCACGACGCCATTAGCAGCAGCAGATTTGAACGAGGGGGCGAAAGTGGTAGTAGTTTCCATGATTTCTCCTATTAAGAATGGAAGTGACGACTCGCTTACCAAAGCCCAGTCGCCATCGACTTGACGCTGACTTGCACCATTGCCTGCCATTCGTTTCGTCGATGTGTGTATAGTGCTGGATTAGCCAGTAAGTGTGTTTTCACGCATACAATGTGCTAATTTCAGGAAACCAGCCCCCAAGTTCCAGCCAGGAACATGTGCTCAAGGGCATGCCCAGGCTGCGCTACAGGCGCCCTGAGGACTCCTTGGCAGACGCCAGAACCAGCCTGCGCCGCTGGTGGTGGGAGTTCCTTCGCCTCAGCAAGGACTACTGGCTGGTGTGCCAGACATCCAAGGGCAAGCCCATGGCAGCCACTGAAAGCCAAGAACTGCGCAGGATTTATCGCGCCTTTGGCGACATCTATGCCTGCACCTTTGACGAGTGGTGGCTGGACAGGGGCTACAGGCTGTTCAGCGAAGTGGAGAAGTTCCCCAAAGTCCAAGAAGTGCCCAGGCGCCCCAATGAGCGTGAGCGGCAGGTGCCAGCGCCAGACAAGATTTGGGTGGAAGTGCCCCTGAAACTCAGCAAGCGCACGATTCAGAAGCAACTGGGCAAACTGCTGGAGAAGCACGCCAGCGAAAGGCTGGCGAGGCGCACAGAACTCACCAGCGCAGAGTTCAAGATCAACTCAGTGCCCTTTGGCACGCACACGCTGCACAAGGTGCATGACTTGCACGCCCTGCACAGGGAACTGATTGAAAAGCCCAAGTGGCTGAAGAAGCATCAGCCTGACAAACTTGACGGCGCCGCCAAGGCTGACTTGTTCCGCATTGGCAAACTGCTGCACATCAGCATCAGCAACGAGTCCTTGCTGGTGGAGCCAAGCGAAGCGCACAAGCGTATCAATCGTATGCGTGTTGCTGTGAGCAGAACGCTCAAGCGCAGCCACCAACTCATCGCCAATGTGGAGCGTGGAATCTTCCCCAGTTATGCACCAGTGGGCGACACAGAAGTGCGCTTCACGCCACGCCAACTGGCACGCCACAAAGAACTGGAAAGCCAGTGGTGGGAACTGAACCTGATTTCAGAGTTGAGTGCTGAAAAACTCAACGCCGTCAAGCGCATCCACTACGAAGAGCCAGAGCGCACACGCCAGAACGATCTCATGCTGGACAGGCGCGAGCGAGTCGTGATCATTCGCGATGCATGAGTGTCGTGCAACACGACACCCCATGTCGCCCTTCAGATCAGTTCCACTGCGTTGCGCTTCATGTCGTCGTTGACATCAATGTATTTCTGCGTGACTGCGATGCTGCGATGCCCTGCAAGGCTTGCAAGCACACGCACCCCAATACCCTTACTCGCCAGCGTGGTGATGAAGGATCTGCGCCCTGAGTGGCTGCTGGCGCCTTCAATGCCTGCCTTGCGATAGAGCCAGAAGAAGTGCTGCGTCAGCACATTAGCTGTGAAGGGCTTGCCCCCTGCAGTCATGAACAGGGGTAAGTTGCGATCGCGAACGCTGCGGCTGTCCACGTAGTGCTGCAACTCATCACGCAGTTTTTGGGGCAAGAACACAGTTCTGGCATAACTGCCCTTGGTTTGTGATGCGTCCAGGCGCACTTCTGCCTTGACTCTGCCGCTGCCATCAACAACATCTTCCACGCGAAGTGCTGCGATCTCCCCTACTCGCATGCCTGCCCAAAAACTCATCAGGATGATCAGGCGATTTCGCAGCGCATACCTGCGGCTGCTGACGTAGCGCAGCACAGCGTCTAACTCTGCTGGGGTGAAGGTTTTGGCTTGTCCCACTTGCTTGCTCCTTGCGTAATAAAAGCGCACAACAAGTGTGTTTTCTTAGACGCAGAAGAGCAACCGAAAAGACGGCGCTGAAATCTTCAATGAAATCAACGATGCCAAAGAAAACAGCGATTTTCTTTGGTGGTGTCGTGTCTCACGACACCCTACAGCGCCCTACAAGCGCACAGCGCCCCCTGTCGCTACCCACCCCTGCAGAACCCAGAAAAATGCGTGTAAGACGCTAAAAACTGGGCGTTCGTATAAATAACTTATACAAACAAGATCAAGGTTTCTCGCCGATTGAATTGAGATGCTAAGCCCGTTCTGATGTGAGACGGTAAAGTAGGCGCTGCTTGTTGCGTCGGGGGATTGCACTACCCTGCGGCTAGCAGGATGCATTAAACGACTCCATGACTGGAATAACGTTTGCAATAACTTGGATGGGTAGAAATGAGCCACGAACGGCTCAATCAAAGTGAGTGGGATGCCACGCTTGCCCAGTGCAAGTACCCCACAAAGCACAGACGATGCTGCTGCATAGGCTGTCTGTGCTTGCGTAAGGACACGCACGTCAAAGGATGATCGCAAAACCTGCCTTTCCAGTTCAGTCTGGTTGTGCCTATGCAGCATGGAAACCCTCAGTGAATGTCGCCGCGCCTGCGAGGCGTGGCACATGGCTTCCTAGTGAATGACATCACTGAGTGATCCACCACACATCTCAGTTCTTGGTTTCTTCAATCAAGAAGAAGAAAAGCGCGATGAAGATTTGCTCGAAGGCAAATCGAATCGCAGTTCGCGATGAGCGAACTTGAACAACACCTACAAGGGAGACAACAAATGAGTTTTACAAGACAACTATTCGATCTGACTGCCATGGCTTTGCCCAACATCACAGCCAGAACCTTCAGCAGGTACTGCGGCAAGAGCGAGGGCTACTACGGCAGCATCAGCGCACAGAACCTGGACATCTCCACCAACAGCCTGCTGTACCTGTCAGAAGTGCTTGAGCACAAGCGGGCAACCAGCCCCAATCGCTACATCACAGAACTGCAGGACATGATCGCCAAGGAAGTGGCACGACGCATGAATACCTTGGCCACAGAGAACTTGGCGGTTCGCAAGATGATCATTCGCGCAGTGGCACATGCCTACGTGCAGCGCACAGACGAATACTCTGCGCCACCCATCGTGATCGCTTGAGGTGGCACATGAGGCTCAGAGAAATTGCTCCCATCAAGCCCAAGACGCCAGAGCAACTGCGCCTTGATGCGCTCAAGCGTCAGAAGGTAGCCTTGCAGCGGCGCATTGACACAGAGCGCGGCACCCAACTGCTACGCAAGGCACAACAGCAGTCTTGAGCCCTCGTCGTCGCAGCACCAAAGAATTCGCCAGGATCGCGCATCGACTGCTTGTTGCGCTAGCCAACGCCCCTAAGAGTCCATTCAATTCGAACGGCTTCAGGTTGCTCTTCCACGCTGGGTGACTACAGACTTACCTGTGCTCACTCAACACATGGAAAGGACGAGCACATGGCTACCCTGGCAAATCTCAAACTCAGCGCAGCAGTCAAGCCCACGCACATCCCCGCTGTGCAGGTACGTCGCGACAAACTGGCAAAGCGACTGTGGGAACAAGCAGAACTAGCGCGAGCGCAGCAAGCAGGCACGCAGTTCGCACCCACGCGATTTCGAACCGTCGTGGAACACGCCACTGGTGTGCGCCGTCAAGTCGAGCAGCCCAAGCGAATCAAGCCCTGGTGGTTCACCACTGACGCAGGCAAGTTGGCGCTGCATGTGCGCTATGGCAGCAAAGTGCTGGAACTAGCCAAGGGCAAGTTCGCAGTGGAAGTTGCCAGCGACAAGGACTTGGTGCCCACGCTGGATGCCATCAAGGCTGCTGTGTTGGCTGGTGAGTTAGATGCTGCCATCGACACAGCGTCCACAAAACTTCGCGCTGCGTTTAACAAGTGATGTCATCGCGCAGCATGCGGCTCATGCACGCTCACTCACGCTGCATAGCACGGTTTTTCGCTGGGCTGCAGCGTTGGTGTGCGTTCGATACGCATCAGCAATTTTTGGCGACGCAAGTCGTTGAAATCGAAGAAGAAGTCTCGAAAGCGTCGGCGATCATAATCCACAGGTCCGCGGTTCGAATCCGTGAAGCGCCACCAAAAAATCCCTTTGCCAACAGCCACTTGCGAGCGATCGTAGGTGGCTGTTTCGCTTCTGGGGTGGCACCCGGGGGACACTAGCGGGAATGACAGGATGCCAACATGATGCAGCTACGCTTCACCTTCGCCGCTTTGACCTTGCTGGCTCTCCCACTAGCCACAAGAGCAACCGAGATGCCGTATGGTTGGAACGTTACCAACGGATTCCGAAGCCACGCTCGCGTTGCCTACGTCAGCCCACCTTCCGAGCCCGGTCAGGTAGCGCTGCCAACAGGCACCTCCAGTCCAGAAGCCAAGCGGCTACTTGACGACCTGTTCAAGCGCAACAACACGAAAGCGCTGCTGGTTGCGCAAGACGGGCAACTTCTCTATGAACGCTATAGCTTTGGCGTAGGGCGTCGCAACACCCCGCTGGGCTACTCAATGTCGAAGAGTCTTACAGCGCTGGCAGTAGGACATGCAGTTTGCGATGGTCACATCGCCAGCGTCGATGACGTGATGAAAAAGTATGTTCCGGCACTCGCAGGCACCGCATGGGGAGAGGCAACGGTACGCGACATATTGAAGATGTCCAGTGGAGCCTACAGAACCACTATGCAGTACAACGGCCACAAGTACCGAGAGTTTGAGCAGAGCATCGGTGCGGCTGTAGCCGAAGGGCGAATGAATACCGATTTCCTTGAATTGATGAAGCAAGCGGACGAAAAGGAGTTTCCTCCAGGCTCCGTCTTCAACTACAACAATTTCGACACGGTCGCGCTCGGCTTACTCGTTCAGTCTGCGTCCGGCATGCCTTTTCCCGCGTACTTCGAGCGTTCCGTTTGGAAGTCTGCAGGTGCGGAGACGCGAGGGGCATGGTTCATGACGAACAAGGGCCAGACATCGACGTATCAAGGATTTAGCGCATCACCTCATGACTGGATACGTATCGGCATGATGGTCTTGCGCGACCTCCGCGATCAAGACAAATGCATCGGCAAGTTCTTGAAGGATGCGACGTCAAGTCAGGCATCGTCTTGGGGTCCGGCATCCTCGTACGGATATCAAATCTGGGTACGCTGCGCATCCCAGACTGACTTTTGCTTCGTTGGCTTCGGTGGGCAGTACCTGCTTTTCAATGTTGCGACAAACACAGTTCTCTACCACCACGCTACAACGTTCTCATCTATCGTGTGGGGAACTCCTCGCGTGATGGACGAGTTGATCCCGCATCTCTCCAGCAGCACGAAGCCACGGCAATAGCTCCAGGCGGAAGTGTGACTGGGTTAGCACGGCATCCGCACAGCGATCAAACCAATCGCCTGCGCGAAGCGCACGCCACCTGTCGGGCTGTTGCAGCAGAGGATTGGGATACTGCTTACGGTGGTCAAGCCGTCATCGGCTGAACTGTAGGTTTATCAGCGCCACAGTACGCCAATTGCGTTCATGCCAGTGCGTGCTTCTCGCCGAGCGCAGCGATGTACTCCGGCTTGCGCTCGGCAATCGTCTGCAGAAACTGCAGCGGCGCGGTGATGTGCACACGCATGTGCTCGCTGGCGGCCACGGCGTTGCCCTGGATGATGGCATCGACGATCAGGCGATGCTGGTCGACGGCGATGCGGTGACTGCCCACCGTTTCGATGGCGAGATGGCGCACGCGGTTCATGCCGGTACGCGCCAGCCGGAGCGCTGGCCAGGCATGCGGATGCCCGGCCAGCCGCAAGATCTCGCGGTGCAGTTCCTCGTCGGCCTGCAGGTGGGTGGTGTAGTCGCCGGAGCGCGAAGCACGGGCCTGGCGCTGCATCAGCTTGAGCAGTGCCTTGCGCTGCGCCAGCGGGGCGGCGGCGGCCAGTTGCGCCGCGCGGCATTCGATTACCTCGCGCACGAAGATGGCATCGCGAATGCGAACGGGGTCGAGCAGCGCAACATAGGTGCCGCGCTGGGGTACCACCTGCACCAGGTGCTCGGCAGCCAGCTGCCGCAGCGCGTCGCGCACCGGCGCGCGGCTCACCCCCAGCTCCTGCGACAGCGCTTGCTCTGACAGCGCCACCCCGGGCAGCAGGCGGCACTCCAGGATGGCATTGCGAATCAGGTCGTAGGCGCTGCGGGTGAACTGCCCGCGCGCGGCGCCATCGTCTGCCTCGGCGCTGACCAGGCCAAGCGATGGAAGCTGGGGGCGGGTTCGTGCCATGGTGCGTGGGGGCCCGCCCTCTCAGGGCATTCCCTGAGAGGGCGGCATTTACTGAAATACTAGCACTTACTAGAATACTAGATAAAGGTCCCGCAACACGCCCTGCAAACCATCCGGCCCGATTCGCCGAACTAAAGAGGAGACAGCCATGACCCAACGACGCCAACTGCTGCTGGCCGCCCCCGCCTGGGCCGCCATGCTGGGCGCCCCGCGCGCCTTCGCGCAGGCCGACTATCCCAGCAAGCCGATCAAGATCATCGTGCCCTTCCCGCCCGGCGGCACCAGCGACGTGATGGGCCGCATGGTGGCCGAGCCGCTGTCGAAGGTGCTGGGGCAACCGGTGGTGGTGGAGAACATCGGCGGCGCCGGCGGCGTGATCGGCACCGAGCGTGGCGCCAAGGCGCCGGCTGATGGCTACACCATCATCCAGACCGGCGTAGGCCAGAACGCGGTGGCGCACGGGCTCGACCCGAACCTCAAGTACAACTCGGTCACCGACTTCATCCACGTGAGCCAGGTGCACCACGGGCCCAACGTGCTGGTGGTCAACTCGCAGCGGCCGTTCCGCACGGTCAAGGAGCTGGTGGCCTTTGCCAAGGCCAACCCGGGCAAGCTGGATTACGGCTTCACGCACGCGGCGTCGGGCCACATGGCGATGGAGCTGTTCAAGCAGACCACCGGCATCTTCATGACCGGCATTCCGTACCGCGGCGGCGGGCCGATGATGGGCGCGATCCTGGCCAACGAGATTCCGCTGATGTTCATCAACCAGGACGTGGCGCTGCAGCATGTGCGCTCGGGCCGGCTGCGCCCGCTGGCGGTGACCAGCCTGCAGCGCAATGCGCTGTACCCCGACGTACCGACGATTGCCGAGTCGGGCTACCCCGGCTTCGAGGCGCTGTCGTGGTCGGGCCTGTCGCTGCCCAAGGGCACGCCCGCGCCGGTGGTGGCCAGGCTCGAGGCCGCCATCCGCGAGGTGATGACGTCGCCCGCCATCAAGCAGCGCATGGACTCGCAGGGCTTCGTGATCCCGCCGCAAGGGTCGCGGCCGTATGCCGAGTTCATCGGCAAGGAGCTCGAGCGCTGGTCGCAGGTGATCAAGACCGCCGGCATCAAGGCCGAATGAAAGGGCGCGCAACGCCATGACCCGCAAGACCTACGAGCAGCTGCGCAGCGCGCGCTGGTTCGCCCCCGACGACCTGCGCAGCTTTGGCCACCGCTCGCGCGCGATGCAGATGGGCTACGACCATGCCGACTGGCAGGGCAAGCCGGTGATCGCCATCCTCAACACCTGGAGCGACATCAACAACTGCCACTCGCACTTCAAGCAGCGGGTCGAAGAGGTCAAGCGCGGCGTGCTGCAGGCGGGCGGCTTTCCGCTCGAGCTGCCGGCGATTTCGCTGGCCGAGAACTTCGTCAAGCCCACCACCATGCTGTACCGCAACCTGCTGGCCATCGAGGCCGAGGAGTTGCTGCGCAGCCATCCGGTGGACGGCGCGGTGCTCATGGGCGGCTGCGACAAGACCACGCCGGGCCTGCTGATGGGCGCGCTCAGCATGGGCATTCCATGCATCTACCTGCCCGCCGGCCCGATGCTGCGCGGCAACTGGAAAGGCAAGACGCTGGGCTCGGGTGCCGACGCCTGGAAGTACTGGGACGAGCGCCGCGCCGGCAACATCACCACCGCGCAGTGGATGGAGATCGAAGGCGGCATCTCGCGCAGCGCCGGCACCTGCATGGTGATGGGCACCGCCGCCACGATGATGGGCATTGCCGAAGGCCTGGGCCTGACGCTGCCCGGCGCATCGAGCATCCCTGCGGTGGACGCCAACCACCAGCGCATGGCCACGCACTGCGGCCGCCGCATCGTCGACATGGTGTGGGACGACCTGACGCCCGCAAAGATCCTGAGCCGCAAGAGCTTTGAGAACGCGATCACGGTGGCCATGGCCGAAGGCTGCTCCACCAACGCGATCATCCATCTGGTGGCAATCTCGCGCCGCGCGGGGCTGCCGGTCACGCTGGACGACTTTGACGCCTTCAGCCGCAAGGTGCCAGTAATCGCCAACATCCGCCCCAGCGGCAGCGAATACCTGATGGAAGACTTCTTCTACGCAGGCGGCATGCGCGCGCTGATGAAGACACTGGCCGACGGCGGGCTGCTGCACCTGGACGCCATGACCGTCACCGGCCAGACGGTCGCAGACAACCTGCAGGGTGCAGAGGTGCACAACGCCGACGTGATCCGCCCGCTGGCCAAGGCCATTTACCAGGAGGGTGCGCTGGCGGTGCTGCGCGGCAACCTGGCGCCCGACGGCTGCGTGATCAAGCCCAGTGCCTGCGCGCCGAAGTTCCAGAAGCACAGCGGGCCGGCGATGGTGTTTGATGACTACCCGAGCCTGAAGGCCGCCATCGACGACCCGGACCTCGACGTCACCGAAGACCATGTGCTGATCCTGCGCAACGCCGGCCCGCAGGGCGGCCCCGGCATGCCGGAGTGGGGCATGCTGCCGATCCCGACCAAGCTGGTGAAGCAGGGTGTGCGCGACATGCTGCGCATCAGCGACGCGCGCATGAGCGGCACCAGCTACGGCGCCTGCGTGCTGCATGTGTCGCCCGAGTCGTACATCGGCGGCAACCTGGCCCTGGTGCGCAACGGCGACATCATCACGGTGGACATTCCCGCGCGCAGCATCCGCATGGAGGTCAGCGACGAAGAACTGGCACGCCGCCGCGCCGAATGGAAGCCGCCGCCGCCGCGCTTTGAGCGTGGCTACGGCCACATGTTCAGCAAGCATGTGCTGCAGGCCGATCAGGGCTGCGACTTCGACTACCTCGAAACCTCGTTCGGTGCGCCGGTCAGCGAGCCGGTCATCTACTGAACCCGCGCGCTGCGTCGCCACCGCCATGCCCCTGCCTACCGCCACCCGCAACAAGCTCAAGGCCGTCAGCACCGCCACGCTGTGCACCGCACTCTTCAAGCGCGGCCTGCGCAACCAGTTCATCCAGGACGTGCGGCCGGTCAACCCCGACATCACCCGCGACGCGCCCAACATGGTGGGCGAGGCCTTCACGCTGCGCTACATCCCGGCGCGCGAAGACCTCAACCCGATCACCGTGTTCCAGGACCGCGGTCACCCGCAACGCGTGGCGGTGGAGCAGTGCCCGCCGGGTGCGGTGATGGTGATCGACAGCCGCAAGGACGCGCGTGCCGCATCGGCCGGCGGCATCCTGGTCAGCCGCCTGATGGTGCGCGGCTGCGCCGGCGTGGTGACCGACGGCGGCTTTCGCGATGCGCCCGAGATCGCGGCCCTGCCCTTTCCTGCGTACCACCATCGGCCCAGCGCGCCCACCAACCTGACGCTGCACCAGGCCATGGACATCAACGTGCCGATCGGCTGCGGCGATGTGGCGGTGTTCCCCGGCGACGTGGTGGTGGGCGACCGCGAGGGCGTCATCGTCATCCCGGCGCATCTGGCCGATGAGGTGGCCGAAGAGGCCACGCAGATGACGGTGTTCGAGGACTTCGTGCTCGACCAGGTGCAAAACGCCGGCCGCAGCATCCTGGGCCTGTACCCGCCCACCGATCCGCAGACGCTCGACCAGTTCGCCGCCTGGCGCCGGCAGCGCGGACGCTGAGCTCAGCCAGACACCGCGCGGCGCCCCGGCGCTGCAGGGCTGCCCTCGGCCGCTTGCGGTGGCTGGTCGTGCAGCGGCAGCGTGATCTCGAAGGTCACGCCCTGGCCGGGCTGGTTGCGCATCACGATGCTGCCGCCCAGCACGTCTTCGACCACGCGACGCGCGGAAAACAGCCCCAGGCCGGAACCGCCCGAGGCTCGTTGCGTTGTGAAGAAGGGTGTGAACGCGCGCGCCGCTGCCTCGGCGTTCATGCCGTTGCCGTTGTCTGCCACACGGATGACCACCTGACCGGCAACAACGCTGGCCTCGATGCGCAGTTCACGGCTATCGCGTCCCTCAAAGGCATGCAGCGTGGCGTTGACCACCAGGTTGGTGATCACCTGCCCCAGCGAACCGGGTTCGGTGTAAATCGACAAGTCGCTCGGGCAGGTGACGTGCACCGCACAGCGGGCACGGTGCGTGATCGGCGACAGCGTGACCAGCAAGGAATCAAACAGCGGCTGCAGCCCGACCTTGCGCCATTCCACCCGCGACACGTTCGCGGTGGTGGCCTTCAGGCTCTTGACCAGCTCGCCCGCCTTGGCGAGGTTGCTGGCCACCAGCTCCGAGGTGCGATGCAACCTGCGCAGGCGTTCCAGCGACACCGACACGTCGTCAGGCGCTGCACCGCCCGCTGCAGGTGCTTCGATCAGCGGCAGCAAGGTGTCGCGGACCTTGGTCGAACCGGTCAGCGCGATGCCCACCGGGGTGTTGAGGTCGTGCGCAATGCCTGCGATGGCCAGGCTGACCGACTGCAGCTTGTTGGATTCCTGCAGGTCGCCTGCCAGGCGCCGCTGGTCTTCGCGCGCCTGCCAGATTTCCTGGATGTCCACCAGGCACAGCGCCAGCCTGGCGCCTTCGTGCGGGTTGTCGCGCAGCGCAAAGGCCAGGCAGCGCGTCCAGCGGGTGTGGCCGGGGCCACAGCGCACGCCTGCCTCCCATTCCAGCGACCGGGCACTGCCGGCAGCAGCACGCAGCTGCCGGCCCAGTACACCCAGGGCATCCGCCGGCTCCAGACAGGCCACGGGCTGCCCGATGACGCGATCCGCCGCATGCCCGAACACCTCGCGCAGTGCATCGGTGACATCGACGATCCGGAAGTCGGGCGTGTCGGCATCCAGCACCACCACCGCGAACGGCGCGCGGTTGAGCAGGTCGGTCTTGGTCTGCAGCGCGTGCACCGATCGGTCGAGCTCCAGCGTGCGCTGCGTGAGGTCGTGGGTGCGCTGCTGTACCTCGCGCTCCAATCCGTCGTTGAGCGCCCGCAGCTCATCGACCTTGCGCTGGATTTCGCCGCTCATCGCTGAAAACGCCTGCACCAGCAAGCCCACTTCGTCGGTCGATGGCGCGGGCAGCGCTGGCGCGTACTGCCCTTCACGGATGCTGCGGCTTGCGTCTACCAGGTGCTGCAGACGGCGTGTGACCGTACCGCTGAGCACCCACAGCAGCGCGCTGAAGAACACCAGCGCCAGCGAACCGACACCGATGACATATCGCGCAATGCGTGCCTGGGCCTGATCCAGATCGGCACGCGACAGCGTGAAGGTGACCGCGCCGATGGCCTGGCCGGCCAGCGCCAGATCGGCACGGAAGTCCGCCAGCGCGCCCGCTGCCGCACCCGGGGTTGCCGCGGATGGCCTGCGCGCTGCAGCCACCAGCCGGCCTGCCGAGTCGTAAGCCTGCAGCTGCTGTAGCGCCGGGTCTTCCAGCGTCTCTTCAAGGATGGCCTGCACCGACGCGTAGTCGCGCTGCAGCAATGGCACTGACAGCGCCGCATTGAGCAGCGGCCGCAGTTGCAGCACCCGCGCCTGTTGCTGCGAATCAAAGTGATCGCGCAGGATGCCCAGCGTGTACCAGGTGACGAGACCCAGCGACAGCGCCAGCAGCAGCGTTCCGCTCAGGGCCAGCTTCAGGCGCAGGCTCATGCGCGGCCTCGGCGCCCGTCAGTTGTCGCCGAACAGGCTGCGCCGGGTGACGTCTACAAAGGCGTCCAGCGCAGCGAGTTCGCGGTCATCAACCCGACGCACATTGGTAAAGCCCGACAACCCGAAGAAGCGCCAGCCCGCCTCGGCAGCAGGCAGCGCCAACATCGCGTCGCCCAGCTTTTGCCGGTCTGCCGCCGTCATGGTGGGGTGCGTCATCACCAGGAAACCTGGCACCGTGGCGATCTCGCTGACCACGCGCAGTGCCTGGCGCAGCGCGTCGGGCTTGGCACGGAATTCACCCATGCTCATGATGGCGAACGGGGCCTCACCGTTGAGGATGACTGCGCCCAGGCTGTCGTCGTTCGGCGTTCTCACCACCTGGAAGTCGCGGCCCTGCTGCAGCCCCTGGCCACCCAGCCAGCGCAAACCCACCAGCGCCACCAGCGACTGCGGATTGCCCAGCGCCAGCGACTTGCCGCGCAGCTGCGCGACCGCCGCTTCACGGTTGCTGGCGGCCGTGACAAGCAGCGCCGGAATGCCGGGTTCGTATTGGGCGATCGGCGTCCAGCGCGAGTCCACCTGCGCCATGCGGCCCAGATTGGGGGCGGTAACGATCATGTCGTACTTGCCCTCACGCGTGGCTTGCGCAAACGCGCGGAAGTCGTTGGCGGTGACCACCTCCACCGGCCGCCCCAGCGTTTGCTGCAGGTATTCGCGCATGGGCTGGTAGTGCGTGAGGAGCACACGTGCGCTGATGTTGGGCAAGACCCCCAGCGTGAGTGGGCCCGCCGGGGCCTGCGCCCAGGCCGCACCGGCACCCAGGGTGGCGGCCAGGCCCAGCGCACCCCCCAGCACAACATCGCGGCGGCGCTTCAAAAACGAGGGAAAAGACATGATGAACAACCGTTGTGGGGCCCAGGCCCGACAGGGCTGGGCGGGTGAAGAACTGCAGGGACGCCGATTATGAATCGCGCGCGTCGCCCACTTGACCGCATCGGGGTTTCTCCGGGGACGGCCAGCGCAGTCCTTCTGCATCATGCAGCGGCAGTCATCACCACAGGAGCCAGCATGCGTCTTTCTCGCCGTCACTTCACCGTTGGCATGGCCTCGGCCACGCTGGGTGTGGGCACCGCCTCGTGGGCCCAGTCGTTCCCCAACAAGCCGCTCAAGATCGTTGTGCCCTTCCCGGCCGGCGGCACCACCGATGTGGTGGCGCGCCTGGTGGCGCAGCGCATGAGCGAATCGATGGGCCAGCCGGTCACCGTGGAAAACCGCGGCGGCGCGGGCGGTGCCATCGGTGCCGACGCGGTGGCCAAGGCCGCACCCGACGGCTACACGCTGCTGATGCACAACCTGACCTTCCCGATGACCTCGGTGGCGCAGACGCTGGCCGGCCGCTCGCCGTTCAACGTCGAGACCGACCTGGTGGGCGTGTCGATCTCGGTGTACGTGCCCTTCATGTGGACCGCGCACCCCAGCGTGCCGGCCAAGGACCTGCGTGAGCTGGCCAACCTGCTGCGCACGCAGAAGCTGCCCTACAACTACGGCTCCACCGGCCCGGGCTCGGCCATGCATGTGCAGGGCGAGGCCCTCAAGAAGGAAGCGGGCATCGACATGCAGCACGTGCCCTTCCGCGGTGCGGCACCGCTCAAGCAGGAGCTGCTGGCCGGCCGCATCCAGGTGGGCGGCGACCAGCTGTCCACCTCGCTGGCCGAGATCAAGGCCGGCACGCTCAAGGCGCTGGCCACCACGGCTTCGAAGCGGGTGCCCGAGCTGCCCGATGTGCCCACGGTGCGCGAACTGGGCTTCCCGAACCTGGAGCTCGAAGGCTGGAACGGCCTGTTCGCGCCGGCCCGCACGCCGCGCGACGTGCTGGAGCGTCTGCAACGCGAGGCCGCTGCCGCGGTGCGTCACCCGGATGTGGTGAAGCGCCTGGCCGACATGGGCGCCGACGCGGTGGGCTCCAACGGCGCGGCGCAAGACGAGATCTTCAAGCGGCAGATGAACCAGTTCCGGCCGATCATCCGCGAGATGAAGATCGAGAGCTGACCGACAGGCAACGCAGCGCGCTCAGTGCGCGCGCTGCGCGAGCCACCACACCGGGAACTGGCTGCAGTCGGCACCCGCCAGCCCCTGGTCGATGGCGCGTTCCAGGTTGGCCAGCGTGGCCTCGGCCAGCGGCATGGCGCAGCCGTTCTTCGCACCCTGCTCGACCATGGTGCGCACGTCCTTGCGCATGGTGGCGATGTCCACCGTGACTGCGGCCTGGGGCGTGCCGGCCAGCGCGTCGGCGATCATGCCGCCGCGCACCTTGAGCATGTTGGGCCCGCCCGATGACTCGCTCAGCACATCGATCATCAGCTTGGGGTCGATGTCGAGCGACTGCACCAATGACAGCGCCTCGCCCAGCGTCTGCCAGTACACCATCAGCGGCAGGTTGACCGCAAGCTTCATGCGCGCGCCGTTGCCGTGCGCGCCCACCGCCACCACCTTCTTGCACATCTGCTCGAGCAGCGGCATCGCCGTCTGCACATCGGCCGCGCTGCCGCCGGCAAAGCCGATCAGCTTGCCCTCCTTGGCCGGGCCGACGCTGCCGCCCACCGGGCATTCGAGGTAGCGCGCACCGGCCTGCTGCGCGCGCTGGCCCATCTGCGCCTGGAACTCGGGCGCCACGGTGCTCATCTCGATCAGCAGCGCCTGCGGCGCGCTGAACAAGCCGTCGGAGCCGCCGTACACCGACTCGATGGCAGCCGCATCGGTCAGCAGGCTGATGACTACATCGCACTGGCGCGCGAGGTCGGCCGGGCGCGCGGCCCGCGTGGCACCGGCAGCCACCAGCGCATCGGCGCGGGCGGCGTTGCGGTTCCACACCATCAGTTCATGGCCCAGGCCCATCAGGCGCTGCGCCACGGCCTGGCCCATCTTCCCGGTTCCCGCGATTCCGACTTTCATGCGACACGCTCTCTGGTTTCATCGTTGAGGACAGCGCACGCCACTGCAGCGGCGCCTGTGTGCAGACGATGATACGGTGCCCGCCGCTGCGGGGCAGACGGCCCCGGGGGCACAGGCCTCAGGCGGCCACGGGTTCGAGCCGCTGGCGCAGCACGCGGTGGAGGATCTTGCCGGTGGCCGTGCGCGGCATGTCTTCATCGGCGATGAACTCGAAGGCGGTCGGGCACTTGAAGCCTGCCAGCCGGGCGCGGCACCATTCGCGCAGCGCCTGCGCGTCGGCGTGCTGCCCCGCGTGCAGCACCACTACCGCCTGCACCGTCTCGCCCCACTTGTCGTGCGGCATGCCGATCACCGCCACATCCTTCACTGCCGGATGCGCGCCGATCACCCCCTCCACCTCGGACGGGTAGACGTTCTCGCCGCCAGTGATGATCATGTTGCTCTTGCGGTCCACCAGCCAGATGTAGCCGTCGGCATCGCGACGCGCCATGTCGCCCACCGAGCACCACGCGCCGTCGAAGGCCTCTTGCGTCTTCAGCGGGTTCTTCCAGTAACCGTCAAACACATAGGCGGTGCGCGAGAACAGCTCGCCCACCTCGCCGTCGGGCAACTCGCAACGCTGCTCATCAAGCAGCCGGATCGCGCCGCTGCCCGCCCATTCGCGCCCGACCGAGCCCAGCTTGCTGATCTGCTCCTCGGGGCGCAGCAGCGTCACCCAGCCCGCCTCGGTGGAGCCGTACAGCTCGTACAGGCGGCCATTGCGGAAGAAGTCGAGGATGGCGAGCTTGGTGTCCTTGCGCGCAGGCGCGGAAGACACCAGCAGCTTGCCCACCGCGCTCACGTCATGGCGGCGCTTCACCTCGTCGGGCAATGCCAGCAGCATGATGTAGTGCGTGGGTACCAGCGAGGTGAAGGTCACCTTCTCGTTCGCCAGCGTGGCCAGCAACGCCTCGGGGTCGAAGCTGCGGCGGTCGTCGATGATGCAGGTGCCGCCGATGTGGATGAAGGTGGTGCCGAAGTACAACGAATTCGCGTGGCACAGCGGCATCACCAGCAGCGCGGTGTCGTCGCGGGTAAAGCCCATCTCAAGCGCGGTGGCCATCGCGATCAGCGTGCTGCCGCCATGGCGGCGGATGGCGCCCTTGGGCCGGCCGGTGGTGCCCGAGGTGTACATCAGTGCGCACATGTCGTGCTCGTCCACCGGCTCGAACGCAAAGCTGGCACTGGCCATGGCGATCAGGTACTCGTAGCCGCGCCAGCCAGAGGGCGGTGTCGGGTCCTCGGCACCGGATGCATCGTCCAGCGCGATGAAGCGGCCCGCCATCACCGGAACCTCGCTGCGGATGCTGTCGATGGTGGAGCAGAACTCGGGGCCGGCGATCACGGCGCTGACCTCGGCGTGGCCGAGGATGTAGGCCATCTCGGGCGCGGTCAGGCGGAAGTTGAGCGGCACCACCACCAGGCCCGCGCGCGCCATCGCCACGTAGATCTCCATCCACTCGATGCGGTTGTAGGCCACGACGCCCACGCGGTCGCCCTTGGACAGGCCCAGTTCACGCAGGCCGGCGGCCAGCTGCGTGGCGCGGTCATGCCATTGCGCGTAGGTCAGGCTGCGGCGCGAGTCGCGCGCGCCTGGCTTGTTCGGGGTCCGGCGGGCGTGGGCGGCCACGGCGTCGGCGATGGTGAGCATCTGGGTCATGCGCGTCCTGGGCAGAAGGTGATGGGTTGCAGTGGGCCGGCACCAAAGCCAGCCCCGGGCTTGATTGAATTCTGAATTCAGAATTCGAATATCATACGGCAATCGAGCCAGGCGTGCAGCCCATGCGTGCGCCGCTTCTTCACAACCACCCGGAGATGCCATGACACCGCCCCCGATCACCGACCAGAGCGGCGCCGCCGTCATCGCACGCTTTCTCAAGGCCCGCGGCGTCCAGCGCGTCTACGGCCTGTGCGGCGGGCACATCATGCCGATCTGGATGCGGCTGGATGCCGAGGGCATCCGCATCGTGGACGTGCGCGACGAGCGTGCCGCGGTGTACATGGCGCATGCCGAAGCACAACTGACCGGCCGCCTCGGCGTGGCGCTGGTCACCGCCGGGCCCGGCGTCACCAACGCGATGACCGGCATCGCCAATGCGCATGTGGCGCGCGCGCCGGTGCTGGTGCTCTCGGGCCTGCCGCCCACCGCACAGGAAAACCGCGGTGCGCTGCAAGACATCGTGCACACCGACCTGGTGCGCGGCATCACCCGCTATGCGCGCACCGTGCGCCACCCCGACCTGATTCCGCAAGAGCTGGCCGAGGCCGCCGCGCGCGCGCAAGGTATCGGCGGTGAGGCCGGGCCGGTGTACCTGGACTTTCCGGTGGACACGCTGCGCGGCGAAGTCTGCCGTGCGGTGCAGCTGCCCGAGTACTTCTCGCCCGCCGCCGCGCTGCCGCAGCCGCCGCATCCGGCACAGGTGCAGGCCGCCGTCGAGCTGCTGTGGTCGGCCAAGCGACCGCTGTTCATCTCGGGCCGCGGCGCGCAGGGCGCGGGCCCGGCCCTCAGTGCGCTGCTGTCGCGCCTGAACGCGGCCTACCTGGACACAGGCGAAAGCCGCGGCCTGGTCAGCGACGACCACCCCAGCGTGGTCGGTGCGATGCGCGGCACGGTGATGGGCCAGGCCGACCTGGTGATCACAGTGGGGCGGCGGCTGGACTTCCAGCTCGCCTACGGGTCGCCCGCGGTGTTCGGTGACGCGCGCTTTCTGCGCATCGCCGACTGCGCCGCCGAGCTGCGCGACAACCGCCACGGCGACCTCGGGATGCTGTGCAACCCGGCGCTGGCGCTGCAGGCCATTCTGGATGCCGCACCCGCACGCGCCCCGGCAGGCGACGCCGCATGGCTTGCCGGCCTGCGCGAGCAGCACCTCAAGCGCTCGGACAAGCTCGCGACCAGCATGCGTGAGGCCCCCGCAGGTACCGACGGGCGGATGCACCCCAACCGCGTGCTCGCCGCGCTGCGCGAGGCGCTGCCTGCGGACGCAGTGGTGGTCGCAGACGGCGGCGACTTCCTGAGCTTTGCGCGCGTGGGCCTGCCCGCCACCACTTACCTCGACCCGGGCTCGCTGGGCTGCATCGGCGTGGGCACCGCATTTGGCATCGCCGCCAGCCTGGTCTATCCCGAGCGCACGGTGGTGGTGGCCACCGGCGACGGCGCGTTTGGCTTCAACGCGATGGAGATCGACACCGCCGTGCGCCACGGTGCGCCCATTTTGGTGGTGGTGGCCAACAACGGCTCGTGGGCGATCGAGGTGCGCGACCAGCAAGAGACGCACGGCAAGGTGGTGGGCACGCATCTGCAGTTCGCCGACCATGCCGCGATGGCGCGCGCCTTCAACCTGCACGCTGAACGCGTGGAGCAGCCCGAAGACCTGCCAGGGGCGATTACCCGCGCGCTGCAGCAGTTGGCCCAGGGCCGGCCCGCGCTGCTGGATGTGATCGTCACACCCGAGGCGGCATCATCCGATGCGAAATCCGGTCTGGCCTGGGTCCCTGACCTGCAACCGCTGGGCGCATGGAACGAGGCTGAGCAAAAGTGGCGTGCTGCAGCCTGAGGCACGCGCACCCACGTACCATCCACACCCATGAAAGCGCTGCAGCTGCCCCCAACGCTGGTCGAGCAGGTTCACAAGGCCATCCTGTCGGACATTGCCTCGGGCAAGCTGCCGGCAGGCGCGCGCATCATCCAGGAGCAGATCGCGCAGGAGCTTGGCGTGTCGCGCCAGCCGGTGCAGCAGGCGCTGACGCTGCTGCGCAAAGAAGGTGTGCTGAGTAACGCCCCCGGCCGCGGCCTGCAGGTGGCACCGCTGGACCTGGCGCATGTGCAGCAGATGTATGACGTGCGTGCGGTGATCGAAGGCCTGGCGTTTCGCAAGGCGGCGGAAATGAGCGCCGCGCGCGCCAAGGACAAGGGCCCCGCGCTGATCCGCGCCGGCCGCAAGGCCGCAGCCAGCGGATCGGTGAGCGCGATGATCGCCGCCGACATGGCGTTTCACGAGTTCATCTACGCGCTGTCGGGCAACCCGCTGGTGGCGCCGGCGATGCAGACGCACTGGACGCATGCGCAGCGCGTGATGGGCGAGGTGCTGATGCGCGACGACAAGCCGCGCGACATCTGGGACCAGCACGAAGCGTTGCTGGAGGCCGTGGCATCCGGCAAGGGCACCCAGGCCGAGCGCATGGCGCGCCAGCACATCATTGAGGCGGCCGACTTCATGATCGCGCGCCTCAAGGCCGAAGGGCAGGGCCGCTAAGCCCTGCCCTGGGCAGCGTCAGTACGTCTTGTACGGCAGGAACTTGCCCGACAGCACCACGTTCACGCGGTCGCCCTTCGGGTCGGGCTGGCGCTGGATGTCCATGCTGAAGTCGATGGCGCTCATGATGCCGTCGCCGAACTCTTCGTGGATGAGTTCCTTGATGGTGGTGCCGTACACGCTGACGATTTCGTACCAGCGGTAGATCAGCGGATCGGTGGGCACCGGCGTGGGCAGCGAGCCCTTGTAGGGCACCACCTGCAGCCACTTCTGCTCTTCGGCGGTCAGGCCGAAGATCTTGCCGATGGCCTTGGCCTGCGCGGGTGTGGCCGTCATCTGGCCCAGGCACAGCGCGGTGGTCCATTCCTTGGACTCGCCCACCTTCTTGGCCACGGCCTCCCACTTGATGCCCTTGGACACCTTCACGGTGATGATCTTCTCGGTCACGTCGTTGCGGTTCATGAATGCTCCTGAAAGGTTGAAATGAAAATCAGTGCCCTGCTCAGTGCCCCGCTTTTGCGCGGGTCACGAGGAAGTCGACGATGTGGTTGCGCAGCTCGTAGTAGCCGCCCAGGTGGTGCAGGCCGGCGCGGGTGCGGTCGCGCGGCAGCGGGTTGGTGACCGTCTCGGCAATGCCGCCAGGCACATAACCCGAAGGCGTCTCGCTGCCGTTGCTCATCAGCAGGATGCGGTCGGCCAGCAAGATGGCTTCGTCCACGTCGTGCGTGATCATGAAGACGGTCTGCTGCGTCTCGCGCACGATGCCCATCAGCTCGTCCTGGATGGTGCCGCGCGTGAGTGCGTCCAGCGCGCCGAACGGCTCGTCGAGCAGCAGCATCTTGGGCTGGATGGAGAACGCGCGCGCAATGCCCACCCGCTGCTTCATGCCGCCCGACAGCTGCGAGGGCTTCTTGTCGATGGCGTGCGACAGGCCCACCATGGCAACGAACTTCTCGACCTGCTCGTTCACCTTGGCTGCGTTCCAGTCGGGCCAGCGCGACTCCACCGCAAAGGCGATGTTGCGTCGCACCGTCAGCCAAGGCATCAATGCGTGGCCCTGGAACACTACACCGCGCTCCAGGCTCGGGCCTGCCACCTCGCGGCCGTCCATGAACACGTTGCCGCTGCTGGCCGTGTCCAGACCCGCCAGCACATTCAGGATGGTGGTCTTGCCGCAGCCCGAGTGGCCGATGATGCAGACGAATTCGCCGCGCTCGATGCCGAAGTCCACATCGGCGAACACCGGCTTGCCGGGCACAAACGTCTTGGCCAGGCCCTCGACCTTGAGGAAGGCATTCATCGCACGCTCCTTGACAGCGGGAAGGGGAGCGGCAACGGGTGTAGCCGCGCGTTGCTGCGCATCACTCCACATAGGTCACCAGCCTTTGCAGTCGGGCAAACATCAAATCGAGCAGCATGCCCACCACGCCGATCACCACGATGGCGAAGATCACGTTGGTGAGCGACAGGTTGTTCCACTCGTTCCACACGAAGTAGCCGATGCCGGTACCGCCCACCAGCATCTCGGCGGCCACGATCACCAGCCAGGCAATGCCCATGCTGATGCGCATGCCGGTCAGGATGGTCGGTGCAGCCGCCGGCAGGATGACCCGCAGCGCCTTGCGCATCGGCGAGACCTCCAGCGTGCGCGCCACGTTCAGCCAGTCGCGCCGCACGCTGGCCACACCAAACGCGGTGTTGATCAGCATCGGCCACACCGAGCAGATGAAGATGACGAACACGCCCGAGATCGACGAGTCCTTGATGGTGTACAGCGCCAGCGGCATCCACGCCAGCGGGCTGATCGGCTTGAGCACCTGGATGAACGGGTCGAGCGCGCGGTACAGCAGCGGGCTCATGCCGATCACGAAACCCAGCGGCACCGCCACCAGGCAGGCGAACAGGAAGCCCAGGCCCACGCGGCCAAGCGAGTGCGCGAGCTGGATGGCGATGCCCTTGTCGTTCGGGCCGTTGTCATAGAACGGATTGGCCAGCTGCTGCGCGAAGGTGGAAGCCACCTGCCCGAGCGTCGGAAAGCCGCTGCTCTTGCCGCTGCCCGAGGCAGAGGCTGCGCCGACGTCCTTGCCCATGAGCTTGGCGTACTCGATCTGCTCGGGCGTCATGCCGGCGGTTGCGCCACCGGCACTGCCCGCACCACCGGAAGGCAGCGTGGCCGCGTACCAGATGCCCAGCAGCACTGCCAGGATCAGCAGCGACACGAGGCCGGCGCGCAGGTTCAATGAGGGATGAGCCTGTGTGGACATGGCACATCAACCCATCTTGTGGATGGAGAAGCTCTTGACGTAGTTCTCGGGCTGGGCCGGATCGAACTCCTTGCCCATCACCTTGAACTTGCGGTACGCGCCCTCGGGCGGCTTGAAGCCGGCCTGCGCCATGTACTTCTTGGCGTCGGTCAGCATGAACACCTTCTCTGCGATCTGCCTGTAGTTGACGTCGCCCTTGATGTAGCCCCAGCGCTTCATCTGGGTGAGCATCCACACCGCCATGCTCTGCCACGGCACCGGGTCGAAGTTGGCACGGTCGGGCACGTTCTTCACGCCGCCCAGGCCGTCGGCAAACTTGCCGGTCAGCACCTGCGCGATCACCGTCTCGGGCTGGTTGAGGTACTGCGCCGGCGAGATCACCTTGGCGATCAGTTCGCGGTCTTTGGGCTGGCTGGCCATGAAGCTGGCGGTCAGCACCGCGCGGTACAGCGCCGCAAAGGTGTTGGGGTTCTGCTTGATGAACTCGTCACTCATGCCGAAGGCACAGCACGGGTGGCCGTCCCAGATTTCCTTGGACAGGATGTGGATGAACCCCACCTCGTCGAACACCGCGCGCTGGTTGAACGGGTCCGGGCCCAGGAAGCCGTCGATGTTGCCCGCGCGCAGGTTGGCCACCATCTCGGGCGGCGGCGTCACGCGGATCTGCACATCGGTGTCGGGGTTGACGCCGTTTTCTGCCAGGTAGTAGCGCAGCAGGTAGTTATGCATGCTGTGCTCGAAGGGCACCGCGAACTTGAAGCCCTTCCACTGCTTGGGGTCGCGCTTGTCCTTGTGCTTCACATGCAGGGTGATCGCCTGGCCATTGGTGTTCTGGATGCTGGCCACGTTCATGCCCACCTGGTTGCTGCCCAGGCCCATGCTCATCGCAATCGGCATCGGCGACAGGAAGTGGCTGGCGTCGTGCTCCTTGTTGATCATCTTGTCGCGAATCAGCGCCCAGCCGGCCGTCTTCATCAGCTGCACGTTCAGGCCTTCCTTGCGATAAAAGCCCAGCGGGTCGGCCATGATCAGCGGGCTGGCGCAGGTGATCGCGATGAATCCGATCTTCAGGTCCTTCTTCTCGGGCGTGCCGCGGTCTTGCGCCATGGCCTGCAGCGCGCTCACCGGCAGCACGGATGCAATGGCTGCGCGCGCCGTGCCAGCGCCCACCGCCTTCAGGAAGCCGCGACGCACGCTGTCCACCGGGAACAGCGCCTTCATCAGCGTGGCTTCGACGAAGTCGCGGCCGGTTTCCTCTTCGCTTTGCACCAGGGTGCGCGCAGCCTGCGCATGCTCGGTGGGCGCATGGTCGCCGCCGCAGGCGCAGCGCATCAGCAGCGGCCGGTCGGCGTCGTAGGCGTCGTAGGTCTTGGCCACGGGCTCAGCGGTCACGCCGGGTGTGGAAGGCGGCTTGGTCATGGTGGACTCCATCAAGGTGCGTTGGATGGTCCACCGAGGTGCAAGAGCTGTGCCACAACACGCCACAGCGCGCGATAACACGCTCCGGCGCGCCAACAGCCAGCCGCAGCACGCCCCAAGCCGCCAACGCACCAAGCAGGGGCCCGAACCGCCCGCAAGCCGTCGGAGTTCCTGACTGGGCTATCGGGTCTTGCGCCCCAGGTTGGGGCGCTCGGTCTCGCCCGACATGCTGCGCAGCACCTCCGCCACCGAAGCCGTGTCGTGTTCGCCGTGGCCCTGCGCCATGGCGGCGGTGTACAGGCTGGCGCAGGCGTCCAGCAGCGTCATCTCGGCACAGGCCACGTTGTGGATGGCCACCGGGTGGTTGGCTGCGTATTTCAGCTTGGTGCCGCTGCCTAGCACGCCCACACGCGGCGCCTTCAGGGTGAAGCAGCGCAACACCCGCGCGGCGCGCCGGCACGCCTACTGGGCAACTGCAGAAAGAAACTGCCTGAGCTCCGGCGTCTGCGGATCACCGAACAGGCGATCGGCCGGGCCGACCTCGTGCACCCGACCCTGGTGCATGAACACCACGCGGTCGCTTACCTTGCGCGCAAAGCCCATCTCGTGCGTGACCATCAAGAGGGTCATGCCCTCGTCGGCCAGCGTCTCCACCACGCGCAGCACCTCGCCCACCAGCTCCGGGTCCAGCGCGCTGGTGATTTCGTCACACAGCAGCACCGCAGGCTCCATGGCCAGCGCGCGGGCAATCGCCACGCGTTGCTGCTGCCCGCCCGACAGCTGGTCGGGCATGGCGTCGAACTTCTCGCTCAGGCCCACGCGCTCCAGCAGGCGGCGCGCCTGCGCTTCGGCCTGTGCCTTGTCGTGCTGCTTCACGAGCGTGGGCGCCAACATCACGTTGCGGCCAGCGCTCAGGTGCGGAAACAGGTTGAAGCTCTGGAAGATCATGCCCACGCGCTGGCGCAAGGCGCGCATCGCGGCGGCGTCGCCGTGCTTCAGCGCCTGACCTTCCACCGTCAGGCTGCCGGCCTCAAAACTCTCCAGCCCGTTGATGCAGCGAAGCAGCGTGCTCTTGCCCGAGCCGCTCTTGCCGATGATGGCGATCACCTCGCCAGGCGCCACGTCCAGCGTGATGCCTTTGAGTACCTCGTTGCTGCCAAAGCGCTTGCGCAGGTCGCGGATCTCAACGAGCGACATGGAATTTCCTCTCAAGCCGGCGCGCGTACAGGCTGACCGGGAAGCACAGCGCAAAGTACAGCAGCGCCACGCAGCTGTAGACCACAAAGGGCCGGAAGGTGGCGTTGGTGATCATGGTGCCGGCCTTGGTGAGCTCGATGAAACCGATGACCGAGGCCAGCGCGGTGCCCTTGATCACCTGCACCAGAAAGCCCACCGTGGGCGGGATGGCGATGCGAAAGGCCTGCGGCAGGATGACGTAGCGCAGCTGCTCGCCAAAGCTGAGCGCCAGGCTCTGCGCTGCCTCCCACTGCCCGCGCGGCACCGCCTGCACGCAGCCGCGCCAGATCTCGGTGAGGAAGGCGCTGCTGTACAGCGTGAGCGCGAGCGCCGCCGCCGTCCATGCCGAGGTCTGCACCCCCAGCAGCGCCACGCCAAAGTAAGCCAGGAACAGCTGCATCAGCAGCGGCGTGCCCTGGAACAGCTGAACATAGCCCGCCACCAGCAACTGCGCGGCGCGTGAGGGCGTGAGCCGCAGCACCAGCAGCGCCAGGCCCACCAGGCCACCGCCCACGAACGCAATCAGCGACAGCACCACCGTCCAGCGCGAGGCCAGCAGCAGGTTACGCAGGATGTCCCAGAGCGAAAAATCAACCATGCAATGAACGCCTTGCCTTCGCTGCGCCGCCTTCAGCGCCCGCCAAACAGGAAGCGCGGGCCCAGCCAGTTCAGCAGGCGCCGCACCGCGACGGACAGCACCAGGTACAGCGCGGTGGCGATCAGGAAGGCTTCGAACGCGCGGAAGTTGCGGCTCTGGATCAGGTTGGCGGCAAAGCTCAGCTCTTCGGTGGAGATCTGCCCGCACACCGCAGAGCCCAGCATCACGATGATGATCTGGCTGACGAGCGCCGGCCACACGCGGCGCAGGGCCGGCGGCAGCACCACATGCATGAAGGTCTGGCGCGGCGACAACGCCAGGCTTTGCGCGGCCTCGATCTGCCCGCGCGGCGGGGCCTCGATGCCGGCGCGGAGGATCTCGGTGGCATACGCGCCGAGGTTGATCACCATCGCAAGCACCGAGGCTGCTTCAGGCGAGAGCTTCACGCCCGCCGCCGGCAGCCCGAAGAACACGAAGAACAGCTGGACGATGAAGGGCGTGTTGCGGATCAGCTCCACATAGGTGCCGGCCAGCGCGCGCAGCACCGCGCCGCCGTGCACCCGCGCCCAGGCGCACATCACGCCCACCACCATGCCGATCACCGCCGAGATGGCGGTGAGGCCGAGCGTCCAGGCGACGCCCTTGAGCAGCAGCGGCCACTGCGCAAGCACCGCGCCAAAGTCGAGCGTGATCACGCGGCGCGGTCTGGGCTGGGTTGCAGGCTAACGAAAGCGTCAGCGCAGCATCACTGCGGCAAGTCGCCAGCCGGACGGCCGAGCCACTTGACGGCCATGCGGTCGAGGTCGCCGCTGCGCTTGGCCTCGGCAATGATCTCGTTGACCTTCAGGCGCAGCTTGTCCTCGCCCTTGCCCACGCCAATGAAGTTGGGGCTGTCCTTGAGCAGCAGCTTGTATTCGGTGTTGAGCTGCGGGTTGCGCGCCATCATGTTGCCCGCCACCGACGCACCGGTGGCCACCAGCTGCACCTGGCCCGACACGAAGGCCGAGACGGTGGCGTTGTTGTCCTCGAAACGCTTGATGTCGGTGCCGGCCGGCGCCACCTTGGTGAGCTCCTGGTCTTCGATGGCGCCGCGCGTGACCGAGATGCTCTTGCCTGCGAGGTCGGAAAACGACTTGACGTTGAGCGACTTGGCGCCAAACACCGCCTGGAAGAAAGGCGAATAGGCGGCGGTGAAGTCGATCACCTTCTCGCGGTCCGGGTTCTTGCCCAGGGTGGAGATCACCAAGTCGGCCTTCTTGGTCTGCAGGTAGGGGATGCGGTTGGCGCTGGTCACTGGCGTGAGTTCGATCGCCACACCGAGCTTGGCTGCGATGTAGTTGGCCATGTCGATGTCCAGGCCCTGGGGCTTGAGATCGGTGCCGACCATGCCGTAGGGCGGAAAGTCGGTGGGGATGGCGATGGTGATCTTGCGCGCCTTGAGCACGTTGTCCAGCGCATCCTGCGCGTGGGCCAGGCCCAGGGTGGACAGTGCGGCCACGCCCAGCAGGGCACGGGCAACGAGACGACGGGTGTAGGACATGGGGGTCTCCTGAAAATGACGGGTGCCTTGGCTATGCAGGGTTTGTGCCTGCGCTGACTGCCCTCCCGCGCACCAGTTTAGTGCAGCGCCACCCCGGTCCGGGGCCCCGCAGATCGGCCCGGTTATCGCGCGGGCCCAAAGGGCGAGCTTGACGCGCATCAATCACGCACACCTTGTGCGCCTGTGAAATGCAGTCATGCCCGCGCCGCTGCTGCACACCCGCGACCTCGGCAAGACCTACACCCTGGGCGCGCAG
>JBDLRH010000031.1:0-35829 GCA_039800165.1 Pseudomonadota bacterium
AACCAGCGCCGCATGATCGACGAGAGCCCGGCGGCCGACGAGTTCAAGCAGGTGATGCGCGGCAAGCTCGATGCCTTGCTGGGCCTGGCCGAAGCCACCGACTGCCGGCGCGTGCGGCTGCTTGCCTACTTCGGCGAGGCTTACCGGGCGACGGGCGCGGGGGCCTCATGCGGCAACTGCGACAACTGCCGGAACCCGCCCGAGGTGTGGGACGGCACCGACGCCGCGCGCAAGCTGCTGTCCACCGTGTTTCGGGTGCAGGAGATGAGCGGCATCGGCTTTGGCGCGGGTCACATCATGGACATCGTGCGCGGGCGCGCGACCGAGAAGGTGACGCAGTACGGCCACGACCGGCTGAGCACCTTTGGCATCGGCGCGGCCTACAGCGAGCAGCAGTTGCGCGGCGTGCTGCGCCAGCTGATTGCGCTGGGCGCGCTGTCGGTCGACTCGCAGGCCTTCAACACGCTGCGGCTGACCGGGGGCTCGCGCGCGGTGCTGCGCGGCGAGCGCGAGGTGATGCTGCGCGCAGCCACGGCCGAGCGTGAAAGGGCATCGCGCCGCACGCGCGGGGGTGGCGCGAAGGATGCAGGCGCGGGCCCGCGCGGCGCCTTGCCGGTGGCCGCCGCCGGGCTGGACGCAGCGGCACAGGCGCGCTTTGAGGCGCTGCGACAGTGGCGCGCCAGCGTGGCGCGCGAACACGGGCGGCCGGCCTACGTGATCTTTCACGACGCGACGCTGGTGCAGATCGCGCAGGCCGCGCCGCGCACGCTCGATGCGCTGCAGGGCATCAGCGGCATGGGCCGCAAGAAGCTGGATGACTACGGCGAGCAGGTGATCGCGGTGCTGCGCGAGGCCGGGTAGCACCGGCAAGGCGCCTCGTGTTTGACCGGCGCGTGACGTGCGCCGCACAATAGGCGCGGCCTCATAAGCCATCGACAAGCGGCGAATTGATGATGAAACTTGGCAGCAGACACGTGGGATATGACATGCTCAACGTATTTCGCTCGCGGCACTGTGCATGGTTGGCAGTTGCGGCGATTGCCCTTGGGTACGTCAAGCCCGAAAGCGCACACGCAACCCCTGACGGGAAGTGGTCTGGCAAGGTCAACTGCAGCACGAACATCCTTAACGGATCGCCCGCCTATACGCAGGACATCGCCATCACGATCAACGGTGCATCTGGATCGGTGGTTCTCGAGGATGCCCAGACGCGCGAAACCTTTGAACTCCGCATCGATGCGGCTGGCGTGGCTTCGCTTGCCAGCAACGGCGCCTGGAAATCCGCGCCCGATCGAAAGTGGGTGATCCGAGCGCAAGGAAGGGCCTCTGGGTCTGCGCTGAACTTGCAGGGGCAGATGTACGCAGGCGACGGGCGCACCGTGGTGCGGGACCGCTGCCTCGTTGAGCTGTCTCACACCGCCCAACCGACGCAGGGCGCGGCGACAGCGCCCCGCACCGAACCGGGGTTCTCGGTCGAACAAGTCGGCCCACCTGAGTTGCGCTCGCTGAGTACTCATGCCGCTGCGTCCAAGTATCCGGGGATCGCAGCAGTCTTCCCAGAGTGGCTGCTTCCAGAAGGTCAGCCGTGGGCTTTCCGCGCCCCGGGGTCGCTACAAGCACGGCCTCTAGGCAGCCGGGCGCCGACGGCGCAAGAGAGCCGGGTGATCGACGACGCCCGGCGCATCGTGGAGACACGCGAAGTCAAGGTCATCGTGCTAGTTGATGGCGATGACGTCGTGCACGCCGTGGGACGCCGCGGACTCACAGCGGAAACCCCCCTGCCAAGCGCCAGCGTATCCAAGACAGTCACCGCCGTCGCTATTGGCAAGGCGATTTGCGATCGGCACCTGCAACTGCAGGATTCCGTCGGCACGCTCATCCCAAGCCTGCGCGACACACCGATCGGGCAGGCCACCATCCGCGACGCCCTGCTCATGTCTACCGGAAGCGCGGTACAAGGACACGGAGTGACTGCAGGCGAAACCACCCATTACTTCAATGGTGGCGGCTCACTTGAAGCCTTGCTCGCAACTTCGCGCTTCCTCCAGGTGACTGCAGCCCCAGGGAAAACCTTCATCTACAAGTCAATCGACCCCTACCTGGTCTCTGTCGCCTTGCAGCGCGCAACGCGGCAACCGTTCACCAGCTATTTTAGGGACTCGGTGCTTGCAGAGATGCTGCCCGCGCATCCTGTCGTCCTGGACACCGACAAGTCTGGCAACTTCCTGTCCACAGGCGGCGTGCGAATGTCGCTGGCTGACTGGGTTAGGTTTGCCACCTACGTACGCGACCAGCGCAGCGGGAGGGGGTGCTTTGCCGACTACCTGCAGGACATGTCACGGTCCCAGATCCGCATATCGAAGGTCCCGGGCGTCAACGGGTACTTCAACGGCTACGGATTCCTCACATGGACCGAGAACGATGCTGCTCCAAGCACGTTCTGGGCTGTCGGGCACTTTGGCCAGCGCATCGGCTGGAGCAACAAGCCCGGCAACCGACGAGTGTTCCTGACCTTCGGCTTCGAAAGCGATGCGGACATGGCAGCGATTTACGCGCTGGCGCATCGCTGGCTCAACAGATAACCCGCTTTCAGCGCACAAAGCCCATCGGCCGCGCTTCGCGCACCTCGGGCTTGAGTCGGTGCTCGGTTTCGAGCTGCTCGATGAACTCGTCGGCGCTGAAGCTCGCAGCCAGGATGTCCACCTGCCGCTTGACCGCCGCAAAGTCGCCCGGGCACAGCTCGTCAAGCCGCGCCAGCCGCGCACGCAGCCCGGGTGTCAGGGCCGTCGCGTCACCGCCAAGCGCCTCGGTGATGAACATGCGCTCGCGCTGCTCGGGCGTCAGCGGATTGAAGCGGATCTTGAAGGTGAAGCGCCGCAGCGCCGCCTGGTCGATGCGCTCGAGCAGGTTGGTGGTGCAGATGAAGATGCCGCGGAATCGCTCCATGCCCTGCAGCATCTCGTTGACCTCGGTCACCTCGTAGGTGCGCTGCGCGCCGCGGCGGTCCTGCAGGAAGCTGTCGGCCTCATCAAGCAGCAGGATCGCGCGCTCGGACTCGGCCTCGGCAAACATCGCGGCCATCTTCTGCTCGGTCTCGCCAACGAACTTGCTCATCAGGTCGCTGGCCTGGCGGATCATCAGCGGGCGGTCGAGCGTGCGTGCAATGTGCTCGGCCAGCGCGGTCTTGCCGGTGCCGGGGGCGCCATAGAAGCACAGCGTGCCGTGGCCGCGCGCGCCCAGCGCATCGACGATGCGCGGCAGCTCAAAGCGCGTCTCGACGTTGAGCATCGCCAGATCCCAGGTGGTGACGCGCGGCCGCTCGGCGCCGGTGCCCAGGCGGTTGCCCAGCGCGCGGTCGGCGTTGAGCAGCTGGCGCTCGATCAATGACTCGGTGGCGCGCACCTTCTGCGCATGCGCCTCGGCCGCCGCATCCGCGCTGGTGTGCACCGGGCTGTTCACGGGGGTGTCCGCCACGGCGGCCTCGTCATCCAGCGCCACCTGCGCAAAGCGCACCGCGGTGCGGATCTGCGCCGGCGTCAGGCCCTTGCGATCAGTCAGCCGCGCCACCAGTGCGTCGGACACCGGCAGGCCCTCGAGCGTGCGGCGCACCAGCTGCTCGCGCGCACCGGGCGGCGGGCTCTTGAGCTCCAGGTGGTAGGCAAAGCGGCGGCGGAAGGCCGGGTCGATCTGCTCGATGCGGTTGGTGATCCAGATCGTGGGCACCGGGTTGGACTCGAGGATCTGGTTGACCCAGGCCTTGCCGTTGACCGACTGGCTGGCCGGCGCCACCACCTGCTCGGCGCGCGCCATCCAGTGCGCCGCCTCGCTGCTGATCGGCGGGAACACGTCTTCCACCTCGTCGAACAGCAGGGCCGACTGCGCGCTGCCCTTGAGGAACACCTGCGCGATCTGCAGCGAGCGATAGCGGTCGCGGCCCGACAGCGAATTGCCGTCACGGTCGGCGTACTCCACCTCAAACAGCTCCAGCCCCGCGGCCTGCGCCACCACCTTGGCGAGTTCGGTCTTGCCGGTGCCAGGCGGGCCGTACAGCAGCACGTTCACGCCGGCTTCCTTGCGCCGCACCGCGTGGCGCAGCAGGTCGCACAGCACCTGCGCGTCTTCGGCCACGAAGGCAAAGTCCGACAGGCCGAGTTCGCTCTTGGCGCTGGGCCGGGTGAACACCGCCATCAGCTCGTTGTGGTCGCGGTATTCGCGCATCAGCACCGGTGGCAGCTTCTCGCTGACCTTCATCAGGTCGGCCAGGTCGGTGATGTTGTGCTCTGACAGCAGGTTCTCGACCAGGCCGATGCGCTCCAGGCGCGAGCCCGCGCGCAGGGCCTCGCCCACATCGGTGGCGCTCACGCCGGCGATCTCGGCAATCGCCGCATAGGCCTCGGGCGCATTGTTGACCTTGAACTCCACCAGCAGGCTGCGCAGGTCGCGCTGATAGCGCGCCAGCGTGCCGTACAGCAGCAGCGCACGTTCGGCGCGGTTGAGTTGCAGCAGCTGCGCCAGCGCGTCGATGTTCTTCTCCACCAGCGTGCTCTGCTTCTTCAGTGCATGGGTCAGCCAGTCGCCGGTGACGCTCAGCACATGCAGCAGGTCCTTGGGCGCGTCCTTCGCGTATTCGTCGAGGTAGAAGAACAGCGTGCCTTCTTCATAGGGGCCGCGCCACTGGCCGTGCCGCTCGAGAAATTCGCGCGGGGCCAGCGCCTCGTGGCCGCGCCAGAACTCGTTGTCGCGGCAGCGGCGGGCCAGGAACTCGCGCAGCCGCTGCAGCGCCGGCAGTGGCCACACCAGGTGCCGCCCGGCCAGCGACAGCAGGCCGTTGAGGTCGCGCCGCACATTGAACTTGCCGCCCTGCTTGGCAGCGAGCGTCAGCACGAATTGCGAGCACATCAGGTCCAGCACCGGCGCCTCGCCGAGGCCCGGTGACGGGAGCAACTGGGTGTCGATCGAGCGCTTGGCCATGAAACTCCAGCAGGGTGCGGCAGGTTGCACGCGCAACACAGCCGCGATGTCTCGGGGACGATAGCGCAGTCGCCTGCGGGTGGGAAGCACCCGCATGTCGGAAAACCGCCACGCCCGCCGTCCGCTCTGCGCGTCACGGGCACCATCACGCGCCCTCTCACGCCAAGTCCGCATCGGGCGGCGCCACAATGCCTGATCGGAAATACCCCCGGAAACTTGACGCGATGCCTGCCGACGACCGCCGTCGTTCCGCCGCCGCACCTACGCCGGGCGGCGCCACGCCCGACACGCTAGCACCGCTGCAGGCGGCGCTGGGCGAGTACTTCGCGCCCTGGATTCAGGCACTGGGCCTGCGGGTCGAGGCGCTGCTGCCCGACGGCGTGACGCTGCGCCTGCCCTTTGACGACGCCTTGGCGCGCCACGGCGGCATGGCCTGCGGGCAGGCGCTGATGGCCGCGGCCGACACGGCAGCCGCCATCGCGCTGATGCGGCACTTCGGGCAGTTTCGCCCCTGCACCACGGTGCAGCTCAACACCAGCTTTTTGCGGCCGCTGGTGTCACAAGACGCGCTGGTGGACGCGCGGGTGCTGCGCGCGGGCAAGTCGCTCGCCTTCATCGAGGCCGACCTGCGCGGCGCCGCCGACGGCAAATGCGTGGCGCGCGCCTCCACCACCTACGCGCTGCTGTAGACAACCCCACCACCCAACCCCGCCACCCAACGCCACCCACCCCTCTGGCCGCACCGCAGTAAAATCAGCGCAATTCACAACGCAGCACCGAGGGAAACCATGGCCCAGCATTCCAGCCACGATCACGCCGCCACCGAAACGACCGACGCCGTCGAGAAGATCGTGCCGCTCATCCCGATCGTGCTGCCGGTGGTGGGCGGCGTGCTGATGTTCCTGCTGGCCTTCATCGCGGTCGCGATGGCCTGATCTGGCCGCGAGCCGCCCGCCCGAACAGCCTCCCCACTCCCCTCGCGGGCCCACCGGCCCCGCCCCCCGCCACGCCCGACACCGCTCGGGCGTTGTGTTTTGTGCCGCGCCGCAGCAAAGCCGGCACATGACTTTATGCAAGTTTTGCATAGGGATTCGGCCCGGTGACAGGCAGTTTTTGGGGTGCTTTCATAAAATCGACACCCTCCCAAGGACCCTGCAGAACCGTCCGGCAACGTCTTTCCCAAGTGCGTCCCGCGCCCGTGCGCCCGCGCATTTCGGAAAGACGATTTTTTAACTTAGGAGCCTTTCCGATGAACTCTCCGGCGATGAAGGGGCTGCCGCAGGCGCCCGCGCACGTGAAGAACGCCAAGCTGCTGGCCTGGGTGGCCGACATGGTTGCGCTGTGCAAGCCCGACAGCGTGTACTGGTGCGACGGCAGCGACGAGGAGTACGACCGCCTGTGCCAGCAACTGGTGGACGCCGGCACCTTCAAGAAGCTCAACCCGGCCAAGCGCCCCAACTCGTACCTGGCCTGGTCCGACCCGTCGGACGTGGCGCGTGTGGAAGACCGCACCTTCATCTGCAGCCAGAAGAAGGAAGACGCCGGCCCGACCAACCACTGGATGGACCCGGCGCAGATGCGCGTCACGCTGCAGCCGCTGTTTGACGGCTGCATGAAGGGCCGCACCATGTATGTGGTGCCGTTCAGCATGGGCCCGCTGGGCTCGCCGATTGCGCACATCGGCATCGAGCTGTCCGACAGCCCGTATGTGGCGGTCAACATGAAGATCATGACCCGCATGGGCCGCGCCGTGTACGACGTGCTGGGCGTCAACGGCGACTTCGTGCCCTGCGTGCACACCGTGGGCGCGCCGCTTGCAGCCGGCCAGAAGGACGTGCCGTGGCCGTGCAACAAGACCAAATACATCGTGCACTACCCCGAGACGCGCGAGATCTGGTCGTACGGCTCGGGCTACGGCGGCAACGCGCTGCTGGGCAAGAAGTGCTTTGCGCTGCGCATTGCTTCCACCATGGGCCGAGACCAGGGGTGGCTGGCCGAGCACATGCTGATCCTTGGCGTGACCAACCCGCAGGGCAAGAAGTACCACGTGGCCGCCGCCTTCCCCAGCGCCTGCGGCAAGACCAACTTCGCGATGCTGATCCCGCCGGCGGGCTTTGACGGCTGGAAGGTCACCACCATCGGCGACGACATCGCGTGGATCAAGCCGGGCACCGACGGCCGCCTGTACGCGATCAACCCCGAGGCGGGCTACTTCGGCGTGGCACCGGGCACCAACACGCTGACCAACCCCAACTGCATGGCCAGCCTGGACAAGAACGTCATCTTCACCAACGTGGCCCTCACCGATGACGGCGACGTGTGGTGGGAAGGCATGGGCGAGGCGCCCGCGCACTGCATCGACTGGCAGGGCAAGGAGTGGACCCCGGCCATCGCCAAGGACACCGGCGCCAAGGCCGCGCACCCCAACGCGCGCTTCACCGTGGCCGCCACCAACAACCCGGCGCTCGACAGCGCGTGGGACGACCCGGCCGGCGTGCCGATCGACGCCTTCATCTTCGGCGGCCGCCGCAGCACCACCGTGCCGCTGGTGACCGAGGCCCGCAACTGGGTAGAGGGCGTGTACATGGCCGCCACCATGGGCTCGGAGACCACCGCCGCCGCCGCTGGCCAGCAGGGCGTGGTGCGCCGCGACCCGTTCGCGATGCTGCCCTTTGCCGGCTACAACATGGCCGACTATTTCCAGCACTGGCTCAACCTCGGCAAGAAGCTCGAGGCCTCGGGCGCCAGGCTGCCGCGCATCTACACCACCAACTGGTTCCGCAAGGGCGAGGACGGCAAGTTCGTCTGGCCTGGCTACGGCGAGAACATGCGCGTGCTGAAGTGGATGATCGACCGCATCGAGGGCAACGCCCAGGGCAATGAACACGTGTTCGGCGTGAGCCCGGCCTACGAAGAGCTCAACTGGACCGGCCTGAACTTCAGCGCCGAGCAGTTCCGCACCGTCACCAGCATCGACCAGGCCGCCTGGCAGGCCGAGCTCAAGCTGCACGAAGAGCTGTTCACGCAGCTGGCCTACCACCTGCCGGCCGAGCTGACCGCCACCAAGGCGAAGATCGAGCAGCGGCTGGCGGCCTGAGCGGGCCCGGGCCCGGCAGGGCAGCGCGCGGCTCCGTTCCTGGCGACGCCTCTTGCCAAGCCACCCTGCGGGGTGGCTTTTTCATGGCTGCGCACGTTGGGCCGCGCCGCTGGTTCAACCGATGCACCGCTGGTGCAACAGCGCTTGCCCTGTGCGCAGGCGCTGCATAACTTGATCAGGCCGCCGCGGTCACACACGGCGGCTCTCTCCAACCATCAAAGGGATCACTGATCATGTTCCAGCCTTCCTTGTCTCGATTGCTTGGCGGCTCCCTGCTGTGCGCCAGCCTGATGCCTGCCGCGGCGCTGGCGCAGGCGGAGCCGAAAGGTTTCTACGCCACGATTTACAGCCAGTCCAGCCGCATCGGCTCCTCGACCTTCACCGAATCAGGCGCCCTGGGCGGCGGCAGCGGCCTGCGCGCCGAGTTCGGCAGCGGCTTGGGTCTGGGCGGCGACATCGGTTACCGCTACGGCAACGGCTGGGCCGCAGAGATTGAGTGGAACTACCGCAGCCACTCGCTCGACGCGCTGCGGCAGGGCACCACCACCCTGGCCCGCGATGGCGACTTCGCGTCGAACATCTTTCTGGTCAACGGCTTGCGCCGGTTCAGCGCAAGCGGCGCCTGGACGCCGTACCTGGGCGCTGGCATCGGCTGGGTTCAGGAGATCGACATCGACCTGGCGCCCGGCGCCGGCGCTGCCGAGCGCGGCTACTCCACCAGCGGCAAGGTGGCGTTCCAGCTGATTGGCGGGGTCGAGTACGCGATCACGCCGCAGTGGCGCCTGACCGCCGATGCCCGATGGCTGCGTGTGGGCTCGGTGCGGCTGAACAACGAGACGGCCAACCCGGGCGGCACCGCCGGGCCACTGAAGTACAACCCGCTGTCAGTGCAGGTCGGTGTCCGCTACAGCTTTTGAGGCGCTGGCCACGCGGTACTGAGCCCCGTCGCCGAAGCGCTCGAGCACCTCGGCGCGGCGGCGGCGGCTGACCGGCACCTGCCGGCCGTCGCTCATCAGGCACACCGCGCTGGTGGCGGTCCGCCGCACGCTCACGACGTGCTCACTGGCCACCCACCACGAGCGGTGCACCCGCAGGCCGCGGCCGGCCCCCTCGGCTTCGACATCGGCCAGCGCGCCCAGGATCAGCGCGCAGCCGCGTGGCGTCCAGACGCGCAGGTACTGCAGCTCCGAGGCGACCGCGATCACGTCGGTGCCGAGCTCGGCCGGCAGGCGGGCAAGCCACGCTGCGCGCGGCTGGGCCTGGGCAGGTGCTGCCGTCGCGGGCACGGGCGCGGGGAAGGCAGGCCCTGGCGCCGAAGTGACGGGCGCATCCCGCCTTGTGCCGTCCCGGGCGGCTTCGGCCACAGGCGGCAACGCAAGCACGGCAGGCTGGGTGCGCCCGTGCAGCAGGGGCGGCACCAGCCAGTGCAGGCGCGGCAAGCAGATCAAGGCCCACGCAGCGGTGACCGGTCCGACGATGTCGAAGTACTCGTTCACCAAGGGATGGCTCAGACCGAGGCCCATGCGGCCGGCACTGTCGTCGTCGGGCACGACCGGGTAGCCCAGCCACGTCTCCATCAGGCCTTCGCCGATCAGCCAGTAGGCCGGTGCCAGCACCACCGCACCGAACACGCCGGACAGCAGCACCAGCAGCCAGCTCGGCGCCCGCCCGGCCCCGAAGCGCCGCGTCAGCAGGTACAGCACCGATTGCAGGACGAACAACCCGCACGCGATCTGCAGCACCCAGAACAGCAGCCGCGCAGGCAGCGGCGCGACAAAGCCCACGTCGGGCGCCAGGGCCAACATCAGAGCGAGGAAGACCAGGCCGACGAACGTGAGGTAGCGCAGGGTGCCCACAGGGTGGGCGCGGCCAGCTGTGGGCGCGCGCGTCGCAGGCGTCGGGATGTCGGCGGTGGTCACGTCGGGCAAAGGCAGGCGGCAGTGCGCAGTAAGAGCGTCACGTTACCAAGGGAGTTCCCCGGGTTCGGTGAGCGGAAGGATACGAGTCGTGTACCCCCGTGCCGGCCTGCAAACCCCTACTTGTTACTTGGGTTCTGCGACGCGCTAAGGTTAGCGTGCCAACCATTCCAAGACAGGAGACACACCATGGCATTCCGTTTCCAGCGCACGGCGCTGTTCTCTTTGGCCGCTGCGGCGGCCGTGCTGGCAGGCTGCGCTTCGCAGCCCTCGGCACCGCCCACCATTTCGCCGGTGGTCAGCGCCCCGGTCCAGCAAGCCTGGCAGCAGGGCCGCACGCCCGAGCAGGCCAGCAGCACGCTGGCCCCGCTGGCCGGCCGCCTGACGGTCACGCCGCCGGACCAGATTCCGCTGAACCGCCTGAAGGTACCCGCGGGCTTCAAGCTCGAACTGTGGGCCCATGGCCTGCCCGGCGGCCGTGCGATGGCACGCGCCGACAACGGCAAGATCTACGTCGGCACCCGCGGCATCGGTCGCGTGTACGAGATCTCTGACAACGGCGGCCAGCGCACGGTGCGCACCGTCATCGACAAGCTGACCCAGCCCGCCGGCGTGGCGGTGCGCGGCAACACGCTGTATGTGTTTGCCATCGACAAGGTGCTGCGCTTTGACAACATCGCCACCAACCCCAACGTGGCGCCGGTCGACATGACCAAGGCATTCAACCTGCCGCCCGAGCAGCACCACAACTGGAAGTACGTGGCCTTCGGTCCGGACGGCAAGCTGTACGTGCCCTTCGGCGCACCGTGCAACATCTGCCTGCCGGGTCAGGAATACGCGCAGATCCGCCGCTACAACGCCGATGGCTCGGGCATGGAAGTGATTGCCCGCGGCGTGCGCAACACGGTGGGCTTTGACTGGCACCCGGTCACCAAGGAGCTGTGGTTCACCGACCACGGCCGCGACTGGATGGGCGACGACACGCCCGACGACGAACTCAACCGCATGAGCAAGGTCGGCCTGAACTTCGGCTTCCCGTACTGCCACGCCAGCGGTGTGGCCGATCGCGACATCGTCAAGGCCAACCCCTGCGCCGGCGTGACGCTGCCGGTGGCCAACATGGGCCCGCATGCGGCCGTGATGGGCCTGAAGTTCTACACCGGCAACATGTTCCCGGTCGAGTACAAGAACGCGATGTTCATCGCCCGCAAGGGTTCGTGGAACCGCAGCAAGAAGCTGGGCTTTGATGTGGTGGCCGTCACTGCCGATGCCGATGGCCGCAACCCGAAGATCACGCCCTTCCTGACCGGCTTCCTGAACGCCGACGACACCTTCAACGGCCGCCCGGCCTACATCCACCAGCAGCCCGATGGTTCGCTGCTGATCTCGGACGAGCAGATGGGCGCCGTCTACCGCGTGAGCTACTCGCGCTGAGCATGCCCGCACGTGGCCCACAGGCCACCGCCCGCAAGGCGGTGGCCTTTTTTCTGACGACGCTGGCGCTGGCCTTCGCGGGCAGCGCGCAGGCACAGGCCCCTGGCACCGCACCCGCCGCACCCGCACCCCCTGTGGCAGCAGCAGCGCCGGCGGCTGCACCGGCGCGCGTGGCGCTGTGCGCCGCCTGCCATGGCGCCGACGGCAACTCGGCGCTGGCCAACAGCCCGTCGCTGGCGGGCCAGCCCAAGGTGTTCCTCGAGAACACGCTGATCCTGATCCGCGAAGGGTTGCGGCAGATTCCGGCCATGCAGGGGCTGCTCAACGGCGTGAGCGATGCCGAGATCGTGGCGCTGGCCGACCACTTCAACCGCCAGGCGGCGCGGCCGCAGGGCACCGCGCGCGACGACGGCGCCTTCAAGCGCGGCGAGGCGATTGCATCGCGGGCGCTGTGCGGCACCTGTCATCTGCCCAACTACGCCGGCCAGCAGCAGATGCCGCGCCTGGCCGCGCAGCGCGAGGACTACCTGGTGCAGTCGATGCGCGAGTTCCGCGACAACAAGGCGCAGGGCCGCGACACGATGATGAACGGCGTGCTGCGGGGCTTCAGCGACCGCGACATCGCCGACATGGCGCACTACTTCGCGCAGCTGCGCTGATGTGAAGATCCAGCTTCTGTCCGACCTGCACCTGGAGGTGCATCCGGCCCTGGCGATTGCCCCCGCGCCGGGCGCCGACGTGCTGGTGCTGGCCGGCGACATCGGCTCGTACCAGGCGGGCAGCGCCCTGGCCGATGCCGACTTCGGACTGGCGCGCTTTGCGCCTGCGCACGGCTGGCCGGTGCCGGTGCTGTTTGTGCCCGGCAACCACGAGTACGACGCGCTGGACTTCGACGAAGCCGATGCGCGGTTGCGCGAGACCTGCAAGCGCCTGGGCATCACCTGGCTGGAGCGCGAGAGCCTGGTGATGGACGGCGTGCGCTTCATCGGCACCACGCTGTGGAGCGACTTCGACGCGCTGGCACTGGCGGCGCCGGCAGCGCAGCAGCTCAAGGCGCGCGACAAGGCGTTTCGCGCGGCCGACTTCTATCTGCGCAAGACCGCCACCACGCGCCACGGCGAGCCGTGGCTGGCAGCGCAGGTGCGCGAGCAGGCGCTGGTGTGCCAGCAGTGGCTGCGCGCGGCACTGGCCCGGCCCTTTGACGGCCCCACCGTGGTGGTGACGCACTTCGCGCCCAGCCTACAAAGCGCCGATCCGCGCTACGGGCTCGTGCCAGGCACCGCCGGCTTTTGCAACGCGCTCGATGCGCTGGCCGACGGCGTGCGGCTGTGGCTGCACGGCCACCTGCATTGCCCGAGCGACTACCGTATCGGTGGCTGCCGGGTGCGCGCCAATCCACTGGGCTACGCGGTCAAGGGCGAGCAGGACGCGTTTGCGCCCGCGCTGGTGCTTGAGGTGTGAGTGCGGGTGGCGACGCGCGCAGGGCGCGATCGCCGCGCGATCAGCGGGTGTTGAGCCCGTCGAAGCAGGTGCTCATCACCAGCTCGACGATCTGCTCGTCGCTGTGCTGGCCACCGGCTTTCAGGAACTCCAGCACCGGGTCGCAGGCACGCGCAAACAGGGTGTAGAGCACCGCGATCGGCGGCAGCTGCGGATTGAGGTGGCCCGCGGCCTGTGCCGCTTCGATCCATTCACCGAGGCGGTCGCTCACATCCATCAGGCCGTCCATGTACTCGCGGTTGCCCATGAGCGCGGCGCGCAGCGACGAGTTCTGGCTGGGCAGCGACGGCATCTCGCCGGCAAGTTGCACCTGCATCGTCCAGCGCGCCACATCGCGCAGCTTGTCCAGCGGCGCACGTTCCGGCGGCAGGGTGTACAGGAAGTCCTGCGCGCGGCGCATCACGCGCACCATCGCGGCGGCGGCCAGGTCTTCCTTGCTGGGGAAATGCTTGTAGAGGCTGGCCTTGGCGATGCCGACCGAGGCCGCCACCTCGTCCACCGTCATCGCATCGAAGCCCTTTTCAGCGAGCAGTCGGTTCACCGACTGCACGATGGCGTCTTCGCGCGCCTGGAGCATCTGCTCCTTGAACGACACTTTCACGGGGGTGACTCGGGTATCCATGGCCGCAAACTCCAGCTCAAGGCTTAAAGCAAGACGGTCAGTTTAATTTATGACTGGCGAGTCGCGCCACTAGGGCAAGCCATGACCCCGCATCGCCCTCAAGCGTCGGCGACCCAGCCGCCACGGGCTTTGCGGTGCGCCAGGGCGTGTCGCCAGCAGGTGGTGTCGCCCCTGCCGGCATCGCGCAATCCCTATTGTGAGCGATCGCTCACTGTCCGTTTATCAGGCTCCAGAGCTTGGCCGAGGTCAGCGGCATTTGAAGGCCGGCGCACAGGTCGGTGCGGCCGCCACGGGCCAGCGCATCGGCCACCGCGTTCACGATGCTGGGCGTGGCGCCGATGGTGCCAAGCTCGCCCACGCCCTTGACGCCCAGCACGTTGTTCTTGCACGGCGTGTCCTGGTCCATCTCGGTCACGAAGTCGCAGGCCATGTTGTCGGCGCGCGGCGCAAAGTAGTCCATCAGGCTGCCGGTGAGCAGCTGGCCGCTGTCGCGGTCGTACACCACCTGCTCGCCCAGCGCCTGGCCGATGCCCTGCACCGCGCCGCCGTCGAGCTGCCCGCGCACGATCATCGGGTTGATGACGCGGCCCACGTCATTCACGCTGCTGTAGCGCACCACTTCCACCACGCCGGTGGCCGGGTCAATCTCGACCTCGCTGATGTGGCAGCCGTTGGGCCAGGTCGGGCCGGTGGCGGTGGTGGTGTTCTCCAGGTCGATGCGCTGGCCGTCCTGCTTGGCTGCCACCTCGAAGATGCTGATGCCCACGTCGGTGCCCTTGACCGTGTAGCGGCCGGCTTCGTAGGTGATGTCCTCCACCGCCGCTTCCAGCTCTTTGGCGGCCAGCGTGCGGGCGTGGTCCACCATGCGCTCGGAGCCGACGCGGATCGACGAGCCGCCGGTGAAGATGGAGCGCGAACCCGCGCTGCCAAAGCCGTCGCCGCGGTCGGTGTCGCCCAGCACCACGCGCACCTGCGACAGCGGCACACCGAAGGCGTCCACCACCAGCTGCGCCAGCGTGGTGGCAATGCCCTGGCCCATCTGGTTGACGGCCGAGAACACCTCGATCACCCCATTGGCCAGCACCGACACGGTGACGCGCTCTTCCAGCACGTTGCCGCCGGTCCACTCCAGAAAGGTCGAGATGCCCAGGCCGCGCCACTTGCCCTCGGCCTTGCTGTGCGCGGCGCGTGCATCGAAGCCGGCCCAGTCGGCCTGCTTGAGCGCCGCGTCCATCACCTTCTCGAACTGGCCGGTGTCATAGGTCTGGCCCATCGGGTTCTTGTAGGGCATCTGCTCGGGGCGGATGAAGTTGCGCCGGCGCAGTTCGATGCGATCGATGCCTGTTGCGCGCGCGGCCTCATCCATCAGCCGCTCCATGTTGTGGATGGCCTCGGGGCGGCCCGCGCCGCGGTAGGCGCTGGTGGGCATGGTGTTGGTCAGCACCGCCTTCTGGTGGAAGTCGATCACCGGCACGTGATACACGCTGGTCTGCACCCACGGGCCGATCATCAGGTAGATGGCAGTGCCGGTGGCAATGGCGTAGGCGCCCACGTTGCCCAGCGAGCGCACCCGCAGGCCGAGGATCTTGCCCTGCGCATCGAGCGCGAGCTCGAGGTGGCTGGTGAGGTCGCGGCCGTGCTGGGTGCTCAGGAACTCCTCGCTGCGCTCGGCGATCCACTTCACCGGCTTCTGCAGCGTCCACGAGGCCCAGGCCACTGCCGCGTCTTCGGGGTAGATGCCGGTCTTCATGCCGAAGCCGCCGCCCACGTCGCCCACCGTCACCCGCACCTTGTCCTTGGGGATGCCCAGGATGTCGTTGCACAGCGAGTTGCGGATGCCGCTGGGCATCTGCGTGCTAATGCGCATCGTCAGGCGCCCGTCGTCGGCGATGTACGCCAGCACCGAGCGCGGCTCGATGCTGAGTGCCGCCAGGCGCTGGTTGTGGATGTCGAGCGTGACCACATGCGCGGCCTTGGCAAAGGCCTCGTCGCACGCAGCGGCGTTGCCGTGGCGCATCTCGGCGGCGATGTTGTCGGGCGCGGCGTCCACCAGTGCGGGTGCGCCGGGCGCGGTGGCCGAGCACACATCCACCACATGCGGCAGCTCTTCGTATCCGACGAACACCGCCTCGGCCGCATCCTTGGCCTGCTGCAGCGTCTGAGCGATCACCATCACCACCGCCTCACCGACAAAGCGCACCCGCTCGTGCGCCAGGGGCCGGCGTGGCGGCGTGGCCAGTGGCGAACCGTCGGCGCGCTTGAAGGCCGGATGCGAGGGGATGTGCTTGACGCCGGCAGCCACCAGCTCGGCGCCGGTGTAGATGGCCACCACGCCGGGCATGGCCTTCGCGCCTTCGGTGTCGATGGAGACGATGCGCGCATGCGGGTACGGCGAGCGCACGAAGTACAGGCGCAGCGCGCCTTGCAGCTGCACGTCATCGGTGTACTGACCCAGGCCCTTGAGCAGGCCGTCGTCTTCGATGCGCTGCACCGACTGGCCGCTGCCAAAGCGCGTGGCCAGGTGCTGAACGTCGGACAGGTCGGTCATGGCAATCTCCTCGAAGCAAACATCAATCAGGGGCTGTGCAATCAGGGCGGCGCCTTGGCGCGCGCCTCAGCGCGGCCGGAACATGCGAAACAGCTGCTCCGGGCCGATGGTGAAGTAGTCCGCCGGGCCGCCACCGCGCAGCACATGGCCGGCATGTGCGGTGTCGTAGATGCCCTCGCGGATCAGCGAGCGGTGAATGTGCACGCCCACCACCTCGCCAAACACGAACCAGGTGTCGATCTTGCGGCCATCGGCGGCTTCGAGCTGCAGCGTCTGCGTGACGCGGCACTCAAAGCTGACCTTGGCGGCCGCCACGCGCGGCGCACCAATCACGCGGCAGGGCGCCTTGGCCAGGCCCGCCAGCTCGAACTCGTCCACCTCGGGCGGCACATGCGCGCACGACGCATTCATCGCCTCGGCCAGGTCGCGGGTGACCAGGTTCCAGGCGAATTCGCGCGTCTCGATGGCGTTGCGCACCGAATCCTTGTAGCCCAGGCTGGAAAAACCCACCAGCGGCGGCACATAGTTGAAGGCGTTGAAAAAGCTGTACGGCGCGAGGTTGGCCACGCCGTCGCGGCTGAGCGTGGACACCCAGCCGATCGGCCGCGGGCCGACGATGGCGTTGAACGGGTCGTGCGCCAGGCCGTGGCCGGCCGCCGGCTCGTAGAAATGCATGGCGCCGGCGGCTGTGTCGGCAGCAGCCGGGGCGTCTGCAGAGGTCAGGGCGGGCGCATTCATTACCGCACGATAGCAGCGCGGGGGCCAGCCCGCGTGTCACTCGGGAATCAGCCGCTGCGCCCGGGCGGGCGCCCTCACTCGTCGCGTTCGCCCGGCTCGTACAGGGTCTCGCGGCCCATGCGGTCAAGGATGAGTTCGGCCGTCCACGGCAGCATCAGTGCGCCGCAGCGGCTGTCGCGGTACAGGCGCTCCAGCGGCAGGTGCTTGAGCATGCTCTGCCCGCCGCAGGTGCGGATGGCCAGCCGCGCGATGTCGTTGGCGCCTTCCATGATGCTGTAGTGGGCGGCGTACAGGCGCAGCTTCTCGTCCTTGCTGGGGTTGGGCTTGGCCTCGAGGATGGCGCGGGAAAACAGGCTGCGCATGCTCTCGAGCTGGATGCGCATCTGCGCCACCGCAATCTGCTTGGTCGGGAACTGGCGGCGCTTGACCGGCGGCTCGCCCTCGACCTCGCCGCGCAGGTACTTCACGGTGAAGTCGTAGGCCGCATTGGCCACGCCCAGGTAGGTGGGCGCGAGCGTGAAGAACATGGCTGGCCAGGTCTGCGCGCCCTTGAAGTACACGCCGCGCGGCATCAGCTGCTCGTCGTCGGGCACGAACACGTCCTTGAACGCGAGGTTGCGGCTGACGGTGCCGCGCATGCCCAGCGGGTTCCAGTCACCGCTGATCGACAGGCCTTCGCTGGTGGCCGGCACCGAGATGTAGAGCGTGTCGCGGGCATCGGGTTTCCAGTCGGGGTCGGTACTGCCCTTGTCTTCGGTACACAGGATGCCGTAGTAGTCGGCCGCGCCCGACAGCGACGCCCAGATCTTGCGGCCGTTGATCAGCCAGCCGCTCACGCCGCCCCGCACCTCCTTGCGGGCACTGGTGCCAAACGGCGCGCGGCCTGCCGCAGCGGCGGTGCCTTCGCTGAACGGCTGCGCATACAGCGCGCCCTTCTGCACGATGCGGTCAAAGTGCAGCAGCCGCCGGCGCGCGTGTTCCTCGCGCTGCTCGTCGCTCATCGGGATGCCGTCGGCCAGCACGCCGGTCCACATCGTCGAGCAGATGTGCATGTTCCAGGTGAGCGCGGTGGCGCCGCAGTGCCGGCCGATCTCGGCGGCCACCATCATGTAGGTGGGGTAGTCGGCGCCCAGGCCGCCATGCGCTTCGGGCACGCACAGGCGCAGCAGGCCGGCCTCGCGCAGGTCGTCGTAGTTGGCAAACGGAAACGTCGCGCTCTCGTCCCACTGCGCGGCGCGCGGCGCGAACTTCGTGCGGCCGAGCTCGCTGGCCAGCGACAGCAGCGAGCGCTGCTTCGGCGTGAAGGGCATGTCGCCCACGGCGGGCGTGAAGCCGAGCGTCGCCGAGGCGTGGGGGGTGGGGTCCATGGGTGTCTCCTTGTCGCCGTCGATCAATAGCCGCTGGTGTCGCCGCCCAGCGAGCGCAGCACGCCCATCCAGAAGGAGGTGCGCTCCTCGTACGGGTCCGGGTCTTGCGCGCCGCTGGCCTGTGCGTACACCGCCGTCTGCACCATCACGATGCCGCTGGAGGGCTGCACATACAGCGTCTGGCCATGCACGCCCTGCATCGCAAAGGTGCGCGCCTTCAGCGGCTGCAGCCAGAACTGGTAGCCGTAGCCGAAGTAGCGGGTGGCCTTGTAGGGCGCAAAGGCAGACGGCTGGCGCGCAGGGTCGGTGGCGTCAAGCAGGTACTCGCGCGAAATCACCTGCCGCTCGCCCACCTTGCCGTCGCGCGCCAGCATCAGGCCCACGCGGCCCCAGTCGCGCAGCGCGGCGTTGAAGCAGTAGTAGGCCGCCTCCTGCCGGTCGCGCGCGGTGCACCAGAAGGCATCGAACTCGGCACCCATCGGTTGCCACAGCCACTCGGTGGTGAGGTCGGCCATGCTGCGCCCGCTTGCGGCACTGAGCACGCGGCCCAGCACCTCGGTCTCGGCGCTGGCGTAGATGAACTTGGCCCCGGGCGCAGAGTGCCGGTCGGTGATGCCGCGCAGCACGGTCGGCACGCTCGGGTTGCCGGTGCCCACCGCCATCGACAGGCGCGCCACATCGTCGTTGCCGTCATAGCGCTCGGTGAAGGTCAGGCCCGAACTCATGCGCAGCAGGTGGCGGATCGACGTCTCGCCATAGGGGCTGCCGGCCAGGTCCTTGGCGTACTTGCCTGCGGGGTCGTCCAGCGATGCGATCACGCCGCGCTCGAGCGCGGCGCCCATCAGCAGCGCGGTCACGCTCTTGGCCATCGAGAACGACAGGAAGCGTGCGTCTTCCTTGCGGTTGTAGCGGTAGCGCTCGGCGATGATTTCGCCGTCCTTGAGGATCAGCAGGCTGGTGATGCGGCGCCGCTCGAGGTAGTCGTCCAGCGTGTAGCCGATGTTGCGATGGCGATAGCGGATCTCGGGCGGCTGGGCCGCGCGTGGCAGCGGCGAAGCCGCTTCGGGTTTGCGCACCGCGCGGGTCAGCACGCCGGGCACCTTGTCCAGCGCCGACCATGAGCCGACGCGATACGGCATGCTGCGACTCTCCGGGCCGGTGCGCCCGACCGGGTAGCCCATCGACTTGCCCAGCGCCTCTTCATCCGGTTCGGCGTGCGCCGCAGGCGCAAAAAGCAGCGCCAGCACACTTGCCACAAGCGCTGCCGTGATCGACCCGCACATCGTCCGAAGCATCTTCGTCATGGCGTTTCCTTTCAGTGCAGGATGCGCGGCAGCGCAAGGAAGTTGAGCACCGCGCCGTCAAAGGCGTCGGGTGCCTCGAGGTTCATCAGGTGGCCGATGCCCTTCATCTCGTGGTAGCTGCTGCTGCGGATGGCGTCGGCCATCTTCTTCATCACCGAGGGCGGCGCGTTGCGGTCGTGTTCGCCGGCGATCAGCAACGTGGGCACATGGATGGCCGCCAGGCCATCGCGCCGGTCGAAGGTGACCAGCGCCTCCAGCGCACGGCGGTAGGTGGAGGCCGGCACCTGCGACATGCAATGCGCGGCAAGCTTCACGCCCTCGGCCATGGCCGACGGCCCGACCATGCCGGGCACCAGTTGCTGCGCCAGCTGCTGCATGCTCTGCCCCGCATCCAGCGGCGCGGTGCGCGACTGCACAAAGTTGCGCTGCCACTCATCGGCACTCTGGCCATCGGGCTTGCGGCCGAATGCGGGCGAGGTGCCGCACAGCACCAGCCGGTTCACCAGATCGGGCCGGCGCGCCACCACCTCTTGCGCCACCATGCCACCCATGCTGTGGCCGATCAGCGTGACATCGCCGCACTTCAGGCTGTCGATCAGCGCGATGCAGCTTTGCGCCAGGCCCTTGAAGGTGTAGGGCTCGATCGGTGCGCTGTGGCCATAGCCCGGCATGTCCCACGCCACCGCGCGGTAGCCCTGCGAGGCGAAGGTCTCGACCTGCGGCGCAAACGCCAGGTGGCCGCCGCCGATGCCGTGCAGCATCAGCACCGTGGGCCCGGAGCCCAGGGCGGTGAAGGCCGGCACCTGCGTCATGCAAGCACCACGCCTTCGCGCACCACTGCCGCACCGTCCAGCGCGATGGTGCAGCCGCGCATCGGCAGATCAAAGTGGCCCGCGGTGTAGCGGCCCGCGGTTTCGTTCGCGCCGGTGCTGTAGAGGAAGTTGCCTGCAAAGGCGCGCAGCTCGGTGCCGTTGAAGTCGCGCTTGTCGTACAGGGCCATGCTGTCCCAGCGCGCGGCCGGGTTCAGGCCGTAGCCCACGTGGCTGACGGCGTAGGCGGCGCGGTCGTTGGCATTCTTGGCCCACGCGGCGATGTAGCTGCGCATCAGCTCGGCATCCACGCCCGTGCCGTCGATGCGGGTGATGTGGTCGTCTTCGATCGTCAGCGTGATCGGCCGCTCGATGTAGCGCTTGAAGGTGAGGTTCACATCCCCTTCGGCCAGCACCAGGGTGCCGTTGACGCTGTGTGCCGCGGGGAAGGCCAGCGCCAGGCCACCCGGCCAGTGCGTCATCGTGCCCGGGCGGCTGGTGTAGCCCCAGTTGCCGCCGGCCACCGCGCCTTGCAGCGAGATTGTGAGCTCCGTGCCCGCGGCCGATGTAACGCGCATCTGCCTGGCGGCGCGCAGGCGCTTCACATGGTCCTTCACGCGCGCTTCCACCGCATCGTCGGGCAGCAGGCGGGCCAGCGCCTCGGGGTGTTCGTTGCTGATGTAGATGACGCGCGCGCCGCCCTTGAGGATGGCGGGCAGCTCCGGCGCGTGCATCAGGCCTTCGACCGTGCAGTCCACCACCAGCGTGCTGCCGGAAAGCGCCGACACCACCGGCGCGATCTGCCGCAGCACGGCGCTGGCACCCGTGGAGCGGGTGACCGGCTGCGATGCGTCGAACGCGCTGGGCAGCCGCAGATGGAAGGGCTGCGCTCCGATGCGTGCAGCAGCCAGGTCGGCCAGCTCCACCAGCACCGGGCGGCTCTGGCTTTCGCTGAGGATGCAGACGGTGTCACCCGGCTGCAGCGCGCAGCGGCGCAGGACGGCCTCGAAGGCGTCCATCCAGGCGGGTTCGATGCGTTCCTGCAGCATGCGCTTCCTCGGGTTGGCGGGACGCCCCGCATGGGGTCATCGCACGCAGCGCTGGCCAGCCGCAGCGCTTGCGCTTATTATTCATGAAATTTCATGCAATTGATGAACCCGCCGCGCCGCGCCCAGCCACCCGCCTTCACCGCACCCGAATTCCGGCGTGCGCTGGGCATGTTCGCCACCGGCGTGACCATCGTCACCGCGCGCGCGGCCGACGGCACGCTGGTCGGGCTGACGGCCAACTCGTTCAATTCGGTGTCGCTCGAGCCGCCGCTGGTGCTGTGGAGCCTGTCGCGCCAGGCCGGCTCGATGCCGGCAATGAGCGCGGGCACCCACTACGCGATCAACATCCTGGCAGCCGACCAGCGCGAGCTGGCCGAGCGCTTTGCCACCAAGGGCACCGACCGCTGGGCCGGCGTGCGCTTCACCGAAGGCATGGCCGGCGCGCCGCTGCTCGAGGGCACGGTGGCCACCTTCGAGTGCTTCAACCGCAGCCAGTACGAAGAGGGCGACCACGTCATCTTTGTCGGCGAGGTCGAGCGCTGCAGCCACCGCGAAGGCGGCTCGCCGCTGCTGTACCACGGCGGCAAGTTCTACACCGAGCATCCGCTGTGATGCCGCGCGGCGGTGAGCGCGGGCCCACCCGCTTCGTCGACCAGTACCTCGGCTACCTGCTGGGCCAGGCCAATCACGCTCTGTACAAGGACTTTGATGCGCAGGTGCGCGCCGCCGGCCTGTCCAGCATCGAATGGCGGGTGCTGGCCACGCTGCACGACAGCGACCCGCTCACCGTCAGCCAGCTGGCCAACGAGGTACTGAGCAAGCAGCCCACCGTGACCAAGCTGGTGCAACGCATGGCCGAACAGGGCTGGCTGGCACTGCTGGCCGACCCTGCCGACCAGCGCCGCACCCTGGTGGCCGCCAGCGCTGCCGGCAAGCGCAAGGTGCGGCCGCTGGTGGAGGCGGCGCGCACGCACGAGGCGCGCATCCTGCGCGCACTGGGCGCCACCGAGAAGGCGGCGCTGCGCAAGCTGCTGGAAAAGCTGGCGCGGCCGGGCGCTACCATCGGGCGCGCCGCCGCACGACCGCCCCGTACCGCCGCCCGATGACCGACCGCAAGACCCAGCTCGACACGCTGGCCACCTCGCTGCTGCTGGCGTGCTGCCTGTTCTGGGGCTTCCAGCAGATCCTGATCAAGACCACCGTGGCCGAGGTGCCGCCGCTGTGGCAGGCCGCCATCCGCTTTGCCGGCGCGACCGCGCTGCTGTGGATCTGGTGCCTGTGGCGCGGCGTGAAGCTGTTCCAGCGCGACGGCACCCTGCGCGCTGGCCTGCTGGCCGGCGTGCTGTTTGCCGGCGAGTTCACCTGCATCTACCTGGGCCTGCGCGACACCAGCGCCTCGCGCCTGACGGTGTTCCTCTACACCTCGCCCTTCGTGGTGGCGCTGCTGCTGCCACGCATCGTGCCCACCGAGCGGCTGGCGCGTGTGCAGTGGGCGGGCCTGGTCATTGCCTTTGCGGCGGTGGCGTTTGCGTTCAGCGAAGGCTTCACCAGCGCCAAGGCCGGCCCGAACCAGCTGCGCGGTGACGCGCTGGCGCTGGCCGCCGGCACGCTGTGGGGCCTGACCACGCTGGTGATCCGTGGCAGCAAGCTCGCCACCGCCAGCGCCGAGAAGATGCTGTTCTACCAGGTGGCCGTCACCACCCTCGTGGTGCCCGTCTTCTCGCTGGCGCTCGGCGAGCGCTGGTCATTGAGCTACCCCGCGTGGGCCTGGGGCTCGATCGCGCTGCAGACGGTGGTGGGCGCATTCGCCAGCTACCTGGCGTGGATGTGGCTGCTGCGGCACTACCCTGCCACGCGCATGTCGTCGTTCACCTTCCTCACGCCGGTGTTTGCACTGGTGTTCGGCGTGGTGCTGCTCGGCGAGCCGCTGACGCTGCAGCTGGTGATCGCGCTGGCTGGCGTGGCGGCGGGCATCGTGCTGGTGAACCGCAAAGCCTGAACGGGCGCCATGCTGATCGGCCCGAGGTCTGGCCGGTGGGCTGCGCAATGCCATGGCTCAGGTCGGCGGGCTGGTGAGTTGGTGCATTGATGCGCTGGTGATACACTGGTGCCCCGACCGTTCCGGCATCAGACTCCGCGCCAACCACCATGACCCGACTGACGATCACCCTGGATGACTCCTTGCATCAGGCGCTGAAAGAGGCGGCTGCGCGGCAGGGCCGATCGATCGGCAAGCTCATCGAGGAAGGGCTGATCCTGCGCGGCATCAAGCCCATGGCGTCAGCGCGCGACCTCGTCGCCCGGGCGCGGGAGCAAGCCGGCCTGGACGATGCGCAGGCCATGGAAATGGCGCTGCAGGAAACACGCGCCCACCGCGCCGCGCGATGACGCGGCTGTTCATCGTCGACACCAACGTTCTGGTGGCGGCGCTGATCACGCGCCACGGCGACAGTCCGACCGCGCGGGTGCTGAACGCCATGATCGACGGCCGCCTGCTGTTCCTGCTGTCGCCCGCGCTGTTGGCTGAATACCGATCCGTGCTGCTTCGGCCGCGGCTGCTGGCCACGCACCGGTTGACTGAAGCGGAGATCGACGAGTTGCTCGCCACCATCACCGCCAATGCCTTGTGGCGGGAGCCCGCAGCGCCAGCACCGCAACCGGCGCCCGATGCAGGCGACGCGCATCTGTGGGCGCTGATGGCTAGCGAGCCCGCAGCGGAACTCATCACCGGCGATCAACTGCTGCTGCAGCGGCCATACCCCGGCCGCGTGATCACCTCACCGCGCGATCACTTCGGGTCAGCGTAGGCGCGCCTGCGCAAACGCCACGTACCAGTCCAGGCAGCCCGGGTTCGCCATCGCGTCCTTGTTCAGCACCTTGTGCAGCGGCTGGCCGAGCAGCAGCTTCTTGATCGGCAGCTCCTGCTTCTTGCCCGACAGCGTGCGCGGCACCTCGGCCACCTGCACGATCTCGTCGGGAATGAAGCGCGGGCTCAAAGCGGTGCGGATGGCACCGCTGATGCGCTGCTTCATCGCATCGTCCAGCGCCACGCCTTCGCGCAGCACCACGAACAGCGGCATCCAGCTTTCGCGGCCGAGGTATTCGAGGTCGACCACCATCGAATCGAGCACCTCGGGTAAGGCCTCGACCGCGCTGTAGAGCTCACTCGTGCCCATGCGCAGGCCGTGGCGGTTGATGGTGGCGTCGCTGCGGCCGTAGATGATGCAGCCGCCCTGCGGCGTGATGCGCAGCCAGTCGCCGTGCCGCCACACCGGGCCCTGGCCGCCGTGACGGCCGTGGCCCGCGGGGTACATGTCGAAGTAGCTGGCCAGGTAGCGCTGGCCGCCCGCGTCGTTCCAGAAGTACAGCGGCATCGAGGGCATGGGCTGGGTGCAGACCAGTTCGCCCACCGCGTCGTGCACCGGCTCGCCCTGCTCGTTCCACGACTCCACGCGCGAGCCGAGCAGCCGGCATTGCATCTCGCCCACGCGCTGCGGCAGCTCGCGGTGGCTGCCGATGAAGGCGCCGGCAAAGTCGGTGCCGCCGCTGATATTGAGCCACCAGATGTCGTCATCCGCCAGCACCGGCGAAGCCGCATCCCGCGGGGGCAGCCCGCGCAGCTGGCGGAACTGCGCCGTGCCCCAGCGCTGCGCTTCTTCGCTCAACGGCGAGCCGGTGGTGCCCAGCGTGCGCACGCGCTTGAGCGCGGGCAGTGCACTCAGGTCCACGCCCGCCTTCAGGCAGTTGGCGTAGAAGGCCGCGCCCGCGCCGAACCAGGTCACGCCGGTCTCGGCGGCAAAGCGCCACAGCGTGGTCCAGTCCGGGCGATCCTTGCTGCCGCCGGGGTTGCCGTCGTACAGGCAGCAGGTGGTGCCGTTGAGCAGGCCCCCCATCTGCGCGTTCCACATGATCCAGCCGGTGGAGCTGTACCAGAAGAAGCGTTCGCCGAAGTTGTTGGCGCGGTAGCTGCAGCCGATGTCGTGCTGCAAGCCCAGCTGCGCCAGCATCACGACGAGCGTGCCGCCATGCCCGTGCACGATCGGCTTGGGCAGGCCGGTGGTGCCGCTGGAATAGACGATCCACAGCGGGTGGTCAAAGGGCAGCCACATCGGCTCGAAGGCAGCCACATCCGCATCGTTGCGCGCGATCGTGTCCTCGTACCGCGTGAAGGGTTCCAGCAGCGCCATCGATGCATCGCCCACGCCCAGGTTGCGGTGCACGATGACGTGCTTGACGCTGGGCAGCGCAGCGCGCAGTTCGGCCACCACGCTGCAGCGGTCGAAGTCGCGCCCGCCGTAGGTCACGCCGTCGCAGGCGATCAGCACCGTGGGCTCGATCTGCTTGAAGCGGTCGAGCACCGCCGCCGTGCCCATGTCGGGCGCGCACACGCTCCACACGCCACCGATGCTGACCACCGCCAGAAACGCGACGATGGTCTCGGGGATGTTGGGCAGGTAGGCCGCCACGCGGTCGCCCGGCTTGAGCCCTTGCGCTTTCAGGTGCAGCGCGAGCGAGGCCACCTGCCGCTGCAGTTCGGGCCAGCTCAGCTCGCGGTGGTTGCCGCGCTCGTTGCGGCTGATCAGCGCCATCAAACCGGCCGCACCGGCGGGCTGCACATGCCGCATCACCTGCTGCGCCAGGTTCACCTGCGCGCCGGGGAACCACTTCGCGCCGGGCATCAGGTTGTCGGCCAGCACCGCGGTGTGCGGCGTCGGCGAGCGCAGGTCGAAGTAGTCCCAGATACTTTGCCAGTAAGCGTTCAGGTCCGTCACCGACCACTGCCACAGCGCGTCGTAGCTGTCAAAGCGCAGGCCGCGCTGATCGCGCAGCCAGTCGGTGTATAGCCGGATCAGCGGTGTGTTCGGTGCGCCGGCGGCGGCTGCGGTGTGAGGTGTTGCGCTCATGCCGGCAAGGTTAGCAGGGGCGTGGCCGGCCTTGGAACGGGGACCGCGCTTGCGGCAAGATGCACCCATGAGCACCGCGCACGACCCCGCCGCACCTTCGTCCATCTGGCAAAAGCCGGTGTCGGTGGAGATCCTCAACGCCGTCCACGTGGGCACCGCGCCCGGTCACCTGGGAATGGAGTTCCTGGAAGTCGGGCCCGACTTCATCCGCGCCCGCGTGCCGGTGGATGCGCGCACCCGCCAGCCCTACGGCATCCTGCACGGCGGGGTGAGCGTGGTACTGGCCGAGACGCTGGGCTCGTGCGGCGCGGCCTACAGCTGCCCCGAGGGCCACCGCGCAGTCGGCCTGGACATCAACGCCAACCACATCCGGGCGACCTCCAGCGGCTGGGTGACGGGCATCGCGCGGCCGGTGCACCGCGGGCGCAGCACCCATGTGTGGCAGATCGAGATGCACAACGATGCCGGCGAGCTGACCTGCACCTCGCGCATCACCATGGCGATCCTCGGGCCACGCTGAGCGCAGCCGGCAGATCAGCCCCCGCGCTTGAGGCGTTCGCTCTTCCAGTAGACGTCGTCGCCGCCGTTCATGCGGTTGAGCACGCGCGCCAGCACGAACATCAGGTCGCTCAGGCGGTTGAGGTACTGGCGCGGCGCGTCCTTCAGCGCCTCTTCGTTGCCCAGCGCCACCACCTTGCGCTCGGCGCGGCGCGCGACGGTGCGGCACACATGGGCCTGCGCCGCGGCGCGGCTGCCGGCGGGCAGGATGAATTCCTTGAGCTTGGGCAGCTGCGCGTTGTAGCGCTCCAGCGCCTCGTCCAGCGCGATCACCGCCTCGGGCTTGAGCAGCTCGAAGCCGGGGATGGACAGCTCGCCGCCCAGGTTGAACAGCTGGTGCTGGATTTCCACCAGCAGCTCGCGCACATCGGCGGGCATGTCCTCGCACAGCAGCAGGCCGATGTTGGAGTTGAGCTCGTCCACGTCGCCCATGGCGTGCACCCGCAGGCTGTTCTTGGAGACGCGGCTGTTGTCGCCCAGGCCGGTGGTGCCGGCGTCTCCGGTGCGGGTGGCGATTTGCGAGAGGCGGTTGCCCATGGCGGTGTCCTTGCTGCGTACTGGCTTTGCGGTATGGTCGGGCGACCTGCGCCCCCACCCATGCCCGATGTCGTCTTCATCCCTGCCGTGATTGCGGCGGGCTTCTTCGTGCTGGGGGTGACCGGATTCGGCTCCGCACTCGTGATTGTGCCGTTGCTCAGCTGGGTGTGGCCGCTCGAGCGCGTGGTGCCGCTGGTGATCCTGCTCGACTTTGCCGGCAGCCTGCTGCTGGGCGGGCTGAATCGCCGCCTGGTGGATGCGCCGCTGCTGCGCCGGCTGCTGCCGTGGATCGTGGCCGGCTGCGTGCTGGGCGCGCTGCTGCTGACCCTGCCCGGTGTGAACGGCAGCCGCTGGCTGGTGGCCGCCCTGGGTGCGTACGTGATCTGGGTGGGTGTGCGCGGCCTGTGGGCCATGCGTGCGGCGCAGGGTTCTGCTTCTGTGCCGCCCGCCCGCGGCGGCCTGTTCGACTCGGTGCCCGCCAGCGGCGCGCTGGCCGGCGTGATCGAGGTGCTGTTCGGCACCTCGGGGCCGGTGGTGGTGAGCCACCTGGCGCGGCGCATTGCGGACGGCCAGCGCCTGCGCGCCACCATCGTGATGTGCCTGGTGCTGCTGTCGGGCATCGGCTCGCTCACCCTGGCGCTCAGCGGGCGCTGGAGCGACCCGCAGATCTGGGCCTGGATGGCGCCGCTGCTGGCGGTGGCGCTTGCGGCGATGGTGCTGGGCCACCGCCTGGCGCACCGGCTGCCGGCTGCGCGCATCCGACAGGCCATCCTGGTGCTGCTGGTGGCCAGCGGGCTGTCGCTTTGGGCGCAGGCGCTGCGCGGTCTTTGAGCGCGCCGCTGGCCCCGCTTCGTAGAATGGCCGGCTCATCCTCAGGCTGTTCCCCAAGGAGTCGCGCATGAACGCTCCCGCCACGCTCACCCATCTGGTGCCCGAAGTCGCACAGCGCCCGGTGCCCGACGCGCTGATCGCTGCGCTGAAAGCGCGCTTTGGCGCCAACTGCTCCACCGCGATGGCGGTGCGCGAGCAGCACGGCCGCGACGAATCGTCCTTCCAGGTGCCGCCGCCCGCTGCGGTGGTGTTTGCCGAGCGCACGCAGGACGTGGCCGACGCAGTGAAGCTGGCCGCCCAGCACGACACGCCGATCATTCCGTTTGGCGTCGGCTCGTCGCTGGAGGGCCACCTGCTGGCGGTGCAGGGCGGCATCAGCATCGACCTGGGCCGCATGAACAAGCTGCTGGCGATCAACCCCGAAGACCTGACGGTGACGGTGCAGGCCGGCGTGACGCGCAAGCAGCTCAACGAAGAGATCAAGAGCACCGGGCTGTTCTTCCCGATCGACCCGGGGGCCGACGCCACCCTTGGCGGCATGAGCGCCACCCGCGCCAGCGGCACGAACGCGGTGCGCTACGGCACCATGCGCGAGAACGTGCTGGGCCTGGAGGTGGTGACTGCCAGCGGCGAAGTGATCCGCACCGGCACCCGCGCCAAGAAGTCCAGCGCCGGCTACGACCTCACGCGCCTGATGGTGGGCAGCGAAGGCACGCTGGGCGTGATCACCGAAGTCACCCTCAAGCTCTACCCCATCCCCGAGGCAATTTCGGCGGCGGTCTGCTCGTTCCCGAGCATCGAGGCCGCGGTGCGCACCACCATCCAGATGATCCAGCTGGGTGTGCCGATTGCGCGCGTGGAGCTGATCGACAGCAACACCGTGCGCATGGTGAACGCGCACAGCAAGCTCGGCCTGCGCGAAGAGGCGATGCTGCTGATGGAGTTTCACGGCTCGCCGGCCGGCGTGAAGGAGCAGGCCGAGACGGTGCAGGAGCTCGCGCGCGAATTCGGCGGCCAGGACTTCGAGTGGGCCACCACGCCGGAGGAGCGCACCCGCCTGTGGACCGCGCGTCACAACGCCTACTTTGCGGCCATTCAAAGCCGCCCCGGCTGCCGCGCCATCAGCACCGACACCTGCGTGCCGATCTCACGCCTGCCGACTGCCTGCTGGATTCGGTGGCCGAGGTGGACGCCAGCGGCATCCCGTACTTTCTGGTCGGCCATGTGGGCGACGGCAACTTCCACTTCGGCTACCTGATCGACCCGAACAGCGCCGAAGAGCGCCGCACCGCCGAAGATCTGAACAACAAGCTGGTGGCGCGCGCGCTGAGTCTGGAGGGCACCTGCACCGGCGAGCACGGCATCGGCCTGCACAAGATGGATTTCCTCGTCACCGAGGCCGGCGCAGGGGCGGTGGACATGATGCGCACCATCAAGCGCGCACTCGACCCGAAGAACATCATGAACCCGGGGAAGATCTTCGCGCTGTGAGCGAGGCGGGGCGGCCTGACTGCACCCTGCTGATCCGCAAGCAAAAAGGCCACGCAGTGCGTGGCCTTTCTTGTTCGGCAGCGCCGCTTCAGGGCTTGCGCATCAGCGTCTTCTTGACCCAGCCGTCGCCGTTGCTGGTGGTCACCTTCAGGTAACCGTTTTCTTCCTTGCCGTCGAAGATGACCTCGTCGTTGCGGTTGAGCTGCACCAGCAGCGCACCGTTGTCGGCCGGGGTCTTGAGCACGCGAACGCCGGCAATGCGCGGCACCATCACGTCGCCGGCGCCGGCGGCGTTGGCCTGCAGGCTGGCGGCGGCGTTGGCCTGGCTGGCCGCCGATTGCGCCTGCACCAGCGAGGGGTTGTCGCGGATCGCGCGCACGATCTGGTTCCAGTTGTCGAGGAACGAGGCCGACACCACCTTGCCCTCGGCGGTGTTCTCGTAGGCGCCCAGACCCAGGCCGCCGCCCACGCCGCCCAGAATGCCGCCGATCGCAAAGTCGGTCTTCTGTGACGAGCCCGAGGCCGCCGCCACCTGAATGCCCGACCGCGCATCGGACACCAGCATCGATGTCTGCGCCTGCTTGAAGCGCAGGCCGCCGCCGATGACCGCGCCGATCGGGCCGAACAGGCCGCCGATGGCTGCGCCCACGCCGCCTGCGTTGTTGTTGCTGAAGACCACGTCGGGCGTGAGCACGAAATCGGCCACCACCAGCTGGCCGCGGCCGATGTTCGAGCCCGCCTGCAGCTGCCCGCTTTCGGCCAGCGCACGCTCTTGCATGATGTTTTGCATGGCGCGGCCGCGCTCGACCACGGTGAAGCAGCCCGACTGCTGGATGATCAGGCGGATCAGACCGGTGGGCGACGTCAGCCCGTAGCCGCGCAGCGCGGCAGACACCGCGTCTTGCGGCTCGTTGACCGCCAGCGTGCCGAGCAGCTTGGCGCACTTTTCGAGCTGCGTGCTCGCGCCCTGCGAGCCTTGCGGCCCGGCGCTGCCGGTGACCGGGCCGGAGCCCCGGCCCAGGTCTTGCGCCGATGCGTGGCCGGCGATGGCCAGTGCCACGGCGGCGACGGCGGTGTGGATGCGTTGCATGGTGCCTTCCCTCAGTTCATCGTTGTGACAGTGCGCTCACTGAAAGCGCGATTGAAATGCGTCATTCGCCGCGCCGCAGCCGGTCGATCAGCCCGTTGAGCTCGTCCAGCGAGCCGAACTGCACGGCCAGCTCGCCCATCTCTTCCACCCGGCCGTGGCGCTTGACACGTTTTTTAACACGGATCTCCACCGCCGCCGTCAGCAGGTCTGCCAACTCTTCCTCCACCCGCTTCAGGTCGCGCGACTTTTCCTTCTTCGGCTTGGGCGAGACCAGGTTGAACTCGGCGCCGATGCGCTTGACCAGGCTTTCGGCCTCGCGCACGGAGAGCTTCTTGGCGCTGATCTGGTTGGCTGCGGTGATCTGCGCGGCGCGCTCGAGCGACAGCAGCGCGCGCGCGTGGCCCATGTCCAGGTCGCCGGCCAGCAGCATGGTCTGCACCGGGTCGGCCAGGTTTAGCAGGCGCAGCAGGTTCGATGCCGCGCTGCGCGAGCGGCCCACCGCCTGCGCCGCCTGCTCGTGCGTCAGGCCGAACTCCTTGATCAGCCGCTGCAGGCCCTGCGCCTCTTCCAGCGGATTCAGGTCTTCGCGCTGGATGTTCTCGATGAGTGCCATCGCGGCGGCCGACTCGTTGGGCACGTCGCGCACCAGCACCGGCACGCTGTCCAGCCCGGCCAGGCGCGCCGCGCGAAAGCGCCGTTCGCCGGCAATGATTTCGTACTTGCCCGCGTTTGCCCCTGCGCCGAGGCGGCGCACCAGGATCGGCTGCATGATGCCCTGCGCCTTGATGCTTTCGGCCAGCTCGTACAGCGCGCCCTCGTCCATTCGGGTGCGCGGCTGGTACATGCCCGGCACCATGTCGTCGAGCTTGAGCGAGGCCGGCTGCCCCGGGTTGGCCGGCGCGGCAGCGTCGTCGTCGATCTTCGGGCCCAGCAGTGCTTCGAGGCCGCGGCCGAGGCCTTTGGGTTTCTTGGTGACCATGGGTATGCAGTGAAGAAAAGGTGGCGGGGTGAGTTCGGTGCAGTGGTGCGGCGGGCGGGTGGCGTCACAGGCCCATCAGGTCTTGCAGCAGCACATGGCCTTCGGGCCAGCTGCCCAGGCCCGAGTCGGCATTGATGTGGCCGCAGGCGCCGTGGTCGATGAACTGCGCGCCCCACGCCTGCGCGAAGGCCTGCGCCCGGGGAAAGTCGCAGTACGGGTCGTCACGGCTGGCCACCACCACGCTGGTGAAGGGCAAGGCCTGCTGCGGCACGGGCGCCCAGGTGCGCAGCACCTGACGCAGGTCGGCGCGCTCGCTGTCGCAGGGAGCCACCAGCAGCGCGCCCTTGACCCGCGCGGCGTTGCGCGAGTGCGTGGCCCAGGCCGCCGCCAGCACACAGCCCAGGCTGTGCGCCACCAGCACCACCTGGTCTTCGCGGTCGACGATTTCGTCTTCCAGCCGCGCCACCCAGTCGCCGCGCAGCGGCCGCGCCCAGTCGTGCTGCTGCACCCGGGTGTAGTGGTGGCGCTGCTCCCACAGGCTTTGCCAGTGGGTCGGGCCACTGCCTTGCCACCCCGGCAGGATGAGCACTTGTGCCGGTTTCATGAGGCTTATATTGAAAGTATTCGCTCACATCGTATCGATGCGGCGCACCATCTCAAGGGCAAAATCGATGAAGGCCTGACTGCCCTTGGCCGCGGGGTCGAACACCACGCCGGGCAGCCCGTAGCTGGGCGCCTCGGCCAGCCGCACATTGCGCGGGATAACGGTGTCGAACACCTTGTCCTTGAAATGCGCCTTGAGCTGCTCGCTCACCTGCTGCTGCAAGGTGATGCGCGGGTCGAACATCACCCGCAGCAGGCCAATGATCTTGAGGTCGCGGTTGAGGTTGGCATGCACCTGCTTGATGGTGTTGACCAGGTCGGTCAGCCCCTCGAGAGCGAAGTACTCGCACTGCATCGGCACGATCACGCCATGGGCGCTGCACAGGCCGTTGAGGGTGAGCAGGCTCAAGGACGGCGGGCAGTCGATCAGCACGAAGTCGTAGTCGCCCTGCACCGCGTCCAGCGCCTGCTTGAGCCGTTTTTCGCGGCGCTCCAGGCCCACCAGCTCCACCTCGGCGCCGGCCAGTTCGCGGTTGGCGCCCAGCACCTGGTAGCCGCACTTGTCGGCCAGCGTCGCCGCCTCGCGGATGCTGGCGGATTCCAGCAGCACGTCGTACACGCTGAGCTGCAGGCTGCGCTTGTCGATGCCCGAGCCCATGGTGGCGTTGCCCTGCGGGTCCAGGTCGACCATCAGCACGCGCTGGCCCACCTTGGCCAGGCCCGCGGCCAGGTTCACGGTGGTGGTGGTCTTGCCGACCCCGCCCTTCTGGTTGGCAACGCAAAAGATCTTCATGGGCTCACTTCGAGAGGGCCAGCTTCACGCCGAAGCCGATCAAAAACACGCCGGCCAGCTTTTCCAGCCAGCGACCGACCACCGGGTTGGCGCGCATGCGCTCGGCCAGAAAATGGGTCAGCAGCGTCACGGTGAATCCGTACGCAAAGGTCAGCACCGCGATGGTGGCAGCCATCACGCCAAAAGTCAGCAGCCCCTGGTGGCGCGCCGGGTCCACAAACAGCGGGAAGAAGGCCATGTAGAACACGATGGCCTTGGGGTTGAGCAGGGTGATCGCCAGGCTTTGGCGGAAGTAGTGCCCCACCCGGATGTCAATGACCGGCGCGGCGCCCGGCTTGGCGGTGATCATGCGAAAGCCCAGCCACGCAAGGTAGGCCGCGCCGACCCACTGCACCGCAAAAAACGCCGCCGGGTAGGTGGCCAGCAAGGCAGCGACGCCGGCCACCGCGGCCCACATCAGCACCTGGTCACCCGCGATCACGCCGAAGGTGGAGCCCAGCCCGCCCGCAATGCCCCCCTTGCCGGTGGAGGTGATCAGCGCCAGGTTGCCTGGGCCGGGAATCAGCAGGAACAGGACGACGGCGGCAACGAAGGCGCCGTAATCAGCGATACCGAACATGGGGGCCTTGGAGTGAGGGCCCGAGTGTACGTGAGGGTACAGCGGCTCAGGCCGCCGGGCGCATCCAGACGATGCAGCGCTCGGCATTCAGCCCCGGAACCGTCAGCTGTTCCACGTGAAACACGTCGATGGCGGCGCCTTGACCGGCGCCCCCTTGAGCACCCGGCACCGGCAGCGCCGCGATTTCATCGGCCGGGTGCTTGCCCTTCATCGCCATCCACACGCCCCCGGGCGCCAAGGCGCTGACCGACCAGGCGGCAAAGTCTGCCAGCGAGGCAAAGGCGCGCGAGCTGATCACATCAAAGGGGCCCGACAGGTTCTCGACCCGGGCATGGATGCCATGCAGGTTCGGCAGCTGCAGCGCCCCGGCCGCCTGCTGGATGAAGGCCGCCTTCTTGGCCACCGTGTCCACGCAGCTCACATCGATGCCCGGGCAGCAGATGGCAATCACCACGCCCGGCAGGCCCGCGCCCGAGCCAACATCCAGCAACCGCGGCGCCGCAAGGTGCCCGCACTGGCGCCGCAGCGGCCCGATGACCGCCAGGCTGTCCAGCAGGTGGTGCGTCAGCATCTCGCGCGCATCGCGCACCGCGGTCAGGTTGTAGACCCGGTTCCACTTGGCGATCAGCGCCAGATAGGCCAGCAGCTGGTCGATCTGATGGTCGCTCAGGTTCAGGCCCAGCGCCTGAACGCCTGCCAGCAGGTCGGGGCGCAGGTGGGCGGCGGCAGCGTCGGGGGCGTTGGAACTCACGATGTTCGGAGGGGGGTTGAAGGCGGGTCCGCGGCGGCGCGCTTGAGCCCGCGCGCCGGCACCCGGCCAAGCATCAAGCCGGCTCGGCCGCCCGCTCGTCGGCAAAGCCGCGGAACTTGCTCTTCTTCAGGTGCACCAGCAGCAGCGAAATCGCCGCCGGGGTGATGCCCGAGATGCGCGAGGCCTGGCCCAGCGTCTCGGGCCGGTGCTTGTTCAGCTTTTGCCGCACCTCGATGCTGAGCGCCGCCACCTGCATGTAGTCCAGGTCGGCCGGCAGGCGCAGGTTCTCGTAGTAGGCGGCGCGCTCCACCTCGGTCTTCTGGCGCTCGATGTAGCCGGAGTACTTGGCGGCAATCTCCACCTGCTCCACCACCGGCTCGTACAGGTCGCCCAGTGTTTCACGTGAAACCACCGGCCGCGGGTCGGCGGCATCCGCCCCACCCGGCTGCCGGGGTTGGCCTGGCGCGTTGGGGGCGTACTTGCCGCCGTCCAGCGACATCAGCCCGGCGTAGCTCACGTCCGGGCGGCGCAGCAGGTCGCCCAGGTTGTATTCACGCTCGATGTCCTTGCCCAGCACCCGCTGCGCCTCGTCGGCCGGCAGGTTGCGCGGGTTCACCCAGGTGGACTTCAGCCGCTCGGACTCTCGCTCGATCGCGTCGCGCTTGCGGCAGAACGAATCCCAGCGGGCGTCGTCCACCAGGCCCATGCGGCGGCCGGCTTCGGTCAGGCGCATGTCGGCGTTGTCCTCGCGCAGCTGCAGCCGGAACTCGGCGCGGCTGGTGAACATGCGGTAGGGCTCGGTCACGCCCTTGGTGATCAGGTCATCCACCAGCACGCCCAGGTAGGCCTCGTCGCGGCGCGGCAGCCACGGGCCTTCGCCGCGGCACTGCAGCGCGGCGTTGATGCCGGCAAACAGGCCCTGCGCCGCCGCCTCCTCGTAGCCGGTGGTGCCGTTGATCTGGCCGGCGAAGAACAGGCCGCCGATCTGCTTGGTCTCGAAGCTGCTTTTCAGGGAGCGCGGGTCGAAGTAGTCGTACTCGATGGCGTAGCCCGGTCGCAGGATGTGTGCGTTCTCCAGCCCCGGCATGCTGCGCACCAGCGCGTACTGGATGTCAAACGGCAGACTGGTCGAGATGCCGTTGGGGTACACCTCGTGGGTACTCAGGCCCTCGGGCTCCAGAAAGATCTGGTGGCTGTCCTTGTCGGCAAAGCGGTTGATCTTGTCTTCCACGCTCGGGCAGTAGCGCGGCCCCACGCCTTCGATCTTGCCGGTGAACATGGGGCTGCGGTCAAAGCCCGAGCGGATGATCTCGTGGGT
>JBDLRH010000032.1:0-7804 GCA_039800165.1 Pseudomonadota bacterium
GCCGGCACGCTCGGTCCGGACGACCTGGCCCTGTGCCTCGTCTCGGGCGGCGGCTCGGCGTTGCTCACGCTGCCCTGCGACGGCCTGACGCTTGCAGACAAGCAGCGCATCAACCGCGCGCTGCTGGAGTCGGGCGCCAACATCCACGAGATGAACTGCGTGCGCAAGCATCTCTCGCGCATCAAGGGCGGGCGGCTGGCGCAGGCCTGTGGTGCGGCGCGGGTGGTCACGCTCACCATCAGCGACGTGCCCGGTGACGACCCGTCCGTCATCGCCAGTGGCCCCACCGTGCCCGACGCCACCACCTGTGCCGACGCGCTGGCCATCCTGGACCGCTACCGCATCGCGGTGCCGCCGGATGTGCGCGCGCAACTGGAATCCGGCGCGCTGGAGACGCCCAAGCCCGGCGACCACCTGTTCGATGCGCATGCGGTGCACCTGATCGCCACGCCCCAGCAGTCGCTTCAGGCCGCTGCCGAGGCGGCGCGCGCGGCGGGTATCGAAGCGCACATCCTCAGCGATGAAATCGAAGGCGAATCACGCGAGGTGGGCAAGGTGCATGCGGCCCTGGCGCGCGCTGCAGCGCGTGGCACGGGCGCGTTTGGCAAGCCCTGCGTCATCCTGAGCGGCGGCGAGACCACGGTGACGGTGCGCCCGCCGGCCGCCGGTGCGCCAGCCGACACGCCGCGCGGTCGTGGCGGCCGTGCGGGCGAGTTCTGCCTGGGCCTCGCACAGGCGCTGCAGGGTCAGCCCGATGTGTGGGCGCTGGCGGCCGATACCGACGGCATCGACGGCGTGGAGCACAACGCCGGCGCCTTCGTGGCGCCCGACACGCTGGCGCGCGCGCAGTCGAAAGGCCTCAAGGTCGCCCGGCATCTCGACCGCCATGACGCCTTCGGCTTCTTCGAGCCGCTGGGTGACCTGGTGGTCACCGGGCCGACCCACACCAACGTGAACGACTTCCGCGCGCTGCTGGTGCTGTAGCCGCGCGCGTCTGCGGCGCGCTCAATCGCCGGTGATCTTGCGCTCGCGGATGATCGCGCCAAAGCGCTTGGAGTCTTCGGCCGCCTTGGCCGCGAACTGCGCGGGGCTCAGCGGCAGCGCGTCGCCGCCCAGGGCATTGATGCGGTCTTGCACCGGCTTGGTGGCGAGGATCTTCTTGATTTCGCGGTTCAGCCGCTCGATCACCGCCGCAGGGGTGCCAGCCGGTGCGTAAAAGCCGAACACCGTGTCGGCATCAAAGCCCTTGAGGCCGGCCTCGTCCAGCGTGGGCACCTCGGGGAAGAGAGGAGATCGTTTCGGGCTGCCCACCGCCAGCAGCTTCAGACGGCCGGCGCGCACCTGCTGCAGGCCGATGCCGGGGTCGAAATAAAAGTCGAGCTGCCCGGCCAGCAGGTCCTGCAGCGCAGGCGCAGCGCCGCGGTAGGGCACATGCACCGAGAACACGCCAGCCTGGCTCTTCATCATCTCGGCGGCCAGATGCGGCGAACTGCCATTGCCCGGCGAGCCGAACGAAGTCTTGCCCGGGTTGGCCTTCAGGTAGGCCAGGAACTCCTGCACGTTGTTCACCGGCATCTTCGGGTGCGACACCAGGTACACCAGCACCCGCGCGGCCGAGGCCACCGGCACGATGTCCTTGTTGGGGTCGAAGGGCATGCGCGGGTAGATGTGCGGGTTGACCGACACCATGCCGCCCGAGCTCATCAGCAGCGTGTAGCCGTCGGCCGGCGACTTGACCACCACCTCGCCGCCGATCATGCCGTTGGCGCCCGCGCGGTTTTCCACCACCACGCTCTGGCCCAGCGCCTCGCCCAGCGGCTGCGAGATCAGGCGCGCCAGCTGGTCGGCGGCTCCGCCCGGCGGAAAGTTGACGATCACCCGCAGCGGTTTGGTCGGCCACGCGGACGCTTGCGCCAGGGCCGTGCCAGACAGGGAACCAGTCAGGCCCGCGAGCCCGGTGGCAGCAATGGCCTGCAAGGCGCGGCGACGGCTGGCGGTGGCAGGTACCGCGCATGAAGCGTTGTCTGAATGGCGAGTGGTCATGCTGTGTCTCCTTGTTGTGATGGGGGCTGTGCAGATCCCGGGTGTCAGGTTTGCGCCGGGCGCGGTTTGCGCACAAAGCGGACCGGCTGCTCGCGCACCGGCCGCGCAGGGGCGCCGAACTGGCGCAGCGTTGCATCGAGCGCAGTGCCAGCTTCGTCTTGCAGTGCGGCCTCGCGGGCGCGTGCGATGGCCTGCGCCGCAGCGGTGGCATCGGGCAGCGCGGCCAGGTGATCGATGACATGCAGCAGGTTGGCCTTGCCGCGCTCGTTGGTGCTGCCATAGCCCTTGATCAGGCGGCCGCAGCGCGCGACTTCCAGGCCCAGCAGGCGGTCGCGCTTCAGGCCCGCCAGCACCGCATCGAGCCAGCGGCCGATCATGCGCTGCTCTTGGGCAAAGCGGCTGCCCAGCGGCCGCAGGCGGCGCAGGGCGGCCAGCGCACGCAATGCCAGCAGGCCACGCACCGAGTCGCTGCGCACCTTGAGCGGAAGCGCCCACGGCTCCTGCCCGCGGGCCACGCGCCGTGCGTCCCAGGCCAGCACGCGCCGCGCCAGCGCCTCGGGCAGCAGCGCCGCGAACTCGGGTGCGCCGGGCTTGAAGTGGTCGTAGACGCGCAGCAGGTCTTCATCACCCGCACGCACCTCGGCGCGCACCCGCGCGGCGCGGCTCGCGCGGCACTTCAGGTCGGCCACGCGCACGATGTCGTCGAACGCCATCCACAGCGCGAGCCAGCGCGCCATCTCGCGCGACGCGGGCCAGCCGTGCGATTCCGCTGCCGCTGCATCGGCACGGCGCTCGGCCTGCACCACCTGCTGCAATCGCGCCAGATACTGTGCGGCGTATGCAGCGCTTTGGTATTCGCACAGGCGGGCATGGGCCAGGGTGATCAGGTCATGCAGCGCGGCCGGGAAGGGCGCGAGCACCGAAGAGGGCAGGGCCGGCGCGCCCTCGGCGGTGATGGGTGCCGCTTGCCGGGGTGAACCCGGCAGCAGCGCCTCCACCCACGCCGCCTGCGCGCCTTGCTTGGCCATGCGTTCGTACGCGGCCGCAAATCCGCGCAGGCTGGCCGCGGCACTGGCACCGCCGCCTTTCACTACCGCTTCGTAGTGCTCTCGCGCAAAAGGAAACAGACCGCTGCCGGCCACCGCGCCCAGCATCACCGCACTGACCACGGTGCCGCATTCACGCGCCAGTGCGCTCATGTCAAACACCGCGTGGCGCAGGCTGTGCTCGCGCAGCACGCGCAGCAGCGCGTCGGCGTCGGAGCGGCCGTCGCCCATCTGCATGCGCTCGGCGGTGGTGAGGGTACGCGCAGACGAGCTGATGACGCAGGTGCGATCGGCGCTGGCCATGCCGTTGCCGATCTGGCGCGCGGTCTCCAGCAGTTCAGATGACACCAGCGCGTCCAGCGTGCCGGGCACCGGGTTCAGGCTGAACACCGGCTTGCGGCCCCCCAGTTGCGTCAGCGGCACGGGGTGCACTTCGATGTAGTAGGTGGTGGCACCGGTGCGCTGGGCCACGCCGGGGATGGAGGTGGCCTGCGCCGCATAGCCCGCGTGGCGCGCGGTGTCGATCAGCCATTCGGTGAGCACGCCGCCGCCTTCGCCGCCCAGGGCGCAGACCAGCAGGGTGATCGGTTGTTTTGGTGCGGTCGTCATCGCGTCACTTCTGCAGCATGCGCACCAGCGTGCCGCGCAGCGTGGCCATCAGCCGCTCCAGCGGGCGCGGGTTCTGGATGACCTCGGCGCGATAGAACGACGGGCACAGCGTCGCCGCATGCGCGTTGGCACCGCACAGGCCGCAGCCCACGCAGCCGTCGATCACGGTGGCCACCGGGTCCACCTTCAGCGGGTCGGGGTTGTCCTTGAGCGTCAACGTGGGGCAGCCCGACAGGCGGATGCAGGCATGGTCGCCGTTGCACACATCTTCGTCCACGCCGTACTTCACCCGCTCCACCCGTTCGCCGGCCTTCAGCAGCTTGGCAATCCACGGCTTGATGCGGCGCTGCCGCTCGAGCTGGCATTCGCCCTCGGCCACGATCACCTTCAGGCCGTTGAAGTCGCTGGTGAAGGCTTCTTTCAGCGTGGCGCGCATCTGGTCCACCTCGTAGGTGTGCACCGTGCGCAGCCACTGCACGCCCAGGCCCTTGAGGGTGGATTCGATGGTCTGGTTGGTGTGCGCCAGGCTCTGCTGCTTGTCGCCGGCCAGCGCCTTGGCCGCATTGGCCGGGGTGGAGATGATGTCCTGCGTGCCGGTGGCCGAGGTGTAGCCGTTCTTGAAGATCAGCAGCACCGCGTCGTCGCCGTTGAACAGCGCGCTCTGCACGCCGGTCAGCAGTCCGTTGTGCCAGAAGCCGCCGTCGCCCATGATGGCCAGCGTGCGCCGCTGCATCACCGGCGACACGCCCGCGCGGCTCGCCAGGCTCATGCCATAGCCCAGGATGCTGTGGCCCATCGAGAACGGCTCGAAGGTGCCGAACGCATGGCAGCCGATGTCAGCCGCGATGTGCACTGCCCCGATCTCCTGCTGCGTGAGCTTGAGCGCAGAGAACACCGGCCGCTCGGGGCAGCCGATGCAAAAGCCTGGCGGGCGCGCCGGCAGCGGCTGGGTCAGCTGCTGGGGCACCGCCGCGCGACGCGCCTGGTTGCCCTGCAGCCACTGCTGTGCGCGCTGCACGCCACTGGCGATGTCGGCGTCGTCCATCAGATAGCGCTGCGCCAGCGGCAGCAGGCCGGCGGCGATCACCTCCACGCTGTACTCGCCGCCGCTGGGCAGCCAGTCCTTGCCGTGCAGCGGCGTGGCAATACCGCGGCGGCGCAGCAGCGTGGCGATTTCCTGTTCGATGTAGTCGGGCTGGCCTTCCTCGCACACCAGCACCGCGCGCTTGCCCTCGCAAAAGCGCGCGATCGCATCGTGCGCCAGCGGGTAGGTGACGTTCAGCACATAGATCGGCAGGTCCGATTCGCCGAAGGCATTGGCCAGGCCCAGCTGCTGCAGCGCGCGGATCAGCGCGTTGTACAGCCCGCCCTGCACGATGATGCCCACGTCATCCCCATCGCTGTTTCGCCCGGGCATCAGCTCGTTGAGGCCATGCTCCTCGATGTAGCGCCGCGCCGCCGGCAGGCGGTGCTCGACCTTGAGCTTTTCCTGGCGGAAGGTGACCGGCGGGTGCGCCAGGCGCATGTAGTCAAAGCGCGCCGGGTCGCTCATCAGCGCGCGGGTGGAGATCGCCGGGGCCACGTTGTCCTTGCACTCGAAGCTGCCGCGCACATGGCAGGCGCGGATGCGCAGCTCCATCAGCGCGGGCATGTTGGAAGCTTCGGACAGGCGAAAGCCCTCTTCCACCATGCGCACCATCACCGCCAGGTCGGGCCGCGGGTCCAGCAGCACCATGCTGCTTTTGAGTGCGTAGGCATGGGTGCGCTCCTGGATCACGCTGGCGCCCTCGCCGTAGTCTTCGCCCACCACCACCAGCACGCCGCCGGTCACGCCAGGCGAGGCCAGGTTACTCAGCGCATCGGCCGCCACATTGGTGCCGACGATGGATTTCCAGGTGACCGCGCCGCGCAGCGGGTAGTGGATGCTGGCGCCCAGCATGGCCGCGGCCGAGGCCTCGTTGCTGCAGGCCTCCACATGCACGCCCAGCTCGTCCATGTAGCCCTTGGCCTGCACCATCACATCGAGCAGGTGCGACACCGGCGCGCCCTGGTAGCCGCCCACATAGGACACGCCGCTTTGCAGCAGCGCCTTGGTCACCGCCAGGATGCCCTCGCCGTGGAAGGTCTGGCCCGCACCCAGGCGCAGCGACTCGATTTCCCGACCGAACGATATTTCCATCCGGAATGCTCCAGTTCAGGCATGCATCAGAATGCAGGCCCGCTTACCCTTCAATCATGCAGGAGACAGTGTCCATGAAACGCCGTCAGATCGTGTTGTCGCTTCCCGCAGCGGCTGCCATGGTGGCCGCACCGCGGCTGGCCCTGGCCCAAGCCTACCCGAACAAGCCGATCCGCTACATCGTGCCGGTGGCCGCCGGCGGCGGCAGCGACATGGTGGGCCGCACCGTCACCGAGCGCTGGGGCAAGCTGCTCAACCAGTCCTTCGTGGTCGAGAACCAGGGCGGCGGCGGTGGCGTGATTGCCTGCCAGAGCACCATGCGCGCCGCGCCTGACGGCTACACGCTGCTGCAGGGCTATGTGGCGACGCACGGCACCAGCCCCGCCACCCGCAAGCTGCCCTACGACGCGCTGCGCGACTTCACCCCGGTGGGCATGATCGGCTCCACGCCCAACGTGCTGGTGGTCAACACCAGCGTGCCGGCCAACACCGTGGCCCAGTTCGTGGCCTACCTCAAGAAGAATCCGGGCCGGCTGAGCTACGGCTCGGCCGGGCAGGGCTCGCTCACGCACCTGACCATGGAGCTGTTCAAGCAGCAAGTCGATTCCTTCATGGTGCACATCCCGTACCGCGGCATCGCGCCGGCCTTCACCGACCTGATCGCCGGCCAGACGCAGGCGATGTTCCCCGGGCTGGCTGCGGCCACGCCGCACATCAAGTCGGGCCGCGTCAAGCCGCTGGCCGTCACCGGCACGCAGCGCCACCCGCAGTACCGCGACCTGCCCACGCTGGAAGAGGCGGGCTACAAGGGCTTTGATGCCCAGCAGTGGTATGGCGTGGTGGGCCCGGCAGGCATGCCGGCGCCCGTCGTGCGGCAGCTCAACGAGACACTCGCGCAGGTGCTGCGCGCCCCTGACCTGCGCGAAAAGCTGTCGGTCGAGGCGATCGAGCCGCAGCCGATGACGCCCGACCAGTTTGCCGCCTTCATGCGCACCGACATCGCACGCTGGACGCAGATTGCCAAGGCCCGCAACATCCAGCTCGACAGCTGATTCATCCCGCACACAAGAACACACTGCTTTCATGGCCCGCAACACCCAGGTCGCTGCCGACCACAACGCCCCGCCCATCACCCGCATCCTGGCCGAGCATGTGGCTAACCACCGCTCGCGCGGCTGGAGCGATGCGGTCGATCACGAAGCGCACCGCACCTTCCTCAACTGGCTGGGCTGCGCGGTCGGTGCGGCACAGCACGAATCGGCTGCCGCTTCGCTGGCCGCCGTGCAGATGCTGCAGCCCGCGCCGCAGTCCACCGTGCTGGGCCGCACCGAGCGGGTGGACATGGCCGGTGCCGCGCTCATCAACGGCATCACCTCGCACACCTTTGATTTCGACGACACGCACCTGAAGACCATCATCCACCCCGCCGGGCCGGTGGCCTCTGCGCTGCTGGCGCTGGCCGAGGTGACGGGCGCCAGCGGCCGTGCACTGATCGACGCGCTGGTGCTGGGCATCGACGTGTCGTGCCGCGTGGGCAATGTGATGTACCCCGACCACTACGACCGCGGCTGGCACATCACCGGCTCCACCGGCACCATCGGTGCGGCGGCGGGCTGCGCGCGGCTGCTGGGGCTGGATGCCGACCGCACGCAGATGGCGATCGGCATTGCGGCGTCGCAACCGGTGGGCATGCGCGAGCAGTTCGGCACCATGACCAAGCCCTTCCACCCGGGCGGTGCGGCCCGCGCTGGCCTGATGTCGGCGCTGCTGGCGAAGAACGGATTCACCGCAAGCAAGAAGGCACTCGAGGCGCCGCGCGGCATGGTGCAGACCATCAGCACCAAGTGCGACTGGCGCGAAGCCACCGACGAGCTGGGCCAGCGCTTCGAGATATCGTTCAACAGCTACAAGCCCTTTGCCTGCGGCA
>JBDLRH010000033.1:0-28825 GCA_039800165.1 Pseudomonadota bacterium
CGCCGTGCAGGTTGACGCCGCGCGCCTCGCCCTCGCGGCCGTCGGACAGGCGCACCCGCTGCCCGTGCAGCGCATCGCGCGCCGCAAAGCGCTCGTGCCACGGCCCGAAGCCCTGCTGCTCGAACGTCCGCAGCGCGTCCATCAGCGGCGGCAGCACGGCATGCAGCACGGCGCCCGCTTGTGCGCCCGGCACCAGCTCGCGCAGCCCCGCCGGCGGGGTGGACAGGCCATGCGCGGGCGGCGCCTGCAGGTTGATGCCGATGCCCACCACCAGGTAGCGCGGCGCATCGGGCGTGGCCGCGCCGGCCGTCTCCACCAGGATGCCCGAGAGCTTGCGCGCGGGCTCTGCGCCCCGCAGCCACAGGTCGTTGGGCCACTTCAGCGCAATGTGGGTGCGGGCAATGTGCGGCGCAGCCGACACCCCCCCGCAATAGCCCTCCAGCGCCTCGGCCAGCGCAACGCCCACCGCCAGCGACAGCCCGGCCCAGCCGGCGGGTGACAGCGGCACACCGATCGAGAAGGTGAGGGAGTCGCCCGGTGCACTGGTCCATGCGCGGCCCATGCGGCCGCGACCGGCGGTCTGCCGCTCGGTCACCAGCAGCACCGGCTCGGTGCGGCCGGCGCGCGCACGGCGCATCAGCTCGGTGTTGGTGGAATCGATCTCGGGGAGGATCTCGACGCTGAAGCCCGGCCACCCTGGCGCCACCACCGACCACAGCGACTCGGCGGCGGCTGCAAGCGAAGGTGCCGTGCTGCCGGCCATGGGGGCGCGCGAAATGGGAGGGGGGCGAAAGGCCGGACGCGAAAGGCAGGATGCCGTGGCTCAGCGCTTGGGCGCCAGCAGGGTGCCGCGGCACTTCTTGCTGCCGCACCAGCAGGGGTACTCGGCCTTGAGCTTCTTGGTGTAGCGCTCGTCAATGATGAGGCCGTAGTCGTAGCTCAGCTCTTCGCCGGCGCGGATGGTGCGCAGCGACTTGATGAACACCCGGCCATCGTCCTCGTCGGCCTCGCAGTTCGGATCGCAGGAATGGTTGATCCAGCGCGAGGCGTTGCCGCCGTACTTGGCGTCGATGACATGCTTGTCATCGATGTGGAAGAAGAAGGTGTGATTGGGCTGCTTGGGGTCGTGCGGCGGGCGGCGCTGCGCTTCCTTCCAGGTGATGATCTCTCCGGTGTATTCGATGATCACCTCGCCCTTGGGGATGTCCTGCAGCGCAAACACGCCCTTGCCGTGCACCTTGGACAGGCGGGTCTGGATGCGGCGGCCGCCGGAGGCGGTGGCGGGCTGGGCGGCGGCCTTGGCGGGCCGGGCATTTGCAGGCATGTCGGAATCTCTGTTAGTTTGAATGTGTACGCGTGTGCGCGCGTACGTGTGTGCGCGCATGTGCGCGCGAGGCAACGGATTCTAAGGACAGTGCGGACAGCAATGGCAAAGACTCTGGTGATTGCGGAAAAGCCTTCGGTGGCCAACGACCTGGTGCGGGCGCTCACGCCGGTGGCCGGCAAGTTCGAGAAGCATGACGAATACTTCGAGAACGAGCGCTATGTGGTCACCAGTGCGGTGGGCCACCTGGTGGAGATCCAGGCGCCCGAACAGTACGACGTGAAGCGCGGCAAGTGGAGCTTTGCCCACCTGCCGGTGATCCCGCCGCACTTTGACCTCAAGCCGGTGGACAAGACCAAGACGCGGCTGAACGCGGTGGTCAAGCTCGCGCGGCGCAAGGACGTCAGCGCGCTCATCAACGCCTGCGACGCCGGCCGCGAGGGCGAGCTGATCTTCCGCCTGATCGAGCAGTACGCCGGCAGCGAGAAGGCCGGCAAGTTCACGCCGCTGGGCAAGCCGGTGCAGCGGCTGTGGCTGCAGAGCATGACGCCGCAGGCGATCCGCGACGGCTTTGACGGCCTGCGCAGCGACAAGCAGATGCAGGGCCTGGCCGATGCGGCGCGCAGCCGCTCCGAGGCCGACTGGCTGGTGGGCATCAACGGCACGCGCGCCTTCACCGCCTTCAACAGCCGCGACGGCGGCTTCTTCCTTACCACCGTGGGCCGGGTGCAGACGCCCACGCTGGCGGTGGTGGTCGAGCGCGAGGAGCAGATCCGCAAGTTCATCAGCCGCGACTACTGGGAGGTGCACGCCAGCTTCCTGGCCGAAGCTGGCGAGTACCCGGCCAAGTGGTTCGACCCGAAGTGGAAGAAGGACGCCGAGGACGCCGAGAAGAAGGCCGACCGGCTGTGGAGCCTGCAGGAGGCGCAGGCGATTGCCGATGCGGTGCGCAACAAGACCGGCAGCGTCACCGAAGAGAGCAAGCCCACCACGCAGGCGAGCCCCGGCCTGTTTGACCTGACCAGCCTGCAGCGCGAGGCCAACGGCCGCTTCGGCTTTTCGGCCAAGACCACGCTGGCGCTGGCGCAAAGCCTGTACGAGCGCCACAAGGCGCTGACCTACCCGCGGACCGACTCGCGCCACCTGCCCGAGGACTACCTGCCGGTGGTCAGGCAGACCTTCGAGATGCTGGCCGATGTGCAGTCGCACGGCATGCGGCACCTGGCGCCGCACGCGCTGGTGGCGCTGAACAACAACTACATCAAGCCGAGCAAGCGCATCTTTGACAACGCCAAGGTGAGCGACCACTTTGCAATCATCCCGACGCTGCAGGCGCCCAGCGGCCTGAGCGACGCCGAGCAAAAGCTCTACGACCTGGTGGTGCGCCGCTTCATGGCGGTGTTCTTCCCGAGCGCCGAATACTCGGTCACCACCCGCATCACGCAGGTTCTGGGGCATCACTTCAAGAGCGAAGGCAAGGTGCTGGTCAAGCCCGGCTGGCTTGCGATCTACGGCAAGGAAGCCGACGAGGAGATTGCCGACAAGGAAGCCAAGGACAGCGACAAGCCCGGCAAGACGCTGGTGCCGGTGCGCCCGGGCGAGACGGTGCGCACCGAGCATGTGGAAGCACGCGGCCTGAAGACACGGCCGCCGGCACGCTATTCAGAAGCGACGCTGCTCGGCGCAATGGAAGGCGCCGGCAAGCTGGTGGACGACGACGAACTGCGCGAGGCGATGCAGGAAAAGGGCCTGGGCACACCCGCCACGCGCGCGGCCATCATCGAAGGCCTGCTCAACGAGAAGTACATGCTGCGCGAGGGCCGCGAGCTCATCCCCACGGCCAAGGCCTTCCAGCTGATGACGCTGCTGCGCGGGCTGGGGGTGGAAGAACTCTCGCGACCCGAGCTCACTGGCGAGTGGGAATACAAGCTCGCGCAGATGGAGCAGGGCAAGCTCAAGCGCGAGGCCTTCATGCGCGAGATCGCACAGATGACCAAGCACATCGTGCGCAAGGCCAAGGAATATGACCGCGACACCGTGCCGGGCGACTACGCCACGCTGTCCACGCCCTGCCCCAACTGCGGCGGTATCGTCAAGGAAAACTACCGCCGCTACGCCTGCACCGGCAAGAAAGGCGCCGACGAAGGCTGCGGCTTCTCGTTCACCAAGATCCCGGCCGGCCGCGCCTTCGAGCTGCACGAGGTGGAGGCCTTCCTGCGCGACAAGAAGATCGGCCCGCTCGAGGGCTTCCGCTCCAAGGCGGGCTGGCCCTTTACCGCCGAGATCGCGCTGAAGTTCAGCGACGAGGACAAGAACTGGAAGCTCGAGTTCGACTTCGGCGACGACAAGAACGAGGACACCGGCGAGATCGTCGACTTCGCCGGCAGCGAGCCGCTGGGCCAGTGCCCCAAATGCGGCGGCGCCGTGCACGAGCACGGCAGCAACTATGTGTGCGCAAAGTCGGTGCCCACGCACGCGCAGCCCACGCCCAGCTGCGACTTCAAGAGCGGCAAGATCATCCTGCAGCAGCCGGTGGAGCGCGCGCAGTTCAGCAAGCTGCTGCAGACCGGCAAGACCGACTTGCTGGAGAAGTTCATCTCCAACCGCACCCGGCGGCCGTTCAAGGCCTTCCTGGCGTGGAACGCCGACGAGGGCAAGGTGACTTTCGAGTTCGAAGTGCGCGAGTCCAAGTACCCGGCACGCAAGACGGCAGCGAAGACAGCGGCGAAGGCGCCCGCGAAAACGGCAGCGAAAACCACCGCCAAGGCACCGGCCAAAACGCCTGCGAAGAAAGCCGCCAAGCCTGCCGCCAAGAAGGCCCCGCGCAAGGCCGCCAGTGGCGGATTGACCCCCAGTGCCGCGCTCGCCGCCGTGATCGGTGCTGAGCCGGTGGCCCGCACCGAGGCGGTCAAGAAGCTGTGGGACTACATCAAGGCGCAGGGCCTGCAGGACCCGAAGGACAAGCGCAGCATCCTGGCCGACGGCAAGCTCAAGCCGGTGTTCGGCAAGGACCGGGTGAGCATGTTCGAGATCGCCGGGCTGCTGGGCGCCCATCTGGGCTGAGGACACGCCCGCTCAAGCGCCGAATCCAGGCGCCGATATCCCGCGTACCGGCAAGGTGCGGTGCGGCGTGCACGCCTTTGCCGCGCCGCCGCGCGCCATCCGGGCGCGGCGATCTTTTTCCAAGGGAGTCCCGATGAAACATATGATGCTCAGTGCCGTTGCAACGGCCGCCATCCTGTCCACCCTGCCCGCCCACGCGGCCAGCCACGCCGCCGCGCCGGTCGACCCGACCACCATGGTCAACCAGTTCGAAGCCACCGGCGGCAAGTTCGAGGGCTACCGCCGCTCGGGCGCCAAGGGCATCTGCGCCACCGGCGAATTCGTGGGCAGCGCCGACGGCCGCGCCATCTCTTCCGCCTCGGCCTTCAGCGGCGCCAGGATCCCGGTGATCGTGCGCTTCTCGGTCGGCGGCGGTAACCCCAAGGCCCCCGACAACGGCAAGAGCCAGCGCAACATGGCACTGCAGTTCGACCTGCCCAATGGCGAGATCTGGCAGCACGGCAACATCAATGCACCGGTGTTCGGCGCCGCCACCCCGGCCCAGCTGCTCGGCCGCCTGCAGTCGCTGCAGCCCGATCCGGCCACCAAGGCCGCCGATCCCGCCAGGGTCAAGGCCTTTGCCGACGCCAACCCCGAGGTGCTGATCCAGGGCCGCTACTTCGCATCGCAGCCGGTGCCGGCCAGCTACGCCAGCGTCAACTACTGGGGCGTGCACGGCTTCACCTTCACCAACGCCGCCGGCCAGAAGACCGCGGGCAAGTGGATCTTCGAGCCTGTGGGCGGCGTGCAGGGCCTCACCGACGACCAGGCCAAGGAGAAGGGCGCGAACTTCCTGTTCGACGACCTGCGCGCCCGCGTGGCCGCCGGCCAGGTGGCCTTCAACTTCAACCTGGAAGTGGCGAAGCCGGGCGACAGGCTCGACAACGCCACCGTGCCGCTGCCCGAGGGCCGCCGCAAGGTGACGCTGGGCCAGCTCAAGGTGACCTCGGTATCGGCCGACGCGGCGGGCCCCTGCCTGACGATCAACTTCGACCCGAACCGCATGCCCAAGGGCGTGGAAGGCTCGGCCGACCCGATGCTGGCTGGCCGCACCGCACCGTACGTGCTGGGCCTGGGCCGCCGCCTGGGCGAAGGCGCCAAGCAGCAGTAAGCGCGCTCAGCGCACGCAGCGAAAGCCGATGTAGACCACCGCGGTCTGCGGCGGCTTGCCCTGCAGGTGGTCGGCGCGCATCTGCGCCGCGCCGTACCACCACGAGCCGCCGCGCGTGCGGCGCTCCTCGTTCCCGCGCGCCCCGGGGGGTTCATCGACCCACTCCCACGCATTCGCGCCCATGTCGTGCAGGCCGTTCACGCCCGCCGGCGTGGTGCCCGCCCGCGCATGACCAAAGCCGCGCAGCAGGTTCGCGCCGTGGCGGATGGCGCGCTGCTCGGCCTGCGGGCCGCAATCGCCGATGCACTGCGCGCCGGCCGTCGAGTCTCCGGTGGGGAAGGGATAGGTCTTGCCGCGCTGCAAGGGCGCGGGCGGGTTCTCGCGCTGCTCGGTGTAGGCCGCACTCACCCACTGCGCGTCGCTGGGCAGCCGCCCGCCCGCCCAGCGGCAAAAGGCCTGTGCCTCGTCGAAGGTAATGTGCACCGCCGGCTCGTCATCGTGCGTCGGGTTGCGCTGGCCGGCGGGCACGCCGGACACACCGAACGGCGCCGACCACACCCAGCCCGGCTTGCGCGTCCAGCCCGCCTCGTACACCTCGCCACCGCCCGCGCGTTCGGCGCGCGTGACCGTGCCGGTGGCCTGCACGAAGCGGCGGAACTGGCCCACGGTGGTTTCGGTGCGCGCGATCTCGAAGGGGGGCAGGCTGCCGGCATTCGTGCCACCGCCTGCGATGCGCACCCAGTCGATGCCGCCCGGATTGGCGGGCGACGGTGCCGCCGATGCGGAGCCCGCCGACTGCGCCAGCGCATGCCCCGGCACATGCGACACCAGCGCCGCAACGCACAAGGCCGCTGCCTGCGATGCCACCGCGCCCAGGAGGTTGCGCTGCGCATGGAGGGGCAGGTTGATCAGGGTTTTCATGAGGGCGCTCGCCGGATCAGATGACAGATCTGCGATTGTCTGCGTGGCACACTGGCTGCATCCACCTCAGGAACGCAAAACCATGCTCACCCTGCGCACTTCTCCCGCCTCGCCGTTCGGCCGTAAGGTCAAGATGGCGCTGATCGTCACCGGGCTGATCGACCGCGTGCAGGCGGTCAACGCCGACACGGTGGACCCGAAGGACAGCATCCGCCAGCAGAACCCGCTGGGCAAGATTCCGGCGCTGGTGCTGGAAGACGGCAGCGCGGTGTACGACTCGCGCGTGATCGTCGACTGGATCGACGAGACCGAGGGCCGCCACACGCTGATCCCCACCGGCGCGCAGCGCATCGCCGTGCTGCGCCAGCAGGCGCTGGCCGACGGGTTGATCGATGCGGCCATCCTGCAGGTGTACGAAAAGCGCTTTCGCCCGGCCGAGCACCATGTGCAGAGCTGGCTGGACCACCAGCAGGGCAAGGTGGAGCGTACGCTGGACTACATGGAGCAGCACCTGAGCACGCCACGCAAGGGCGCGCCGCACATTGGCGAGATCGCGCAGGCCGCCGCACTGGGCTACCTGGACTTCCGCTTTGCCGGCGCGTGGCGCGAGACGCACCCGAAGCTGATGATGTGGCTGGCCGACTTCGCGCACCACGTGCCCGCCTATGAGCAGACCACGCCGCACTGACTGACGCACGGAAGATGGCGCACGGATGATGAGCCTGCCTGCCTTCGGCCTGATTGCGGATTGCATTCGCGCGCATGCCCGCACCGCGCCGCAGCGGCCGGCACTGCGCGAGGGCACGCAGCACCTCAGCTATGCGCAGCTGGATGCAGCGATGGACCGCGTGGCTGCGACGCTGCAGCGCGATGGCCTGAAGCCCGGCGACGCGGTCGCGATCTGCGCCGGCAATTCGGTGGATGCGGCGGTGATCTTTCTTGGCGCGCTGCGCGCCGGTGTGGTAGTGGCGCCGCTGGCCCCGGGCGCCGGTGCCGCCAGCCTGGCACGCATGGCCGACGACGCCGAAGCAAAGCTGCTGTTTGCCGACGAGTCGCTCGACGATGGTACGGTCGAAGCCGCGATGAAGGCGCAGCGTACCGGCCACATGAGCCTGCCGCGCATCGCCATCGGCCCGAACCGCGCGTACTCACCGGGCCGCTCGCTCGAATCGTGGCTGGCCCCTGCGGGTGCCACACCGCGCGCGGTGAAGATCGCCCCCGGCGCGCCCTTCAACATCATCTATTCGTCGGGCACCACCGGCGAGCCCAAGGGCATCGTGCAGCCGCACAGCATGCGCTGGGCCCATGTGTCGCGCGCCAGCCGCTATGGCTACGGGCCGCGCACGGTGACGCTGCTGTCCACGCCGCTGTATTCCAACACCACGCTGGTGGTGTTCTTCCCGACACTTGCCTTCGGTGGCTGCGTGGCGCTGATGCGCAAGTTCGACGCGCGTGGCTACCTGGAACTGGCCGAGCAGCTGCGCGTGACGCACACCATGCTGGTGCCGGTGCAGTACCGCCGCATCATGGCGCTGCCCGAGTTTGATGGCTTTGACCTGTCGTCGTTCGAGGTGAAGTTCTCGACCAGTGCGCCGTTCGGCGCCGAGCTCAAGGCCGATGTGCTGCAGCGCTGGCCAGGCGGCCTGGTGGAGTTCTACGGCATGACCGAAGGCGGCGGCACCTGCATCCTGGAGGCGCATCTGCACCCCGCCAAGCTGCACACCGTGGGCCAGCCCGCCGAGGGCCACGATATCCGTCTGATCGACGAGCAGGGCCGCGAAGTGCGCGCCGGTGAGGCGGGCGAGGTGGTGGGCCACTCGGGCGGCATGATGGTGGGCTACCACCGCCAGCCCGCCAAGACGCGCGAAGCCGAATGGTTTGCGCCCGACGGCAAGCGCTTCATCCGCACCGGCGACGTCGGCCGCTTTGATGCGGAGGGCTTCCTCACGCTGTTCGACCGCCGCAAGGACATGATCATCTCGGGCGGCTTCAACATCTACCCGAGCGACCTCGAGGCGGTGCTGCGCCAGCACCCCGCGGTGGACGATGTGTCGGTGGTGGGCGTGCCCAGCGACGAGTGGGGCGAGACGCCGGTGGCTTTTGTGGTGCGCAAGGCCAGTGACAACACTGATGCCGACACCCTGCGCCAGTGGGCGAACGCGCGGGTAGGCAAGACGCAGCGCCTGAGTGGCCTGCGCTTCATCGGCGAGCTGCCGCGCAGCGCGATTGGCAAGGTGCTCAAGCGCGAGTTGCGCGAGCTGTGGGCCCTTCAGCGCGGCTGATGCGCATCACGCGCAACCACTGAGGCAGCGCGCGGCCTGCTGCGCCGCCACCACGCCTTCATCGGTGGGCACCACCCACAGCTCCACCGCGCTGCCGGCGGCATGGATGGCGCGCACTGCGTCGCCGGTGGCCGCACGGTTGGCCGCTTCGTCGATACGCACACCCAGCCACTGCAGACGCTGCGCCACATCGCTGCGCAGCGGGGCGTCGTGCTCGCCGATGCCACCGCTGAAGGCGATCACGTCCAGCCCTTGCAGCACGGCGGCCACTGCGCCGCACCCGCGCACGATGCGGTGGGTGAAGAGGTCGATGGCGAGTTGTGCGCGTTCATGGCCACCGGCAGCGGCCTCGCGCAGGCGGCGCATGTCGGCGCTCAGGCCTGACACACCGAGCAGCCCGCTTTCGCGGTACAGCAGCCGCTCGATGCGCTCGCGCGTCCAGCCCTGCTCCATCAGCCACAGCAGCACGCCGGGGTCGAGCGCGCCGCTGCGCGTGCCCATCATCAGGCCGTCCAGCGCAGAAAAGCCCATCGAGCTGGTGCGGCTCTCGCCACCGATCGTGCCGCACAGGCTGGTGCCATTGCCCAGGTGCGCCATCAAAAGGCGGCCCTGCGCACGCGGCGTGTGCTGCCGCAGCGTCTGCGCGATGAACTGGTAGGACAGGCCATGAAAGCCGTAGCGCCGCACGCCCTGCGCATGCAGCGCATCGGGCAGGGCAAAGCGCTGCTCCAGCGCGGACTGCGTGGCGTGGAAGGCGGTATCGAAGCAGGCCACCTGCGGCACAGCAGGCCACGCCTGACGCAACAGGTCGATACCGGCCAAGTTGTGGGGCTGGTGCAGCGGTGCCAGGCTTTGCAGCGTGCGCAGTTGCGCCAGCACCGCGTCATCCACGCGCACTGCCGAGCGGAACTGCGCGCCGCCGTGCACTACGCGGTGCGACACCGCGCGCACCGGTACCTGCGCATGCTGCGCGATCAGCGATTGCAACTTTGCGAGGGCTGCTTGATGAAGATGGATCGCACCTGAACTTGCGCCACAACTTTCGCCTGTATCCGAGGCCAGCACGCCAGACGATGCCGTGGCCGCCCCGGGCACGCGACAGCGCCACGCGGGCTGGCCCTGCGGCTCCAGGCCTTCGATCGCACCAACCAGCAGCGTGCGGCCGATGCCTGCGCCGCCATCCCATGCATACAGCGAGAACTTGAGCGAGGAAGAGCCCGCGTTGACCGACAGAATCGCCATCGCTCAAGCCGGGCCGGCAGCGCCTGCGGCCCGCTGCGCGAGCTGCTCGCGGCGGATCGGGTCATCGCGCAGGTGCAGCGCAAGCATGACCGCCAGCACGGCCGACGCCACACGGGTGTTGGCGCTGTCGGCGCGGCTGGTCAGCGCGATCGGCACGCGCGCGCCCACCACGATGCCGGCACCCATCGCGCCGGCCAGGTACTCGAGCTGCTTGGCCAGCATGTTGCCGGCCTCGATGTCGGGCACCACCAGGATGTCGGCGTCACCTGCCACCGGCGAGTGGATGCCCTTGATCTCGGCGGCGCGCGCAGAGATCGCGTTGTCAAAGGCCAGCGGGCCATCCAGCAGGCCGCCGGTGATCTGACCGCGATCGGCCATCTTGCACAGCGCTGCCGCGTCCAGTGTGGAGGGCATGGCCGGGTTCACCGTCTCTACCGCAGCCAGCAGGGCCACCTTGGGTTGCGCCACGCCCAGCAGGTGCGCCAGGTCGATCGCGTTGCGCACGATGTCGGCCTTGTCGGCCAGCGTGGGCGCGATGTTCAGCGCCGCATCGGTCACCATCAGCGGCTTGGGGTACAGCGGCACGTCGAAGCGGAACACATGCGACATGCGCCGCCCGGTGCGCAGGCCTGGCTGGGCCAGCACCGCACTCAGCAGCTCGTCGCTGTGCAGGCTGCCCTTCATCAGGATCTCGACCTCACCACGCACCGCCATCAGCGCCGCGCGCTCGGCGGCCGCATGGCTGTGCGGCACGTCCACGATCTCGGCGCCCTGCAGCGCGAGGCCGGCGTCGTGCGCCACCGACTGGATGCGTGCGCGCGGCCCGACCAGCACCGGCACGATCAGCCCGGCAGCCGCAGCGTCCAGCGCGCCTTGCAGCGAGCCGGCGTCGCAGGGGTGCACCACCGCGCAGCGCAGTGCAGGCACGCCCGCCACCCGTTGCAGCAGCGCGGCCAGCCGCGCCTGCTCGTCAAACGGTGCCAGCGTCGATGACGCGTGGCCAGCGGGCACGCCAGAAGCGGGCGAAGTGGGCATGCGCGAAATCTTACGCCGCGCAGGCCCGCGCACGTCTGATCTGGCGCGCGATCTGGCGCGTGATCGCGTGCGGTGCCTCAGTCGAGCTTGGCGCCCGAGGCCTTCACCACCTGCGCCATGCGCTGGAAGTCCGCCGCCAGCAGCCTGGAGAAGTCGGCGTTGGACATCGCGCGCGGCTCGATGCCCTGCTTGTCCAGCCGCTCCAGGATGACCGGGTCGCGCAGCAGCCGCGCCACCGCGTCGTTGATGCGGTTGGCCGCCGCCGCAGGCGTGGCGGCCGGGCCGAGGAAGCCGAACCACGAATCGAATTCATAGCCGGGCAGGCCGCTTTCGGCAATCGTCGGCAACTCGGGCAGGTACTTGCTGCGCTTGAGCGAGGTCACGCCCAGCAGGCGCAGGCGCGAGTCCTTGGCGAAGGCCAGCGCACCGATGGTGGCGGCAATCACCGCCTGCGCGCGGCCCGAGATCACCTCGTTGATGGCTTCGCCGGTGGCCTTCAGCGGCACATGCACCACATCGATGCCCGCCAGACCGCAGAAGTAGGCCATGGCCAGGTGCGTGGCGCTGCCCACGCCGGCAGTGGCGTAGTTCATCTTGCCGGGGTTGGCCTTGGCGTGGCGGATGAACTCGGCCGCGGTGCGCGCCGGCACATCGGGGTGAATCATCATCACGTAGCTGGCGTTGCCGATGTGCGCATAGGGCACAAAGTCCTTCTGCGGGTCGTAGGCCAGCTTGTTGTACAGCGAGCCCGCGATGTTGTGGCTGGCCGCGGCCATCACCATCGCTGTGCCGTCGGCATCCATCTTGGCCACCTGACCGGTGCCCACGGTGCCGCCGGCGCCGGCGCGGTTCTCGACGATGACCGTCTGGCCCAGCGCAGCCGCAAACTCGGTGGAGATCGAGCGCGCCAGGATGTCCTGCACGCCGCCGGCCGCAAACGGCACCACGATGCGCACCGTCTTGCCCTGCTGCGCCTGCACCGGCAAGCCCAGCGAGGACAGCGCGGCACCGGCCAGGCCCGCGGTGATGAGCTGGCGGCGCGGCAGGCGCGCGGCGGCGTCGTGGTCAATGAAGGGCAGGGTGGTGCGGTCGTTCATGGCAGTCCTTGTTGTGGTGCGGGGTGATGTGGAGTGATGTGGTGGGTGTGGATGGCACCGGCGGCGCGCTCAGGCCGCCTGCACGCACAGATGGTCGGCCAGGCGGCGCATGAAGCGCTCGCACCAGGCGAGCTGCTCGATGGTGATCCACTCGTTGGGCTGGTGCGCCTGCGCGATGTGGCCCGGGCCGCAGACGATGGTGGGCACGCCGGCCTGATGGAACAGCGCCGCCTCGGTGCCGAACGACACCTTGCCCACGCCTTGCGACGGGTCGAGCCCGGCGCAGTCGAAGCACAGTTGGGCGATGTCGCTGTCGGGTGCGGTGGCAAAGCCGGGCAGCACCGAGCGCAGTTCATGCTGGATGCCGGTGTCGGGTGCCACCGCCTGCATGGCCGGCACCAGGCTGTCGGCAAAGGCCTTGGCGCGTGCGAACAGCGCCTCGGGCGCGTCGAGGTGATGGTGGCGGATCTCCCACAGCACCTCGCAGTCGCGCGGGATGATGTTGAGCGCGGTGCCGCCGTGAATCACGCCGGTGTGGATGGTGGTGTGCGGCACGTCGTAGATCGGATCGAACGGGCCCTGGGCCACCAGCTCGCGGTGCATGGCCTTGAGGTTCGCGACGAATTCGCAGGCGATCTCCACCGCGTTGACGCCCAGCGGCGTGAGCGACGAATGCGCCTCGAAGCCGCGCACCGTGGTGCGGTAGGCGTGCTTGCCCTTGTGCGCAATCACCACCTGCATGCCGGTGGGCTCACCCACGACGCAGCCCGCCGGCTTGTAGCCCTGCGCCACCATGTCGGCGATCAGGCGGCGCACGCCGATGCAGCCCACCTCTTCGTCATAGCTGTAGGCCAGGTGCACCGGGCGCTTGAGCTTGCGGCGCAGCAGCTCGGGCACCATCATCAGCGCGGTGGCGCCGAAGCCCTTCATGTCGGTGACGCCGCGGCCGTACAGGCGGCCGTCCTTGTGCACCACAGTGAAGGGGTCGGTGTCCCAGGGCTGGCCATCGATCGGCACCACATCGGTGTGGCCCGACAGCACCAGGCCGCCCACCTTGCTTTCGCCGTCGTGCGCCGGCAGCGTGGCCCACAGGTTGCACTTCTTGCCGCTGTCGTCATAGGTACGGCGGATGTCGGTGACGCCGAGCGCGCGCAGGTGCGCCTCGGTCCAGTCGATCAGGGGAAGGTTGCTGTCACGCGAGACGGTGGCAAAGCCCACCCACTTCTCGATCAGGGGCAGGGCAGCCAGGTCGGACAGCGCGACGGCCGAAAGTTCTGCAGGGGACAGGGATGCGTTCATGAAACCACTCCGTGCCGGCCGCGGGTGGCTGGCAAGCTTTGCATGGTAAGCGCAACCCCGTGACAGGCACCATCGCCTACGATGCAAACCCGAGTGCGCCGCCCCACCCTGACCTTTCGCTGTGCCCACCCCTGAAGCCCCTGCTGCCCCTGCCACCCTTGCTGCTCCTGCGGCCCTTGCCGCCCCTTCGGCCGTGACGGTCGCGGTGATCGGCGGCGGCCCGGCCGGACTGATGGCCGCCGAGGTGCTGAGCGCGGCCGGCGTGCCGGTGGACCTGTTTGATGCCATGCCCTCGGTCGGCCGCAAGTTCCTGCTGGCCGGCAAGGGCGGGCTGAACCTCACGCATTCGGAGGACGCGGCGCGCTTTGTGCAGCGCTACGGCGCGCGGGCCACCGAAGTCGGCGCCTGGCTGCACCACATGGACGCCGAAGCGGTGCGCGCATGGGCGCGCGGGCTGGGCGTGGACACCTTTGTCGGCACCTCGGGCCGCGTCTTCCCCACTGACCTGAAGGCCGCACCGCTGCTGCGTACGTGGCTGCATCGACTGCGTCATCCCGCAGCAGGCAGCGCAGCACCCGGTGCGCCACCTGCAGCGCCAGTGCGCTTTCACATGCGGCACCGCTGGGTGGGCTGGGGCAGCGAGCACCACGCGCCCACACTGGTCTTCCACACGCCACACGGCCCGGCGCAAGTGCAGGCCCGCGCGGTGGTGCTGGCCCTGGGCGGCGCCAGCTGGGCGCGGCTGGGCAGCGACGGTGCCTGGGTGCCGTGGCTTCAGTCACGCGGTATCGATGTGGCACCGCTTAAGCCCGCGAACTGCGGCTTTGACCTGCACGACGGCTGGAGCGAACACTTTCGCGAGCGCTTTGCCGGCCAGCCCTTCAAGACGGTGGCGCTGCAGTTCACCGACGCGCGCGGCCAAGCGTGGCAGCGCAAGGGCGAGTTCGTGGCCACCGCCACAGGCATCGAGGGCAGCCTGGTCTACGCGGCGTCGGGGGCGCTGCGCGATGCGATCGAGCGCCACGGCAGCGTCACGGTGCACATCGACCTGCTGCCCGACCTGAGCGCCGAGCGCGTTCTGCAGGAGGTGCGCCACCCGCGCGGCGCCCGCAGCCTGTCCAGCCACCTGAAGAGCCGGCTGCACCTGCACGGCATCAAGATGGCGCTGCTGACCGAGGTGCTGCCCAAGGAAGCGATGGCCGACCCGGTGCGTCTGGCGCAGACCATCAAGGCCGCACCGCTGGTGCTGGGTGCCGCGCGCCCGATCGACGAGGCGATCAGCAGCGCAGGCGGCGTGCGGCTGGAGGCGCTCACGCCCGAGTTGATGCTCACAACCCACCCCGGCGTCTTTTGCGCAGGCGAGATGCTCGACTGGGAAGCGCCGACCGGTGGCTATCTGCTGACCGCCTGCCTGGCCAGCGGTCAGTGTGCCGGCCGAGGCGTGCTGGCGTGGCTGCGCGATGGCGCAGGAAGAGCGCCGCGCGATTAACGCAGGCTGATGGTGCGCCAGCCCTGCTGTTGCGCATGCGCGAGCAGCTTCGCATCGGGGTCGACCGCCACCGGCTCATGCACCGCCTGCAGCAGCGGCAGGTCGTTGATCGAGTCGCTGTAGGCGGTGGTGTGCGCAAACGCGCCGAAGGCCTGCCCGCGTTCACCGAGCCAGGCGTGCAGCCGCTCCACCTTGCCTGCGCGCATGTTCAGTACGCCCCGGGTGCGGCCGCTGAACACACCCTCGCGCAATTCGCATTCGGTGGCAATCAGATGCTCGATGCGCAGATGCTGCGCGGTCAGCTCGGTGATGAACCGGTTGGTGGCCGTGGTCATCACCACCGTGTCGCCTGCGGCGTGATGCGCGCGCACCAGCGCATGTGCCTCGGCCGGGATGCGCGGCGCAATCACCTCGTGCAGGAAGCGTTCGCGCAGGGGTTGCCACTGCGCCGGGCTGCGCCCCGCGAGCGTGGAAACGTAGAAACCCGCAAAGGCCTGCGCATCGACGCTGCCGGCCTTGTAGTCGGCTTCCATCTGCGCGTTGCGCGCGGCAAAGCTGCTGCGGTCCAGCAGGCCTTCGTCCATCAGGAAGTCGCACCACAGCACATCGCTGTCGCCGGTCAGCAGCGTGTGGTCGAGGTCGAACAGCGCCAGCCTCATGAAAGGCGCTCGGTGCTCATGCCTTGCGCAGGTGCCAGGCCTTGGGCCGGGTGAAGGTCTCGATGCCGTAGGTGGACAGCGTGAGGCCCACGCCGGAATCGCCCACGCCGCTCCAGGGCAGGCGCGGGCTCACGCGGTCGCAGCAGTTCCAGTACACGCTGCCGGCGTTCACCTGCGCCAGCAAGCGGCGTGCGCGCGCTTCGTCAGGCGTGTAGACGCCTGCGGTCAGGCCGTAGCGGGTGTCGTTCATCAGGCGCACCGCCTCATCGTCACTCTTGACTTTCTGGATGCCGATGATCGGGCCGAAGCTTTCCTCGCGCATCAGCTCCATGCCGTGGTTCACCTCGCTGAACACGGTGGCTTCGAACCAGTTGCCGGGGCCGGCGCCGCGCTGCCCACCGATCAAGAGCTTCGCGCCCTTGGCCTTGGCGTCGGCCACCTGCGCCTCCAGCACATCAAGCTGTGGCGCGCGGGTGATGGCACCGATGTAGGTGTCCTCGGCCATCGGATCGCCGCGCTTGTAGCCGCGCACCGTCTCGACGAAATGCGCGACGAAGGCGTCGTGGATCTTCTCGTGCACATAGATGCGCTCGACCGAGCAGCAGCTCTGGCCGGTGTTGTACATCGCGCCGTCGGCCAGCGACTCGGCTGCGGCCTTCGGGTCGGCGTCGTCGCAGACATAGGTCGGGTCCTTGCCGCCCAGCTCCAACTGTAGCTTGATCATGCGGCCGGCCACCGCCTGCGCGATGCGCTGGCCGGTGGCATGCGAACCGGTGAAGAACACGCCGTCGATCGGCTGCGCGAGCAGCGCTGCGCCCACCTCGCCCGCACCCACCAGGCACACCATCACCTCGCGCGGCACGCCCGCCTCGTGCAGCAACCGCGTGATCTCCAGCCCGGTCAGCGTGGCGTGCTCGCTGGGCTTGTACAGCACCGCATTGCCGGTCAGCAGCGCCGGCAGGATGACGTTGCAGCCGACGAACCAGGGGTAGTTCCACGCCGAGATGTTGGCCACTACGCCCAGCGGCACATGGCCAATCTGCTCGGTCATGCCGCCTTCGTCGAACACGGTTTCGGTGGCAACGGTCGGCTCGACCTGCGCGAGAAAGAAGTCGATGCGGCCGAGCAAGCCATTGAGCTCGTTGCGCGACATCTTGATCGGCTTGCCGGTCTCCTGCGTCATCACCTGCGCCAGCGACTCCAGGTCGCGCACCACGCCTGTGCGAAAGCGCGCGACGCAGTCCTTGCGCTGCGAAAGCGGCACCGCCGCCCACGCGGCTTGCGCGGCGCGTGCGGCCTGCGCCTTGGCAGCCACCGATGCAGGCGTGTCGGCAGGCAGGGACTGCAGCGTGGCGCCGGTGGCGGGGTTGGTGATGGTCAGTTGGGTCATGGGTCAGGGAGTCAAAGAGGTGCTTCGCGCCGCACGCGCCGCTTCCAGAAAATCGCGCAGCAGCGCCGAATCATCAAGCACGGCGCCCTGCGCCTGCTCTTGCGGCACATGCAGCTCGGGGTGCCACTGCACCGCCGCCACCCACGCGCTGCCGGTGTGGCGGATGGCTTCGATGGTGCCGTCTTCGGGGCAATGCGCCTCGGCCACGAGGCCGGGCGCGAGTTGCTTGATGGCCTGGTGGTGCACGCTGTTGATGGTGCAGCTCTTGCTGCTGCCAAGCAAATCGTCAAGTCGCGAGCCGGGCACCACACCCACTTCGTGGAAGAGCCGGTCGTACAGGCCAGCATCGCGGTGCAGGCGCGCTTCGGGGCGCTGCGTGGCGATGTCCTGGTACAGCGATCCGCCAAAGGCCACGTTGATGAGCTGCAGCCCGCGGCAGATGCCGAACACCGGCTTGCCCGCATCCATGAAGGCACGCACCAGCGCGATCTCGTATTCGTCACGCACGCGGTCGCCGGCCCACTCGGGGCGCAGCGGCTCTTCGCCGTAGCTGCCGGGCCAGAGGTCGGCGCCACCATGCATCACCACACCATCGAGCCACTGCGCATAGTGCGCCAGCGTGATGTCGCCGCGAGCGGTGTCGCCGGCGGGCGAGGGAATCATCACCGGCAGCGCGCCGCCGGCCATCACCCAGTGCGCGGTGGACTGCTCCACCCACTGCAGCGTCTTGCTGGGCGCGGCGCGGCGCGTCGGGTCCGGATGGAAGAAGCAGGCGCTGATGCCGATCTTCAGCCGCTCGCTTGCATGCGGTGGTGTGGCGTGGGGGGTGTCGCGCTTCATCGGTGGCTCCGCGGGCAGCGCAGGTTCACATCGCTGCCTTGAACAGGCGCTCGAAATCCGCCGCAGTGCAGGGCCGCGGGTTGGTCTGGTGGCAGATGTCCTTGACCGCAATCTCCACCAGCCGCGGGATGTGCGCCGCCGTCACGCCGTGCGAGGCCAGCGCGCCGGTGATGCCGATGCGCTGCTTCAGGCCCTTGAGCCACGGCACGAAGGCCGCGCCGCCACCCGGCACCTTGCACACATGCGCCAGTTCGTCGAACTTCGCGGGCACCGCCTCGAAGTTCCAGGCCATCACCGTGTCGATCATCAGCGCGTTGGCCAGGCCGTGGTGCAGGTCGCACACGGCACCCAGCGCATGCGCGCACGAATGCACCGCGCCCAGGTCCTTCTGGAAGGCGATCGCGCCCATCATGGAGGACATCATCATGTCGCTACGCGCCCTGAGGTTGTTGCCGTCCTTCACCGCGATCTCCAGCGCGCCGGCGGCGATGCGCGTGCCTTCGAGTGCGATGCCGTCGCACAGCGGGTGGTAGGCGGGCGACAGGTAGCTCTCGACGTTGTGCGTGAGGGCATCGATGCCGGTGGCAGCGGTGATGGCAGGCGGCAGGCCCAGCGTGAGCTCGGGGTCGGCGAACACCATCTTCGCCAGGATCTTGGGGCTGAAGACCACGCGCTTCAAGTGCGTGTCGTTCTCGCTCACCACGCTGGAGCGGCCCACTTCGGAACCGGTGCCCGAGGTGGTGGGCAGCGCCACGAAGTAGGGCAGTGGCTTGTCGATCGGGCGCACCTGCGGGTGGTCCCAGACGTATTCAAGGATGTCGCCCTCATGCGTGGCGGCCACGCCCACCACCTTGGCCACATCCAGCGCCGCGCCGCCGCCAAAGCCGATGACGCAGTCCGCGCCGTGCGCCTTGTAGGCGGCAGCGCCGTCCATCACCTGGCTACAGGTCGGGTTGCCGAACACACCGCCGAACACCGCGACGTCCAGGCCCTTGAGGTGCGACTGGAACTCGGCGAGCACCGGCAGCGCAGCGAGTGCGCGGTCGGTGACGATCAGCGGGCGCTTCAAGCCCTGCTCTTTCAGATGGTCAGCCACCTGCTTGCGGGCGCCGGCGCCGAAGCGGATGGCGGTGGGGAAGGAAAAGCCGGAGATGCTCATGTGCTTGCTTTCTTTGTGTGTGTTCCCGGTGGGCGTTGTCGGTGCAGCCACGCAGTCGGGTACTGCAGTCTGAGGGCTTCACTGAAGCGGTCGCCTTCGGCGACTGCCCTGTGCTGCTCAGGGTTCGGTCGCGCTGCGGAACTCGCTGCGCGCGCTTGGCGCGCTCCGCTCAGACAGCCGCAGCGAGTCAGTTTACGTGGCGCGCTGCGCGCGCCGACACTCACCCTTGCGCTGCTCGGCGCTTCAGAGGCGCCCCCAGCCCGCAGCACCCGCCCGCGTGTCTCTCGGCGTGCGACAGGTTCATGCGCATGCGCCAACGCGAAAGCAATGGCCCAGGGCTTCGCGTTGAGCGCCGGGCGGCACGGCGATCTCTGGAGCGGCGAGAAGCGCAGTGGGGCGGGCGGGCGCGCTCTGCGCGCCTCGTCCTCATGCTCGCCGCAGCTGTTTGAGCGGAGCGCGAAGCGCGAAGCGAGTTCTGCGGCGCGCCCGGCCCGCGAGCATCGCAGCGAAGTCTGCGCAACGCGCAGACCGCTCCAGCGTGAGCCGCGCCGCCCGGCGCTCAGCGCGAAGCCAGCGCCCCCCCACCACCGCAGCATGAGCCACGACGCCGCATACCCAACGCAGGCCCAAACGCAGCGCTTACCCGACATCAGATGATCTCGAAATACCGCTGCCGCTCCCAGTCGGTCACCGCGTCCTGCCACTGACGCCATTCCCATTCGCGGGTGGCGGCGAAGTGGTCGACGAAGGTGTCGCCCAGCCAGTCACGGGCGATGGCCGAGTTGCGGAAGTTGCGGGTGGTCTCGATCAGCGTGCGCGGCGCGCGCGGAATGTTCTCCGACCCCTGGTTGGTGCCGGTGATCGGCGGCGTGGTGAGCTTCAGGCCCTTCTCCACGCCGTGCAGGCCGGCGGCGATCACCGCGGCCATCGCAAGGTAGGGGTTCACGTCCGAGCCGGGGCAGCGCGTCTCCAGGCGCGTGGCCTTGGGGCTGCCCGCAATCACGCGGAAGCTGGCGGTGCGGTTGTCCAGGCCCCAGGTCGGCTTGACCGGCGCCCAGAAGCCATCGACCAGCCGCTTGTAGCTGTTGATGGTGGGCCAGAACATCGGCGCGAATTCCATCAGACAGGCCAGCTGGCCGGCCAGGTAGCTTTCGAACAGCTTGCTCATGGATCGCTTGCTCTTGGCGTCATAGAACAGGTTGCTCTTGCCGTCCGACAGGCTCTGGTGGATGTGGCCGCTGCAGCCCGGGTACTGCTGGCTCCACTTGGCCATGAAGCTCGGCATCACGCCGTAGCGCTTGCCGATCTCGCGCGCGCCGGTCTTGAACAGGATGGCGCGGTCCGCCTGCTCCAGCGCGCCGCTGAAGGCAATGGCGGCCTCGTACACGCCGGGGCCGGTCTCGGTGTGCAAGCCTTCCAGCGGCACGCCGAAGGCCAGCATGTCGTCCATCAGCGCATTGAAAAACTCGCGCTGGTCGGCCATGCGCAAGAGCGAGTAGCCGAACATGCCCGGCGTGATCGGCTCGGGGCCAACGCCCTTCTTGGCGGCCCAGCTCTGCGGCGTTTCGGCAAAGTTGAACCACTCGAACTCCATGCCGGCCATCGGCATGAAGCCCAGCTTCTCGGCGCGCTTGAGCACGCGCTTGAGCGTCTGACGCGGGCACACCGGGTAGGGGCTGCCGTCGGCGTTGACGAACTCGCCGAGGAAGAAGGGCACGTTGTTGTCCCACGGCACATGGCGCGCGGTGTCCAGGTCCAGCCGCGCCAGCGCGTCCGGAAAGCCGTGCTGCCAGCCGGTGACCGTGGTGTTGTCGTAGCAGTTGTCGTGCGAGTCCCAGCCGAACACGACATCGCAAAAACCGAAGCCGCCCTTGGGGAAGGGCTCGGCCGCGCCGAGGAACTTGTCGCGGTGCAGGTACTTGCCGCGCAGGATGCCGTCGATGTCGCTGACCGCGACCTTGACCTTGGCCGCGGTCGACTTCTGCACGGCGGCAAGGGCGGGATGGATCTTGGCCATGGGGACTCCTGTGTACCTTGTGATCAGATCAGGCCGGCGCGCCCGAAGCAATGCCCAAGTCTGCCAGCGCCATGCGTACCGCGTTCACCGCCTGCGCCATCTCGTCCGGGCCAATCGCGCCGATGCAGCCGACGCGGAAGGTCTCGATCTGCGTGAGCTTGCCCGGATACAGGATGAAGCCGTGCGCGCGCGCCGCAGCGTAAAACGCCTTGAAGTCGTAGCGCTTGTCGCCCGGGGCGTGGAAGGTGACGATGATCGGCGCCTGCACCGCGGGGGCCAGGAAGGGCTTGAAGCCGAGTGCGGCCATGCCGTCGATGAGCGTGCGGCAGTTGGCCTCGTAGCGCTTGAGGCGCGCACTCTGGCCGCCCTCGGCCTCGAACTGCGCAATCGCCTCGGCCAGCGCCACCACCACATGGGTGGGTGGCGTGAAGCGCCACTGCCCGGTCTTCTCCATGTAGACGTACTGGTCGTGCAGGTCCATCGCCAGCGACTGGCTGCGGCCTGCGCAGCTGTCGAGGATGGCCTTGCGCAGGAACACGAAGCCCATGCCCGGAACGCCCTCGAGGCACTTGCCGCTGGCGGCGATCAGCGCATCGAACTGCACCTGGCGCGCGTCGATCGGCAGCGCGGCAAACGAGCTCATCGCATCGACGATCAGCCCCTTTCCGTGCGCCTTGCAGACGTCCGACACCGCCTGCAGCGGGTTGAGCACGCCGGCACCGGTTTCGCAGTGGATCATGACCACGTGGCTGATGCTCGCGTCGGCCTTGAGCTTTTCGTCCAGCACCTGGGCGGACACCGGCTGGTCATCGGCAAAGCCCACCACGGTGCAGCGCCGCCCCATCATCTGCGACAGCTTGGCCGCGCGCTTGCAATACGCGCCGTTGTCCAGCACCAGCACATGCCCTTCGCGGGGCACCACGGTGGCAACTGCCGCCTCCACGCTGAAGGTGCCACTGCCCTGCAGCGGCACCACCACATGCGTGTCGTGGCCGTGCACGATGTCGAGCAGGCTCTTGCGCACGCGCGCGGTGACCGCATTGAAGTCGCTGTCCCACGAGCCCCAGTCGCGCAGCATCGCGAGCTTGGTGCGCAGCGTGGTGGTCAGCGGGCCGGGGGTCAGCAGGATCTTGTCTCTATCCATTTCTTTCCTTTATTTTTTCCAGGCTTGGGTACGCCTGTTCACCCACCAGGCGATGGCGGTAAAGATGAGCATTGCAATCGACGAGGCCACCGCGATCAGCACGGCCATCGCGGCAGCGGCGCCCATCTCGCCGGCTTCGTCGAGGTTGAGGATGGCGATCGAAGCGACCTTGGTCTCGGGCGAGTACAGGAACACCACCGCCGAGATGGTGGTCATCGCGTTGATGAAGAAGTAGCGCGCAATGTCCACCAGCGCGGGTGTGCAGATCGGCAGCGTGACGCGCCAGAAGGTGCGGAAGAACGGCACCTTCAGCGATGCACTCACCGCCTCGAATTCGCTGTCCAGCGACTTCAATGCCGTCACCGCCGTCAGGTGGCCGGTGGTGTAGAAGTGAACGATGGTGCACACCGTGAGCAGCGTCACCGTGTGGTACAGCGGGTTCAGCGGATTGGCCGGCGCGTTGAAGAAGAAGATGTAGCCGAGCCCCAGCACCAGCCCGGGCACCGCCATCGGCAGCATCGACAGCAGGCGTACCGTGGCACGCAGCGGCTGCAGGCCCTGGGTCTTTTCCAGCAGGTAGGCGCTGCAGAACACCAGCGCGGTGCCGAACACCGCCGTGCCCGCCGCCATCTTCAGGCTGTTGATGAAGCCCACGCCCACCTCGGCGTCCACCAGGCCCATCACATAGTGGCGCCAGCTGGGGCTCAGGTTGTAGGGCCAGAAGCTCGCAAACGATGCGAACACCGCCATGCCCAGCATCGCCAGCATCAGCAGCGCGATGACGCAGCAGTAGGTGGTCATCACCGCATCAAAGCCGCGCGACGGACGCGGTCGCAGCGGCACCGCGCGCGCGGTCAGCATGGCGGTCTGGCGACGGCTGACCCAGCCGTCCACGCCGAAGGTCAGCACGGCAGGCGCCAGCAGCAGGATGGCCACCACCGCGCCCTTGGCAAAGTCTTGCTGGCCAATCACGAGCTTGAACACGTCGGTGGCCAGCACATTGAAGTTGCCGCCGATCACCTTGGGGATGCCGAAGTCGGTGATCACCAGCGTGAAGCACACCAGCGCCGCCGAGATCAGGCCGTACTTGGCACCGGGCAGGGTGATGGTGAAGAACTTGCGCGCAGCGCTGGTGCCCATCGCGTCGGCCGCTTCGTACAGACGCGCGTCCGACAGCGTGAGTGCAGTCACGAGGATCATCAGCGCATGCGGAAACACCGCAAAGCATTCCGCAATCACGATACCCGGTGCACCGTAGATCTGCTGGATGCCCAGCGCCTGCAGCAAGCCCTTGGCCGCGCCCTGGTTGCCGAACCAGTAGATCAGCGAGATGGCCGACAGCAGCGAGGGCGCCAGCAGCGGGATCAGCGTGATGCCGCGAAACAGCGGCTTGAGCGGCATGCACGATCGGGTGAGCGCATGGGCAAAGCCAAAGGCCAGCGGCACGGTGACGAGCGTGACCAGCGCCGACACCCACAGGCTGTTCCACAGGCTCTCCAGCAGCGCGGGCGTCTGCGCGTAGGCAATGAAGTTCTTCAGGCCGACGAATTCGCCCTGATTGCCTTCGAGGGCCTGCAGCAGGATGGCCAGCAGCGGCGCCGCGAGGAAGGCCAGCAGCGCCAGCACCACCAGCAACAGCGCGGCCTGCGCCACGCGGTCGCTCCAGTGGGTGGCCTGGCGCACCGGCTTCAGCTTGATGGGGCCCGGCCGGGTCGCCGAGGCAGCGGCGCTGGCGGACATGGTCAGAACACGCGCAAGCGATCGGCCATCAGCCGCAGCGGCAGCCGCGAGCCCACACCAAGCCCGCGCTCGGACAGGAAGTTCAGCGACAGGTGCACCGACAGCGCATGCGGCTCGAATGCGGGCGTGCTTACCTGCACATGGCAGTGCGCACCCAGGAATTCGATGCGCTCGATGGTCGCCTCGAAAACATGCGCGTCGCCGTCGGCGATCGGCCGCGCCAGCACATCCTCGGGCCGCAGGTAGACGCGCGCCTCGCGGTCGGCGCCCTCGCAGGGCAGCTCGATGCGCCCCAGGCGCAGCACGCCGCCGCGCACCTGGCCCGGCAGCACATTGACCTTGCCCACGAAGTCCGCGACGAAGGCCGAGGCCGGCTCGCGGTAGATCTCCATCGGCGTGCCCACCTGCTCGATCACGCCATGGTTCATCACCACGATGCGGTCGGCCACCGACAGCGCCTCTTCCTGGTCGTGCGTGACCATGATGGTGGTCACTCCCAGCTGCTGCTGAAGCGCGCGGATTTCAGACCGCAGGCGCAAGCGCTCCAGCGCATCAAGCGCAGACAGCGGCTCGTCGAGCAGCAACAGGCCCGGCTCGGTGGCCAGTGCGCGCGCCAGCGCAATGCGCTGCTGCTGCCCGCCCGACAGCTGCGCCGGGTACTTGGGCTCACTGCCGGGCAGGCCCACCAGCTTCACCAGCCGCTGCACCCGCTCGGCGATCTGCGCGCGCGGCAGCTTGCGGTTCACCAGCCCGTAGGCCACGTTGTCGGCCACCGTCAGGTTGGGGAACAGCGCATAGCTCTGGAACACGATGCCGTAGTCGCGCTCGGCCGGCGGCAGGCGCGAGATGTCGCGGCCGCCCTGCCACACCTCGCCGGCGGTCTGCACCTCCAGCCCCGCGATGATGCGCAAGAGCGTGGTCTTGCCGCAGCCCGACGGCCCGAGAAAGCACACCAGCTCGCCCCGGCGCACCGCCAGGCTGATGTCCTTCAGCGCGGTGAAGGCGCCGAAGGCCTTGTGCACATGGCGGATCTCGAGAAAGGATTCGCGGGCCGTGCCGGGGGAGGCGTCGTTCATCGGGGTTCAGGGCGCCTGGCGCGCCATCACGTTCACGTCGTGCATTCAAAAAAGGCCGCACGGCGGCATGCCATGCGGCCTTCGATCGGCGAAGCGGCTCAGCGCTTCTCGCTCTTGGCGTTGTAGCGCTTGGTCCACTCGGCCAGGATGCGCTCGCGGTTCTCGGCGGCCCAGTTGAAGTCCATCTTCACCAGGCGCGCTTCGTAGTCCTTCGGAACGTTGGGCAGCGGTGCGGCCACACCCGGCTGCGCGGTGATCGCGAAGTTCTTGCCGTACAGGATCATCGCGTCCTTGCTCGAAGCCCAGTCGGCCAGCTTCTTGGCCGCGTCGAGCTTCTTGGTGCCCTTGTGGATGGCAAAGGCTTCCAGGTCCCAGCCCAGGCCCTCTTTCGGGAACACCAGGTCGATCGGGGCGCCGCGTGCCTTGTTGGCGTTGGCGCGGTACTCGAACGAGATGCCCACCACGAATTCGCCCGAGGCAGCCATGTTGCAGGGCTTGGAGCCGCTGTGGGTGTACTGCGCGATGTTCTCGTGCAGCGCGTCCATGTACTTCCAGCCGCCGCCCTTGCCGTTGTCGTCGCCAAACAGCGTGAGCCACGCGGTTACGTCAAAGAAGCCGGTGCCGCTGGACGCCGGGTTGGGCATCACCACCTGGCCCTTGTAGGCCGGCTTGGTCAGGTCCTTCCAGGTCTCGGGCTTGGGGATGTTGCGCTTTTGCGCCTCCACCGTGTTGAAGCAGATGGTGGCGCCCCACACATCCATGCCGAACCACGCCGGCACCTTCTTCTTGTCGCGGTACTGGCTCATGATCGCGTCCAGGTTCAGCGGCGCGTAGGGCTCGAGCATGCCCTGCTTGTCCAGCAGCGCGAGGCTGGAAGCCGCCACGCCCATCACCGCATCGGCCTGCGGGTTGGCCTTCTCGGCCAGCAGCTTGGCGGTGATCACGCCGGTGGAGTCGCGCACCCACTTGATCTCGATGTCCGGGTGCACCCGGTTGAAGCCCTCCTGGTAGGCCTTGAGCTGGTCGGTCTCGAGTGCGGTGTACACCAGCAGCTGGGTCTTTTGTGCCTGGGCGGCGCCAAAGGCCATCAGCCCGGCCACGGCCAGCGATTTCAGGACGACGGAAAAACGCATGGATCAACTCCTTGTCGGTGGAAGAGGGCTCCGATCGTGTGACGGGCTCATGACGCGCTGATGACGCGCCGGCGAACCCGGCTGAATCCATTTGACTGCGCCGCGGCCGTCTTTGTCAATTGTTTTTGGTAGATTGTTGACAATCTGCCAACGCGTGCTCTAATCGGGTGCATGAACGCGCTGCCCCACCCCACGATCGCGCTGCTGCAAAGCAGTTCGCTCGCCACCGTGGTGCAGCAGGAGATCGAGCGCGCCATCCTGGCCGGTGAACACCCGCCGGGCAGCAAGCTGACCGAGGCCACCCTGGCCGACAAGATGGGCGTGTCGCGCGGGCCGGTGCGCGAGGCCTTCCGCATGCTCGAGGAGGCCGGGCTGCTGCGCACCGAAAAGAACCGCGGCGTGTTTGTTCGCGACATTCCGCTGGACGAAGCGGTCGAAATCTTCGATTTGCGCGCAGTGATGGAAGAACTGGTGGGCCGCCAGCTGGCCGAGCGCATCACCCCCGCGCAGCTCAAGGAGGCGCGCGCGCTGGTCGATGCGATGGAGAAGGCGGTCAAGGCCGACGATGTGCCGGCCTATCACCAGCTCAACCTGCAGTTCCACGAGCGGCTGGTCGAGATGTCGGGCAACCGCAAGCTCAGCGCCATCTACCGCAAGCTGACCAAGGAACTCTCGCTGTTTCGCCTGCGCAACCTGCGCGAGGGCGACACGCTGCCGGTATCGGCCGGCGAGCACCGCCACATCGTCAAGGCGATCGCCTCGGGCGACGCCGACGCCGCGGGCCGTGCGCTGTTCGACCATGTGATGGAAAGCAAGGCGCGCACGCTGGACAACGAACAGCGGCGCCTGGCGCTGCAGCAGCGCACCGGCGCCGATGCCCATACCCCTACAGGAAAGACACGACGTGCTGAACGTTAACCAACGCACCTACAAGCTGCCCTCGCAACCCACCGTGGTGGTGTGCGTGGACGGCTGCGAACCCGACTACCTGGGCCAGGCGGTGGCCACCGGCCAGATGCCGTGGATGCAGCGCGCACTGGCGCAGGGCACCTCCATCGTCGCCGACTGCGTGGTGCCGACCTTCACCAACCCCAACAACCTGTCCATCGTGACCGGCGCGCCGCCCAGCGTGCACGGCATCTGTGGCAACTACCTGTTTGACACCGCCAGCAACACCGAGGTCATGATGAACGACCCGAAGTGGCTGCGCGCGCCCACGCTGTTTGCCGCGCTGGCCGAAGCCGGCAAGTCGGTGGCCATCGTCACCGCCAAGGACAAGCTGCGCAAGCTGCTGGGCCACGGCATGAAGGGCGGCATCTGCTTCTCGTCCGAGAAGGCCGACCAGGTGACCGAGGCCGAGAACGGCATCAGCGATGTGCTGGGCCTGGTAAAGAGGCCGGTGCCCAGCGTCTACAGCGCCGACCTGTCGGAATTCGTGTTCGCCGCCGGCGTGGCGCTGATGCGCACCCGCCGCCCGGACGTGATGTATCTGTCCACCACCGACTACATCCAGCACAAGCACGCACCGGGCACCGAGGGCGCCAACGCCTTCTACCGGATGATGGACAAGTACCTCGGCGAGCTCGACGCGATGGGCTGCGTGATCGCGCTGACCGCCGACCACGGCATGAATGCCAAGGTGGCGATGGACGGCCGCCCCGACGTGATCTACCTGCAGGACTGGTTCGACGAGCGCATGGGCGCGGCAGCGGCGCGGGTGATCCTGCCGATCACCGACCCGTATGTGGTGCACCACGGCGCGCTGGGCTCGTTTGCCACCGTCTACCTGCCGCAGGGCACGAGTGCCGCCAGCGTGTGCGCCGACCTGCGCTCGCTGCGCGGCATGGAGCGGGTACTGACGCGCGAGGAAGCCGCACGCGAATTTGAGCTGCCGGCCGACCGCATCGGCGACATCGTCTGCGTGTCCGAGCGCTTCACCGTCATCGGCACCAGCGCCGTGCGGCACGACCTGTCGGGTCTGGACGCACCGCTGCGATCGCACGGCGGCATCAGCGAGCAGCGCGTGCCGTTGGTCCTGAACCGCCCCACGCCCGGCCGCGAAGCCAACCGCCGCTGGCGCAACTTCGACGCCTTCGACCTGGCGCTGAACCACGCGCAGTGAAGCACCAGACCCGAGCAAGCGATGAGCAGCATCGAGCAATACATCCGCGACCACGCACTGGACGCGATGCGCATCGCCGGGCGCAAGGTGGGCGCCGACCGCGAACGCACGCAGGGCGCATCCCGCGTGATCGGGGTCTTCAACCCCTACACCGAACAGCGCATCGGCACCGTGCCCAAGGCCACGCTGGAGGAAGTGCGTGAGGCCTACGCCACGGCCCACGCCGAGCGGCCCACCCTCAGCCGCTACGAGCGCGCCGCCATCCTGAACCGCGCAGCCGAGATCATCCGCAACCGCCTGAACGAGGTGGCGGCCCTGATCACCGCCGAAGCCGGCCTGTGCCACAAGGACGCGATCTACGAGGCCGGCCGCGTCAGCGACGTGCTGCTGTTCGGCGCCAGCGAGGTGCTGAAGGACGACGGCCAGATCTTCAGCTGCGACCTGACGCACCACGGCAAGAAGCGCCGCGTGTACACCCAGCGCGCGCCGCTGCTGGGCGTGATCACCGCCATCACGCCCTTCAACCACCCGATGAACCAGGTGGCGCACAAGGTGGTGCCGAGCATCGCGACCAACAACCGCATGGTGCTCAAACCGTCGGAGAAGGTGCCGTTCTCGGCCATCCTGTTTGCCGACATCCTGT
>JBDLRH010000034.1:0-18713 GCA_039800165.1 Pseudomonadota bacterium
GAGGATGTGTACCGCCTCGATGCCGATTCCTTCGAGCTCGCGATTCAGGTGCTGAAGGAATGGCGGCTGGACCGTTACTACATGGGCAAGGCCAAGCTGTTCGACCTGTCTTGGCAGACACGAGAACTGCACGTGTCGGGTCAGTCGCCGAGCTGAGCCCCGTTTCCGCTTCTTGTCCAGGCCGCCTTCCGGGCGGCCTTTGTTTTGTCACGGAGATGTCATAAAGCGCCGATAGCCTTCACAGGGTCGTTCAACCCACCCCCGAAAGGTTTTTCATGAAGCGCAATTTCCTCAAGGCGGTCGCCGCCGCCACCGTTGCCCTGACCTTCGCTGGCGTGGCCCATGCCGCCGACATCACGGGCGCCGGCGCCACGTTCCCGTTCCCGATTTACGCCAAGTGGGCCGAGGCCTACAAGAAGCAGACCAACGTGGGCCTGAACTACCAGTCGATCGGCTCGTCGGGCGGCATTCGCCAGATCCGCGCGAAGACGGTGACCTTCGGCGCCACCGACGCGCCGGTCAAGGGCGAAGAGCTCGACAAGGACGGCATGGTGCAGTTCCCGGCCATCATTGGTGGCACGGTACCAGTGATCAACCTCGACGGCTTCAAGCCGGGCGAACTGCGCGTGACCGGCCCGGTACTGGCCGAGATGTTCCTGGGCACCATCAGCAAGTGGAATGACCCGAAGCTAGCCGCCTTGAACCCGGGCAAGAAGCTGCCCGATACCGCCATCACCGTGGTGCACCGCGCTGACGGCTCGGGCACCACCTTCAACTGGACGGACTACCTCACGGTAATCAGCAAGGAGTGGGCCGACAAGGTGGGCCGCGGTGCGGCCGTCAAATGGCCGGCGGCCACCTCGGTGGGCGGCAAGGGCAACGAAGGCGTCGCTGCCAACGTCAACCGCATCAAGGGCTCGCTGGGCTATGTGGAATACGCCTACGTCAAGAAGAACAACATGAACTTCATGCAGCTGCAAAACGCGGATGGCAAGTATGTGTCGCCGGACGACACGACCTTTGCCGCGGCCGCCGCAGGTGCCGACTGGTTCAGCGTGCCCGGCATGGGCATCTCGATGGTCAATGCCAAGGGTGCCAATTCCTGGCCGGTCAGCACGGCTTCGTTCATCCTGATGTACAAGCAGCCGGGCGACAAGGCAGCGTCTGCCGAGGCGCTGAAGTTCTTTGACTGGGCCTTCAAAAACGGCAAGAAGATGGCTGAGGAGCTGGACTACGTGCCGCTGCCCGATGCCCTGACCGAGCAGATTCGCACCCGCGTCTGGAGCCAGATCCAGCGCTGACGCGACCGTGGCCCTGCCTGACGTGACGCGGTGCACGGCAGGCAGGCTTTCGCACATCCAAGCCCGACCCATCTGCATTGCCCTCAAAATGCCAGTGACGACCGCCACAGGAGCCACCATGCCTGATGTTCAGCCGGATGAGGGACGCGGCCAGCAGCAAATGCTGGCGATCGCGTCGCGCCAGCGTCTTCAGGACACGGTGTTCCATCGCCTGACGCAGCTGTTTTCCTTGCTGGTTCTGGTGGCACTGCTGGGCATCATTGCTTCGCTGCTGGTCAAGGCGTGGCCGGCCTTCCACAAGTTTGGCCTGCAGTTCATCTGGCGAGTGGAGTGGGACATCGTCAACGAAGAATTCGGGGCCGCCATCGCCATCTTCGGCACGCTGGCCAGCGCCGGTATCGCCCTGCTGATTGCCGTGCCGCTGGCCTTTGGCATTGCGCTGTTCCTCACCGAAACCTGCCCGACGTGGCTGCGCAGGCCGCTCGGTACCGCAATCGAGCTGCTGGCAGCGGTGCCGTCCATCATCTACGGCATGTTTGGCCTGTTCGTCTTTGCGCCGCTGTTTGCCGACTACGTTCAGATCCCGGTGAAAGAGGTGATGGAGGGCATGCCGATCGTGGGCTTCCTGTTCGGGGGCGCGACCAACGGCATCGGCATCCTGGCGGCGGGCATCATCCTGGCCTTCATGGTGCTGCCTTTCATTGCAGCGGTGATGCGCGACGTGTTCGAGATCGTGCCGTCCATCCTGCGCGAATCGGCCTATGGCCTGGGCTGCACCACCTGGGAGGTGGTGCGCCGCGTGGTGCTGCCGTACACCAACAAGGGCGTGATCGGCGGCGTGATGCTGGGGCTGGGGCGTGCGCTGGGCGAAACCATGGCGGTCACTTTCGTGATCGGCAACGCCAACCGGTTGCCCACCACCGTCTTTTCGCCGGGTACATCCATCGCTTCGACCCTGGCCAACGAGTTCGCCGAGGCGGCCGACTTTCACCTGTCCACGCTGTTCGCGCTGGGCCTGCTGCTGTTCGTCATCACCTTCATCGTGCTGGCGCTGGCCAAGATCCTGATCATCCGCACCGAGCGTGCCAAGGGCATCTGAGGACCTGAAATGAACCAGATGAACATGGGCTTGTACGCAAAGCGCCGCCGCGCCAACTGGGTGGGCCTGACGCTGTCGATGGCCGCCATGGGCCTGGGCCTGGCGGTGCTGCTGTGGATTCTTTTCATCCTGTTCAAGAACGGCCTGTCGGCGATCGACCTGGCCATGTTCACCAAGGACACGCCGGCTCCGGGCAGCGAAGGCGGCGGCCTGCGCAACGCCATCGTCGGCAGCCTGATGATGCTGGCACTGACCGTGGTGGTGTCCACGCCCATCGGCATTCTGGCGGGGGTGTACCTGGCTGAATACGGCGACACCAGCAAGACGGCCGAGCTCACCCGCTTCGTCACCGACATCATGCTGTCGGCACCATCCATCGTTCTGGGGCTGTTCGTGTACGCGATTGCGGTGGCCACGGTGGGCAATTTCTCTGGCTACGCAGGCAGCCTGGCGCTGTCGCTGATTGCCATTCCGGTGGTGGTACGTACCACAGAGAACATGCTGCGCCTGGTGCCAGGCAGCCTGCGCGAGGCGGCCTTTGCCCTCGGCGCCCCGCGCTGGAAAGTCGCGCTGATGGTGACGCTGCGTGCCGCACGTGCCGGCGTGATCACCGGCGTGCTGCTGGCGGTGGCCCGCATCAGTGGCGAGACGGCGCCGCTGCTGTTCACTGCGCTGAACAACCAGTTCTTCAACGCCGACATGACCCAGCCGATGGCCAACCTGCCGGTGGTGATCTTCCAGTTCGCGATGAGCCCGTACGACAACTGGATACGCCTGGCCTGGGGCGGTGCGCTGCTGATCACGCTGGCGGTGCTGACGCTCAACATCATCGCCCGTGTCTGGTTCCGCGACCGCACGCAGTCCTGACCCCTCCATTCATCCACCAGCACCATGACCACCCTTGAAGCCGACCGCGCAGTGCAGACCCGCAATGCGATCGAGGTGCGCAACCTCAACTTCTACTACGGCAAGTTCCACGGCCTGAAGAACGTGTCGATGGACATCGTCGAGCGCAAGGTCACGGCCTTCATCGGCCCTTCGGGTTGCGGCAAGTCCACGCTGCTGCGCACCTTGAACCGCATGTACAGCCTGTACCCGGGCCAGCGCGCGGAAGGCGAGATCAACTTCTACGGGCAGAACATCCTGGACGACAAGCAGGACCTGAACCTGCTGCGTGCGCGGATCGGCATGGTGTTCCAGAAGCCCACGCCGTTTCCGATGTCGATCTACGACAACATCGCCTTTGGTGTGCGGCTGTACGAAGACCTCAACCGCAGCGAGATGGATGACCGCGTCGAATGGGCCCTGACCAAGGCAGCGCTGTGGAACGAGGTGAAGGACAAGCTCAACCAGAGCGGCCTGTCGCTGTCGGGCGGCCAGCAGCAGCGCCTGTGCATTGCACGCAGCGTGGCGGTCAAGCCCTCGGTGCTGCTGCTCGACGAGCCCACTTCCGCGCTGGACCCGATTTCCACCGGCAAGGTCGAGGAGCTGGTGCACGAGCTCAAGAACGACTACACGATCGCGATCGTCACGCACAACATGCAGCAGGCAGCGCGCGTGTCGGACTTCACCACCTACATGTACCTGGGCGAACTCATCGAGTACGGCGTGACAAGCGAGATCTTCGTCAAGCCCACGCGCCAGGAGACTGAGGATTACATCACCGGAAGGTTCGGCTGACATGAGCGACAAGCACCTATCAAGCCAGTTCGACAGCGAACTCAACAGCGTCTCGGCGCACGTCATGGCCATGGGTGGCCTGGTGGAGTCGCAGATTGCGGATGCGATCTACGCGCTGTCCCAGTTCAGCGCCGAGGTGGCCGACCGGGTCATCCAGACCGAAGAGCGTGTAAACGCGGCCGAGGTCGAGATCGACCGCGAGCTGTCCACCATCATCGCGCGGCGCCAGCCGACGGCCGTGGACCTGCGGCTGCTGATCGCGATCTCCAAGACCACCGCCAACCTCGAGCGGGTGGGTGATGAGGCCACGCGCATCGCGCGGATGGTCAAGTCCATCATCGACAGCGGGGCGGCGCGTGAATTGCCGTCGTCGTCGATCCGGCTCGCGGCCGACATGGCGCTGGCATTGCTGCGCAAGTCGCTGGATGCCTTCGCGCGCCTGGACGCGGCAGAGGCCCTGGACATCATCAAGCAGGACAACGAAATCGACCGCGAATACAACAGCTTTCTGCGCAAGCTGATCACCTACATGATGGAAGACGCCAAGACGATCTCGCCCAGCCTCGACCTGCTGTTCGTGGCCAAGGCGATCGAGCGCATCGGCGACCATGCGAAGAACATCGCCGAGTTCACCATCTACATCGTCAAGGGCGCCGATATCCGCCACGCGCCCCTGTCGAAGGTGGAGTCGACTGTCCGATGAAGCTGCATCCGCGCGTCCTGATCGTCGAGGACGAGTCGTCGATTGCCGAGCTGATTGCCGTGAACCTGCGGCACAACGGCTTCAGCCCGGTGTGGGCCAGTGACGGTGAAGCGGCCCAGCGCGAACTCGATGCGGTGCTGCCCGATGTGATCCTGCTCGACTGGATGCTGCCGGGCGCCAGCGGTGTGCAACTGGCGCGCAAGTGGCGCGCCGATTCGCGTACCAAGGCCGTTCCGATCCTGATGCTGACCGCGCGCAGCGACGAGCCCGACAAGGTGATGGGCCTGGACGCCGGGGCGGACGACTACATCACCAAGCCGTTCTCCACACAAGAGATGCTGGCGCGCATCCGAGCGGTGCTGCGTCGCCGCGCGCCCGAGCAGGTGCACGACAGCATCACCCTGGGCGAGCTGCTGCTCGATGGTGCGGCGCACCGGGTGCTGTGGCGGGGTCAGCCGCTCAAGATGGGCCCCACCGAGTTCCGGCTGCTGCACTTCCTGATGAAGCACGCCGAGCGGGTGCACAGCCGCGGGCAGCTGCTCGACAAGGTGTGGGGCGACCATGTGTTCATCGAAGAACGCACGGTGGATGTCCACATCAAGCGGCTGCGCGAGTCGCTGGGGGAGGCAGCCGCCATGGTCGAGACGGTGCGCGGTGCCGGCTATCGCTTCACCGCCCAGCCGGTCGCCAGCACCTGAGGCCGTTTCCAGGGGCCAGGGGCGCCCTGCGGCCCGGCGTGTGCCCGCCTTCCGGGCCGCGTGTTAACTTCAAGCCATGTGGACCGGTTTTGTTCTGACGCTGCTGCTGGCGGTGCTGGCGGGCGTGGCCGGGGTGGTGCTGGGTGGCGCCGCCTGGGGCGCCCCTGCGGCTTGCGCGATGCTGGTGCTGCGTCTGGTGCTGGATGCGCGGTCGGGCGGGCGGCTGATCGAGGCGCTGCGCCGCGATGCGCTTTCCGAGGTGATGTCGCGCGGCGGCGGCACCTGGGGCGAAGTGGCGCACCGGCTGTCCAAGCTGCTGCGTCAGCGCGAGGAGCGTCAGCGCCAAAGCGAAGAGCGTCTGCAGGAATTTCTGGTGGCTCTGGAGAACTCGCCCAACGGCGTTGTGCTGCTGGACGAGCAGGGCCGCATCGAGTGGTGCAACCAGACGGCAGCCCAGCACTTCGGATTTGATGCCAAGCGCGACCGCATGCAGCATGTGACCCATCTGGTGCGCGACCCGGCGTTCAGCGGCTACCTCGCGTCGTGGAACTACAGCCGCGAGATCGTACTGCCGGTGATGGTGCCCGGCTCGGCGCCGCTCAAGCTGGCGGTGCAGGCGCACCCGTATGCCGGCAACCGCCGCTTGCTGCTCAGCCGCGACGTCACCGCGGTAGAGCAGGCCGAGGCGATGCGCCGCGACTTCGTGGCCAATGTGTCGCACGAGATCCGCACGCCGCTGACGGTGCTGGCGGGCTTTGTCGAGACCATGCAGACGCTGGACCTGGCCGAAGCCGACCGGCAGCGCTACCTGGGCCTGATGGCGCAGCAATCGCAGCGCATGCAGACGCTGGTGAGTGACCTGCTCACCCTGTCGCGGCTGGAAGGCAGCCCGGCGCCGGGCTTGCTGGAGTGGCATCGCGTGTCCGGTTTGACGCAGGCCTGCGAACTCGAGGCGCGCACGCTGTCGGGGTTGGTCACGCAGGGGCAGGGCCACCGGTTGGCCTTCGCGGTGCCCGAGGACGCGGAGATCTGCGGCGCGGGCAGCGAACTGCAAAGCGCCATGTCCAACCTGCTGAGCAATGCCATCCGCTACACCCCGGCCGGTGGCAGCATCGATGTGTCGTGGACGATGCATGCCGACGGGCGCGCCGAATACCGGGTGCGCGACAGCGGCCCGGGCATCGCCCCGGAGCATCTGGGGCGGCTGACCGAGCGCTTTTACCGGGTGGACCGCAGCCGCTCGCGCGAGACCGGCGGCACCGGGCTGGGTCTTGCCATCGTCAAGCATGTGGTGCAGCGCCACGGCGGCGAGATCCGCATCGAAAGCGTGGTGGGGCAGGGCTCGAGCTTCGGCTTCGTGCTGCCGGCGTCGCGGGTGCGGCGCGTCACGCCGGTGGAGGCCGGCGCGACACCCGAAGCAGCATGAGCACGAACACCAGAGCGGTCAGCGCCAGCGACAGCGAACCCGCCATCCAGAACGCCGACGGGTGCTGCATGGCAGGCCACGGCCCCAGGCCCCGATAGGCCAGCAGGTAGCCGCCACCCAGGCCCAGCCCCCACAGCAGCACGCCGTATATCACGAAGGTGCTGATGGCAATCCGCCAGCATCGCAGCAAGAAGGCGCACAGCGCCTGCACCGCATCGGCCGCGTGGTACAGCGCCACCCAGCCCAGCAGGCTGGCAGCCAGCGCCACCACCTCGGGCCGGCCGGCGGCGTACACATGTGCAATGCTCTCGCGGAACAGCCAGACGGCGCAGGCCAGCGTGGCCGCCAGCAGCAGCATCAGCCGAAAGCCGCTCCACATGGCCAGGCGTGCGCGTGCACCGTCGCCTGCGCCCAGCCAGAAGCTGGTGCGCGCGCTGGTGGCTACGCCCAGCGACAGCGGCATCATGTAGAGCACCGCGCTCATGTTGGAGGCAATCTGGTGGCTGGCCGCAGCCGTCGTGCCCATGCGTGCAATGAACAGTGCCATCAGGGTGAACGAGGTCACTTCCACCGTGATCGACAGCGCGGTGGGTACACCCAGGCGGACGAAGCCGCCCAGCGCCTTCCAGTCCGGCGGCTCGGGCCGCTTCCAGATGCGGTAGGGCCGGTACAGGTCGGCGCCGCGCACCAGCCAGATGGCCAGCGCCAGCATGCAGTAGCTGATGACCACCGTGGCCCAGGCGCAGCCCGCCAGGCCCATGGCCGGGATGCCCAGTGCCGGCCAGCCGAAGGCCAGCAGCATCGACAGCGGTATCTTGGCCGCCAGGGAGCCGATCTGGATCCAGGTCACCAGCACCGGTTTGCCCAGCGCCTGGTTCAGCGTGCTGAAGCCGCGAAACAGCAGCGCCGCCGGCAAGGCCAGCGCCAGCACCGCCAGGTAGTGCGCCACTTCGGCCTGCAGGGCGGGGGGCACTTGCGTCCAGCGAAGCAGCGGGGCCGGGAACAGCAGCACCGCCACACCCGCGGTGATGGTGAACAGGCACAGGTACAGCGCCTGCCGCACCGAGCGGCCCAGCGCCTTGGGCCGGTTGGCGCCGTGCAGTTCGGCCCAGATCGGCAGCAGCGCCTGCACCACCCCCATCAGCGCCACGAACACGCTGATGTAAATGGCCGAGCCCACCGACAGCGCTGCCAGCGCCTCGCTGGACACACGACCGGCCACCAGGGTGTCGGTCACGCCGTAGGCCATCACCGCCAGCTGGCCGGCCAGCACCGTGACCGCGTGGCGCACGATGATGCGAAGCTCTTCTCGGCGGACCGAAGGGGAATGCACAGGCGGTGTTCGCGGTCGCGTGAACGCTCAGGGCGCGATGCGGCGCATCAGCAGAAGGTCTTCGCGGCGGTTGGCACGCCAGCCCACGCGGCGCTGCACCGTCCACTGCGCCGGATCGACCGATTCGGCCAGCGAGGCCTGCTCTTCGATGTCCAGCAGCAGCCAGGGGCAGTTGGCCTGCGCCGACGCGGGTTCGAGCCTCAGCCCGCCCTGGTGGGTGAGGGCAGCGACCTCGGCGCGCGACAGCTTGTGCGCCTGCAGGCAGGGGTTGTCGCCGATGGCCTCGCGCACCTGGCTGATCACCACGCCGAAGCTGCGCGCATGGTCGAGCATCGGCAGCCACAGCGTCATCAGCAGCACCCAGCACAGCGTGGTGCCGCCGGCCGGCAGGGCCAGGCTTTTCCAGAGCGCGCTGCGGTGGCGGCCGGTGCGCCACACGACCAGCCAGCCCCAGGCCAGCGTGGCCAGCAGCGCAGCGATGAAGGCCAGCCACGAGAACTGCGGCTCGAACAGCGGCGCCAGCTTGGCCACATTGGCGGCCGGCTTGGCGGGCACGCCGGTCTGCGTGGCCACCCAGATCACCCAGATGGCCAGCGCACAGGTGCTGAAGAACAGCAAGGTGAACCAGTCGATCAGCGCACTCAGGCTGCGGTTGAGGGTCGGCAGGGCAAACGCGGCCAGCGCGGCGAGTGCGGGCAGTGCAATCAGCAACGAGCGCTCGATGGCCGGCGTGAAGACCGCGCTGAACAGCGTGATGCCGGCCAGTGCCAGCGGCACCGCCAGGTGGCGGCTGCGCCAGTGGCGATGCCAGCGCCACAGGCCCCACAGCACCAGGGGCCAGGCCGGCCAGGTGAACCAGATGAAGGCCTGCAGCACCGAGTCCCAGCCGCGGGCGCTGGAGGGCCATTGCAGCTGCCAGGTGATCAGGTCAAGCCCGAAGCCCAGTGCTGCGGCCGCCGCGAGGGCAGCCACGGTCCAGAGCCGCTGGCCAGACGCGTGTGCCGCATCGGTCGGCTCGGGCGGCGTTTCGGATCGCGGCCCAAAGCGTGAACCAGAGTGCGGCCAGAACGACAGCGCTGCGGCTGCTGCACTGCAGGCGAAGGCAATGGCAGGCGCGCCGCTGAGGGCCAACCCGGCGCTTCCGCACAGCAAGGCCAGGCCCGCGCGATGGCCGCGTAGCGGCAGGGCGGCCATGCCGTACAGCAGCAGCGCCATGAACGACAGCTGGGCCAGCGCGGGTGTGGTCTCGTGCGAGAACTGCGCCAGGCCCAGGCAGGCAATCAGCGCCAGCAAGCCGGCGTCGGCCAGGGCGCGCGCGTAGTCCACCGGCTGCGCCTCGCCGCCAAAGGCAAAGGCCACCGGCTGGGCTAGCGGGTCGCGCGCCAGGGCGTAGATGGCGTACCAGGTGGCGGCCAGCGCCAGGCCCAGCAGCGCGATGAAGGGCACGCGGGCTGCGAATTCGGGCCCCAGCACGCCGCCCAGCACCGTGATGGCTGCGGCCCCGAGCCAATGCACCAGCGGAGCGTTCAGGTCGGGCGCCTGGCCCATCAACGTGGGCTCGAACCACCCCAGCCCGTGGCGCGCCCACTCCATCATGTAGCCCCACGACTCGGCATCGGCCGACTTCCACGGCCCACGCGCCACAAAGCCCGGCAGCACGTAGGCCAGCAGCAGCAGCCACAGCGCCACGCGCGGCAGGCGGCGCGCGGCGCTCTGCGCAACGATGGCGGGGGTGGGGCGGTTCACGGGTGCGAGTGTGCCAGCGTGCGGGCAGCAAAAAGGGCAGCGCGGTAAACCGGGCTGCCCTTGTCAGGAAGCGGCGAAGCGGCCAGGGGGCAGGGTGCTCAGGCGCCCTTCTTGGCGAAGCGGTTGCGGAACTTCTCGACGCGGCCGCCCATGTTGTCCACCGACTTCTGGGTGCCGGTGTAGAAGGGGTGCGACTCGCTCGAGGTATCGAGCTTGAACAGCGGCAGCTCGCGGCCGTCGTCGGTCTTGCCCATTTCCTTGGTCGCCACGCACGAACGCGTCACGAACTTGAAGCCGTTGGAGAGGTCCACGAAGAGCACTTCGCGGTAGTTGGGGTGAATGCCTTCTTTCATGGCGGTTCCTGTCTCAGCAGCGGGAGCCGGGCCGACCCATTCGGCCTACTTTCCGCAAAACCTGTAATTATAGGAGAAACCCGGGGCCTCAGCCGCCGCGGCGCATCATGTCGAAGAACTCGACGTTGGTCTTGGTTGCCTTCATGCTCTTGAGCACCATCTCCATCGCCTCGATCTCGTCCATGTTGTACATGAACTGGCGCAGGATGCGGGTCTTTTGCAGGATCTCGGGGGCCAGCAGCAGTTCCTCGCGGCGGGTGCCGCTGCGGTTGAGCTGGATCGAGGGGAACACGCGCTTTTCGTACAGCCGGCGGTCAAGGTGGATTTCGCAGTTGCCGGTGCCCTTGAACTCTTCGAAGATCACCTCGTCCATGCGGCTGCCGGTGTCGATCAGCGCGGTGGCGATGATGGTGAGGCTGCCGCCTTCTTCCACGTTGCGCGCCGCGCCCAGGAAGCGCTTGGGCCGCTGCAGCGCGTTGGCGTCCACACCGCCGGTCAGCACCTTGCCGGAAGACGGCACCACGTTGTTGTAGGCGCGGGCCAGGCGGGTGATCGAGTCCAGCAGGATCACCACGTCCTTCTTCAGCTCGACCAGACGCTTGGCGCGCTCGATCACCATCTCGGCCACGTGCACATGGCGCGCCGCGGGCTCGTCGAAGGTGGACGCAATCACCTCGGCCTTCACCGAGCGCTGCATCTCGGTCACTTCCTCGGGGCGCTCGTCGACCAGCAGCACCATCATGTAGCTGTCGGGGTAGTTGGCGCTGATGGCATGCGCGATGTGCTGCATCATCACCGTCTTGCCGCTCTTGGGCGGCGCCACCAGCAGCGCGCGCTGGCCTTTGCCGATGGGAGCGATGATGTCGATGATCCGCGCAGTGATGTTTTCGTCGCCCTTGAATGCGTCACGCTCCAGTTTCATCTGCTCCTTGGGGAACAGCGGCGTGAGGTTCTCGAACATCACCTTGTGCTTGTTCTGCTCGGGCGGCCCGCCGTTGACCTTGTCGAGCTTGGTCAGTGCGAAGTAGCGCTCGCCGTCCTTGGGGATGCGCACCTCGCCTTCGATCATGTCGCCGGTGTGCAGGTTGAAGCGCCGCACCTGGCTGGGCGAGATGTAGATGTCGTCGGTGCTGGCGGTGTAGCTGGTGTCGGGGCTGCGCAGGAAGCCGAAGCCGTCGGGCAGCACCTCGAGCACGCCGTCGGCGAACACCTGCTCGCCCGCCTTCGCGCGCTTCTTGATGATCGCGAACATCAGCTCTTGCTTGCGCATGCGGCCGGTGTTCTCGATTTCGAGTTCTTCAGCCTGCTTGAGCACTTCGGAAACGTGAAGTGCCTTGAGTTCGTTCAGGTGCATGGAAGTACCCGTGGGGTGGTTCGAGCGGGAGAAACTGGGGGGAGAGGGCACCGCGGTGTCGCGGCGCAAGGCCCGCCCGCAGGCGGTGGCGCAGGGCGCCTTGTGTGAAACGGATTATGTCAGGAAACGGGGCCCGTCAGGCGCCCCGACGATCCGGGTGGAGTGGGGCGTGGTGGGCGCGCCACGGTGGCGTGCCGGCCCCGCGGGCGCTGCTTCAGGCCAGTTGCTGGTCGATGAAGGCCGTCAGCTGCGCCTTGCTGACCGCACCCACCTTGGTGGCGGCGAGCTGGCCGTTCTTGAACAGCATCAGCGTCGGGATGCCGCGGATGCCGAACTTGGCCGGGATGTCGCGGTTCTCGTCCACGTTCATCTTGGCGATCTGCAGCTTGCCCTGGTAGGCCTGCGACACCTCGTCGAGGATGGGCGCGATCATGCGGCACGGGCCGCACCATTCGGCCCAGTAGTCCACGAGCACCGGTTTGTCTGCCTGCAGCACGTCGGATTCGAAACTGCTGTCGGAAATGTGCTTGATCAGGTCGCTGGCCATGTTGAACGGATCTCCGGCGGGGTCAGTACAGGGGCGCGAGGCTCAGCCGGTGAGCGCGAGCACCGCTAAAGTGCCTGAATTGTGACAGAAACACGCTCCTCGCACCGGGCGCTGCGCGCCGCCATCGGTCGCATCGCCGACACATTGGCCCATCAGGCTGCGCCGGCTCACCAGGCGGTGGTTCTGGTGCCGTTTGCGCAACTGCTGCCGCTGGCGCGGCAGGCCTGGGCGGCGCTGGCGCGCAGCGGATTCAGCCCACGCTTTGAAACCACGCAAAGCTGGGCCCAGCGGGTGTCTGCATTCGCGCCCGAGGCGCTCGACATCGCTTGGGAGCCGGCGCGCGACCTGCTGGTGGCGCAGCAACTGCTGCACACCGCCCGCGCACCCTCGGCGCTGGCGCCGCTGGCCTTGGTCGAGGCGGCTTCTGAGCTGGCGCGCCGCATCGCGGGCGTGCATCCGGCCGAGCGTGCCGGGTGGGTTGCCGAGCGGCGCGCGCTGATGCCGTTGGCCACGGACACCGCCTTCGAGCACGAGGCCACCCTGGTGCGTCTGGCGCTGGAGTGGGCCGCCCGTTCGCGCCAGCCGACCGATGTGCTGTGGGACGCCATGCGGTCTGGCACGGTCAGCCACCTGTTCGTGCTGCAGGGCTTGCAGGCCGATCCGCTGGTGCAGGCCTGGCAGGCGCGGTGGCCCGAGCGAATCACGGTGATCAACCTTCTGGAAGGCGCCAGCACCGGGCCGCAGGGCAAGCGCAGCGGCTTGCAGCTGCACGAAGCGGCAGACGCCGAAGACGAAGCGCAGCGCGCCGCAGCCTGTGTGCTGCGCCATCTGCAGGCGGGCCGCTTTCCGGTGGCGCTGGCCACCACCGACCGTGTCGTGTCGCGCCGGGTGCAGGCGCTGCTGTCAGAGCGTGGCGTGGCGGTGCGCGACGAAACGGGCTGGCGACTGTCCACCACCCGCGCGGCCGCCACGCTGCTGCGTACCGTGGAGCTCTGGGCGCCTGAACCCGCCACCGACGGGGTGATCGACTGGCTGCAGCATGTGAGCCTGCAGCCCGGGGCAGGCATCACGCCGGCGGCGGTGATGTCGCTGGAGTCGCGTGCCCGCCAGCTCGGCATCGCGCGCTGGCCCGACTTTGCGCGGGCGGTTCTGGGGGGTACGTCGCATGCTTCGCCGCCCCTGCGCGATCAAGGGGGGCGCGAGAGACCGGTCGTGCAGCAGGTCGTGCAGCAGCAAGATGTGGTGCAGCAGGTCGAGGCCTGGCGTGCCGACGCGCAGCGCAGGCGCACCCTGGCGCAATGGCTGCTGGACCTGCGGGCGCTGCTTCAGGCCTGCGGCTTGTGGCCTGCGCTGGCGCAAGACGCCGCAGGCCAGCAGATGCTTGAGGCGTTGCGGCTGGTGTCCGTCGACCCAGACCACCCGCTGGATGACCTGTGTGACCTGCCGGCCGCCACACGCCCGGTGCAGTGGACAGCCTGTGCCCAGTGGGTGCGCACGGTGCTGGAGCAAGCCAGCTTTCGGCCCCCAGCGCCCGAGCAGCCGCAGGTGGTGCTGCTGCCGCTGGCGCAATTGGCCGGTCGCGATGTCGCTGCTGCCGTGCTGCCCGGCTGCGACGAGGCGCACTTGCCACAAGTGCCTGCGCTCGCCGGCGTGTGGACCCGCGCGCAGCGCGAGGCGCTGGGCCTTCCGACAGCGGCGGATGCACAGCAGGCGCAGCAACTGGCGTGGGCCGACGCACTGAACACCGCGTTGGTGGACGTGCTGTGGCGGCGCAAGGACGCGTTGGGCAACCCGGTGTCGCCCAGTGGCTTTGTCGAGCGCCTGCTGCTGCAGGGCATGAAGCCCTGCGACGACCCTCGCGAGCAGCGGTCGCTTCAGGCGCGCCCCGCCGCCGGCGCCGCTGCCGTGGCCCCGGGCCGCGCGCCGCAGCGGCTGTCGGCCAGCGCCTACGCTGACTTGCGCGCCTGCCCCTACCGGTTTTTTGCGCTGCGCATGCTGCGGCTGCGCGAAGACGACGAAATCGACACCGCCGTCGACAAGCGCGACTTCGGTTCGTGGCTGCACCGGGTGCTGCACGACTTTCACCTGCGGGCGGTGCAGTCGCCAGACGATGCAGACATGGCAACGCAGCGCCAGTGGCTGGACGATGCCGCGCAGCAGGCGCGACGCGAACTCGGGCTGTCCGAGGCCGAGTTCCTGCCCTTCATCGCCGCATGGCCCGACCTGCGCGACCGCTACCTCGCCTGGTGGGAGCAGCAGCAACGCGCAGGCGTTGCCTTTGTTGAAGGTGAAGTGGAGCGCGAGCGCACGCTGATGCGCCACGAAGCGCAGGTGGTGTTGCATGGGCGCCTGGATCGGGTGGACCGGGTGAACCCGCCCGGCAGTGCTGACCCGACGTCGTCAGCCCTGCGCGTGATTGACTACAAGACCGAAGGCAGCGAGCGCACCCGCCAGCGGGTCAAGCAGCCCTTCGAAGACACGCAGATGGCGGTTTACGCAGCGCTGGTGGACGCCAGCGGGCCTGCACCGGCGGGTGAAGCCACGGAGGGCGGCTATCTGCAGATCGGTGAGCGCGAGGCGCCGCGCTGGGTGGCGCAACCTGAGCTGACCGCCGCGCGCGATGCCTTGCTGGCGGGGGTGGTGCACGACCTCGATGCCATCGCCGGTGGTGCGGACTTGCCGGCCCTGGGCTCGGGTTCTGCATGCGAGCACTGCGCGGCGCATGGGCTGTGCCGCAAGGAGCACTGGCAATGACCGACGCCGCCTACGCCTGCAATGGCGCTGCGGTCTCGCGCAGCGAGTTCTATGCCATCGCCTGCGACCCGCGGCGCAGTGTGGCGGTGGAGGCATGCGCCGGTGCGGGCAAGACCTGGATGCTGGTCTCGCGCATCCTGCGCGCACTGCTGGACGGCACGCCGCCGCACGAAATCCTCGCGATCACCTTCACCCGCAAGGCGGCCGGCGAAATGCGCGACCGGCTTGATGAATGGCTGCACGCCTTTGCGCGACAGGACGTGGCGACGCTGCCGTCCGAACTCATCCTGCGCGGCTGTTCGCCCGACGAGGCGCAGGCCCGTGCGGCGGAGCTGGCCACCTTGGGGCAGCGGGTGCTTGATGCCGGCCGCCCGGTTCAGATTCGCACCTTCCACAGCTGGTTTGCAGCGCTGGTGCGCGAGGCGCCGCTGTCGGTGCTTGGGCGGCTTGGGCTGCCCGCGCAGTACGAGCTGCTCGAGGACGACGCCGACGCCGTGGCCGCATGCTGGCCGCGCTTCTTTCAGTCCTTGCTGGGCGACGCCGGTGCGCGCGAGGACTTCGAGGCGCTGGTGCGCAGCCACGGGCGGCATGCCACGCTCAAGGCACTGGAGGCGGGTCTGGCGCGGCGCATGGAATTCGCGATCGCCGATGCCGCAGATGTCGTGGCGGGGTCGGTGGAGCGCCACGCGGAATGGTTGGGCGCACGTCACCTTTGGCTTGAAGGGCTGGACGACCCGCGCGACGTGCTGGCGCAGGCCCCGGTGCGCACACGCTGGCTGCAATGGGCACGCAGCCTGGGCGCCGAGACCAACAAGACCCCGCGCAGCGCCGCTGCAGCCATCGAGCAGGCTCTGGCCATCGACGACGCTGCCGAGCGCTTTGCGCAGCTGCGCTCTGCGCTGTTCGTCCAGGACGACCACCGACTGCGCCACCACCTGGGCGGCTACGCAGCGGCCCAAGAGGCCGAGGCCGAGCTGCGCGTGTTGTGCGAGGCGGTGTCTCAGCACGAAGGCTGGCTGTACCACCAGCGCATGGCGCGCCTGATACGCCTCCTGGTGAGTGAGTACGCGGCGTTCAAGCGCGAGCGCGGCTGGGTCGACATGACCGACCTGGAGTGTGCCGCCCTCGAGTTGCTGCGCGACCCGGTGCTCAGCGGCTGGGTGCACGAGCGGCTGGACACCCGCACCCGCCAGTTGCTGATCGACGAGTTCCAGGACACCAACCCGGTGCAGTGGCAGGCGTTGCGTTCGTGGCTTGCGGGCTATGCCGGCGCCGGCCACAGCCTGCCGGTTTTCCTCGTGGGTGACCCCAAGCAGAGCATCTACCGCTTTCGCCGCGCCGAGCCGCAGGTGTTCGAGTCGGCCAAGTCGTTCATCTGCGAGGGCCTGGAGGGCGTGGTCCTGAGCTGCGACCACACGCGCCGCAATGCGAAGGCGGTGCTGGCGGCGGTCAATGCGGTCATGTCTGATGCGGCGCGTGACGATGCCTACCCCGGCTATCGCGCGCACACCACCGAATCGGCACACGAGGGCGAGGCATGGGCCTTGCCGCAGCTCCAACGCATGGTTGCAGCAGCCGATGCCAAGCCCCAGGGCGATGCGTGGCGCAACAGTTTGACGACGCCGCGCGAGCTGGAAGAAGACAGCCTGCGCCTGCGCGAGTGTCGACAGGTGGCGCGCTGGATGGCTGGGCGCATCGCGGCAGGCGAATCGCCCGGCGACTTCATGGTGCTGGCGCGCCAGAGGGAGCGGCTGGATGTGATGCAGCAGGCGTTGCGGGAGCACCATGTGCCCTGCGAACGCAGCGAGCGCGGCGAACTGGCCGACGCGCTGGAGGTGCAGGACATCGTGGCGCTGCTTGATGTGCTGGTGTCGCCGTCACACGATCTGTCGCTGGCGCAGGTGCTGCGCTCACCCCTGTTTGGTGTGGACGAGAACTTTTTGCTGCGGCTGGCGGATGCACGCGACGCGGCGGGCTTGGAGGCGCAGCCAGCAGGGCTGTCTGGCGAAGCGCAGGGCGAGACACCGGGCGCAAGACCGGCTACCTTGCCCACCTGGCTTGATGCGCTCGACCGTCTTCGCGGCAACAGCGATGCCACCGCCGATGGCCGATGGCCAGGCGATGTGCTGCGCCGCTGGCAGGGCTGGGTTCGCAGCCTGCCGCCGCACGATGCCTTGTCGTTCATCTTTCATGACGGCGATGTGTTTGCCCGCTACGCCGCTGCGGTGCCTGCGGCGCAACGCGAGCCGGTGCTCTCGCGACTGCGCGGGGTGCTGTCGGCCACGCTGGCGCTGGACGGCGGGCGTTACCTCACACCCTACGCGTGGGTGCGCCAGCTGCGCGCACAGGCCCTGCGCGCGCCGGCGACCGAACCCGCGGGCGCACGAGAGCGCGGCGCGGTCTCGCTGCTGACGGTGCATGGCGCCAAGGGCCTCGAGGCGAAGGCGGTGGTGTTGCTGGACGCGGACGCCTCTGCGCCGCGTGGCGATGCGTGGGGAAGCTGCATCCAGTGGCCCGGGGACGACCCGCACCCGCGCCGCTTTGCGTTCTGCGCCAGCCTCAGGTCACCCCCGCCGAGCCTGCGCGATGCCGTCGCCTCCGAGCAGGCGGCGCAGGCGCGTGAAGAGCTCAATGTGCTCTATGTGGCCATGACACGCGCCAGGCAATGCCTGGTGTTGTCTTCCAGCGAGCCGTATCGCGCGGCAGGGCGCAGCGTGTGGGCCCGTGTGCAGCCGCATGTTGCTGCCGCGCCCACCTCCGTCGTGCAAGACTCGCCCCCACCACAACTACGGGCCGTGGAAGCCGCAGAAGGGTTGCGCTTGCGTGTGCTGCCTGCGTACACGCCGCAGTCTGATGTACAAGTGGGCAGCGTGGCGCCGACGCCACCCCCCGCCGGCAACGACCGTGCGGCCCGCATCGGGCAAGGCATGCACCGCCTGCTGGAATGGGCGCCGCTGTCGGGTGCCCCGGCATGGTCATCTGCCCACTTGCGTGGGGTGGCGCGCGAGTTTGATCTGTTGCCCGACGAAGTGGCGCAGGCCCGTGACGCGGCACAACGCATCCTGCAGGGGCAGGGCGCCTGGGCCTGGGACGCCGCTCAGGTGGACATGGCCGACAGCGAGGTCGAGATCACGCACCAGGGCCAGCTGCTGCGCATCGACCGCCTGGTGCGTCGCCGCGATACCGGCCAGTGGTGGGTGTTGGACCACAAGTCCTCAGCCGCGCCCCAGCAAGATGCGGCACTGTGCGGGCAGCTGCGCACCTACCGCGATGCGGTGCAGCAGGCGCTGAATACTTCTGGGGCCGTCATCCGCTGCGCCTTCCTCACCGCCAGTGGCGCGCTGATCGAAATCGATTGAGGCGCCCAGCCTGGCCTGCGCGCCCTGCATGTGGACCGCAGGTCACTTCGTCTCGAACGCGGTGCTGCCGTCCCATAATGGATCGACCGGGCGGCCCTGACGCAGCTGCACCCGCTCCAGGTACAGCGCGTAGAGGTGCTTGTTGGGGTGAGCCTGGCGCAGCGCCTCGATCATGGGCAGCGCCTCGGCCCACTGCTGTGCACGCCAGCGCTCCAAAAAGGCGTTCCATGCGGCGATCTCGCTGCGCAAGGCGGGTGTCCATTCGGCATCGGTGCCCCACGCGGTATGGATCACCACCGCTTCGGCCTTGCCCTTCACCTTGACCTTGTCGAGTTCCTGCCAGATGAAGCCGTCACCGGC
>JBDLRH010000035.1:0-17837 GCA_039800165.1 Pseudomonadota bacterium
GGGGTCGGGCGGAAACTCGCCGCTGCGCGGCTCAGACAACCGCCCGCCCTGATCCGCTCGTCGCTGCGCGCCTCGGCTGCGCACACGGGGTCCCCTTGCGAGCGGGTGCCGCAGGCGAAAAGCGCTTGAGCGACTGCGTGCGCGGCATTCAGTGGCACTGCACTGCAGCTACACCCCCCGCTGCGACGCGCGGGGCCTACGCGCCAGCCACCCCAGGCGTGAGGGCGCTGGTATCCGGGCGCCGGGCCAATTTGTGCTTGTGACCAAGCAGCGCGCTCAAGCCCAGAGGCAACGAAGCACCGTCAGCCGCGCCACAAATGCCATCCGCACAAGTGGCCCAGAGAACGGATACCGGCGACCTCGCGCCGTGCGACAACCAACGCACACCCGCGCCAAAAAACTCAGCCCTTGGCCACCGGCCGCGCCGGGTCGCTGCACCACTCGCTCCAGCTGCCGGCGTACAGCGCCGTTGGCCCCAGGCCGGCGATCTCCATCGCCAGCACATTGGGCACCGCGCTCACGCCGCTGCCGCAGTGGTGCACCACGGTCGACGCGTCGCGCCCGCCCAGCAGGGCTTCGAATTCGGCGCGCAGGGCCGCTGCGCTTTTGAAGCGGCCGTCGGGACCGATGTTGGACTGAAACGGCCGGTTCAGCGCGCCGGGGATGTGCCCGGCCACCGGGTCCAGCGGCTCCACCTCGCCGCGGTAGCGCGGTGCAGCGCGCGCGTCGATCAGCGTCTGCGCACCCGACAGGCCGTGCACCACCGATGCCGTGTCGGCCAGTCGCCGCCTGGGGGCCGATGGCTCGAAGTTGCCTGCGCTGCGCGGTGCGGCGTCGCCCGACTCGACAGCACCCCCGGCCGCCTCCCAGGCCTGCAGTCCGCCGTCGAGCACCGCCACCGCTTCGTGGCCGGCCCACTTCAGCATCCACCACAGGCGGCCGCAGAAGTTCACGCCCTGGCGGTCATACACCACCGCCTGCATGCCGTTGCTGAAACCCACCGAGCGCAGCCACGCGGCGAACTTGTGCGGATTCGGCAGCGGGTGGCGCCCGCGCGATGCGGTGTCGGTGCCGCTCTTGTCGCTCAGGTCGTGGTCGAGGTCGGCGAACACCGCGCCGGCGATGTGGCGCTCGCGGTACTGCTGCGCGCCCGCGGCGGGGTTCATCAGGTCGGCGCTGCAGTCAAACACCAGCAGGGGCTGGCCGCTGGCGCGCAGCGCCTGCAGTTGCGATGCATCGATGAGGGTGGTGTACATGGCAAGACGGTTGGAAAGGTCAGCCGCTCAGCATACGCGCTGGGGGTCGGGTGCGGCTTGATCCAGGCCGGTGGATGCGCCTGCCGCGGTGCAGGATCAGTGCTCTTCGGCCGGCGCGTCGGGTGCGGCGCGGGCGCGCAGCACGGTCGATGCGATGCCGCTGGCCACGATCAGTGCCATGCCCAGCCAGCCCCACAGGTCGATCGCGTCGCCGAACAGCAGCACGCCGTAGATCGCACCGAACACGATGCCCGAGTACTGCAGGTTGGCCACCACCAGCGTGGCGCCGTGGCCGTAGGCGCGGGTCATGCACCACTGGCCGAGCGTGGCGAACACGCCGATCGGCAGCAGCCACACCGCGTGGCCCCAGTCCCAGCTCGAGATGCCGGTGAAGGGCAGGCCCGCGGCGCCCGCCACGGCGGTACCGATGGCGAAGTAGAAGACGGTGCGCGTCTCCGGCTCGCCCACGCGCGCCAGGGCCATCACCTGCATGTAGGCGAAGGCGGCGCCGAAGCCGGAGAACAGGCCGATGAAGCCGGCAAACAGCTGGTTCTGCTCGATGGTGGGGCGCAGCATCATCACCACGCCGGCAAAGCCGGCCAGCACCGTGAGCACCAGCGCCCCCTGCGTGAGCGCATGCTCCAGCGGCGCCGCGCCGCCGCGGCCCAGGCCCGGCAGGCGCAGGATCAGGCTGCCGCCCACCAGGAACGCGGCCACCCACACGCTGCTCATGTAGTTCAGCGTCATGGCAGTGGCCAGCGGCAGCCCCGCAATCGCGTAGAACCACGCCGCAAGCGAGGCCACGCCGATGATGCTGCGCCACACATGCATGCCGGGCACGGGGGTGCGCAGGTCCAGCTTCTGGTGCCGCGCCACCGCCCACAGCAGCAGCACGCCGATGGCGCCGCGCCAGAACACCAGTTCGGCAGCGTTGAAGTGCGCTGACGCGAACTTCACGCACACGGCCATGCTGGCGAAGGCCAGCGCGGCCAGCAGCATCCACAGGGCTTGCACGATGAAAGGAGGATGCGTCGGGCCGCAGCGCGGGAGTGATCGGCGCGACGCGGCTCAGCGCAGCGCGGGGGCGGCGCCCATCTGCGCGCGGTACCACTCGTGGAAGTGCTGCATGCCGTCTTCCATCGGGCTCTGGTAGGGGCCCACCTCGTTGTCGCCGCGCGCCATCAGCGCCTTGCGGCCCTGGTCCATGCGCAGCGCAATTTCGTCATCCTCGACACAGGTCTCCATGTAGGCCGCGCGCTGGGCCTCGACGAACTCGCGCTCGAAGGCGGCAATCTCCTCGGGGTAGAAGAACTCCACCATGTTCAGCGTCTTCTGCGGCCCGACCGGGTGCAGCGTGGACACGGTCAGTACATGCGGGTACCACTCGACCATGATGTGCGGGTAGTATGTGAGCCAGATCGCGCCATACGCCGGCGGCTCGCCGCGGCGGTAGTCCATCAGCGCCTTGTGCCAGCGCTCGTAGATCGCGCTACCGGCCTTGCCCAGCCGGTTGGCCACGCCCACCGTCTGCACCGAGTAGTGGTCGCGGAACTCCCAGCGCAGGTCTTCGCAGGTGACGAAGTTGCCCAGCCCCGGGTGAAACGGGCCGACGTGGTAGTCCTCCAGGTAGACCTCGATGAAGGTCTTCCAGTTGTAGTTGCATTCGTGCAGCTCGACATGGTCGAGCACATAGCCCGAGAAGTCGAGCTGGCTGCGTGCGGCCATGCCAGCCAGGTCGGACTCGATGTCGCGGCCGTTGTCTTCGAACAGCAGGCCGTTCCATTCGCGCAGCGCATAGTGCTTGAGGTTCAGGCACGGGTCTTGGGCAAAGTGCGGCGCGCCCAGCAGCGTGCCGGCCGCTGCGCCCCCGGGCGCCTGGCCGGCGCTGTAGGTCCAGCGGTGCAGCGGGCAGACGATGTTGCCGCCCGAGGAAGCCTGCGCGTTTACCGAGCCGCGGCCGTGCAGCATGACGGCCTGGCGGTGGCGGCAGACGTTGGAGACCAGCTCCACTCCCTGCGTGGTGCGCAGCAGCGCGCGGCCTTCGCCTTCGTGCGGCAGCGCGTGGTAGTTGCCCATCTCGGGCACCGCCAGCGCATGGCCCACGTAGCGCGGGCCGCGCTGGAACAGCATCTCCATCTCGCGCCGGAACAGCGCCTCGTCGAAGTAGCTGGTGACGGGAAGTTGGCTTTCGGCCTGCTGGAGCTGAAGACTTAAATCAGACATGGTGACCTGACCTAGAGACTCCCCCTATGAAGGGGCAGGGAAGCGCTTCATCCAAAGACGGGCGCGACATCGACAAAAACCCCGTGCAACCCGGGACGTGCGTCCCAGACTGGCGCGGGGAGCGGGATTGTACCCGTGCCCCCCGCGCCTAAAATCCGGCCTTGATCAAGACCACACGAATGCCCAAAACTTCTTCCAACACAAGCGCTGCGCCGGCGCAGGAACTGCCCGCCACTTATGAGGCCGCGCTCGAGGAACTCGAGCAACTGGTGGCGCGCATCGAGTCCGGCCAGCTGCCGCTGGACCAGCTGCTGGGCGGCTACCAGCGCGGCGCAGAGCTGCTGAAGTTCTGCCGCGCGCGGCTGGAGGCGGTGGAGCAACAGGTCAAGGTGCTTGACGAGGGCGTGCTCAAGCCCTGGAGCGCCGAGTGAGCGCAGGCACCACGGTGAGCGCCGCCGGCACGGCGGCCAGCGAGGCCGCCACGGCCTTTCACGACTGGATGCGCGAGCGCCTGGCGCAGGTCGAGCAGGCGCTGTCGGCCTGGGTGGCCGCCGACGCACCGGCGGGCCTGGGCGAAGCGATGCGCTATGCGGTGCTGGACGGCGGCAAGCGGCTGCGCCCGCTGCTGGTGCTGGCGGCTGCCGAAGCGGCGCGCGGCCATGCGCAGGCAGCCATGCGCGCGGCCTGCGCGGTGGAGCTGATCCATGCCTATTCGCTGGTGCACGACGACATGCCCTGCATGGACAACGATGTGCTGCGCCGGGGCAAGCCCACCGTGCATGTGAAGTTCGGCGAGGCGCAGGCCCTGCTGGCGGGTGACGCGCTGCAGGCCCTGGCCTTTGCGCTGCTCACGCCCGACGCAGCCGAGGTGCCCGAGGCGCTGCAGGCCCGGCTGTGCCGGCTGCTGGCCGATGCGGCCGGCCACCGCGGCATGGCCGGCGGCCAGGCGATCGACCTGGCCAGCGTGGGCAAGGCCCTGAGCGAAGACCAGCTGCGCACCATGCACCGCCTCAAGACCGGGGCCTTGCTGCAGGGCAGCGTGCTGATGGGCGCGGCCTGCGCCGAGCTGGATGCCGGGGCGCGTCAGGCGCTTTCCGACTACGGATCGGCCATCGGGCTGGCGTTTCAGGTGGTCGACGACGTTCTTGACGTGACCGCAGATTCGGCTACCCTAGGCAAGACGGCAGGCAAGGACGCAGCCCATGACAAGCCGACCTATGTGTCGCTGATGGGCCTGGAGGGGTCCCGTGCCTATGCGCACCAGCTGTACGCGCAGGCCCTTGCGGCGCTGGAAGCCAGCAACTTGCCCGACACCCGGGCCCTGCGGGCTTTGGCAGACATGGTGGTGAACAGGCAGAACTGAGATGACGTCCTTGCTCGAGGGAATCAACGACCCGGCCGACCTGCGCCGGCTGTCACGCGCGCAGCTCAAGCCGCTGGCCGACGAACTGCGCAACTATGTGCTCAACAGCGTCGCCAAGACCGGCGGCCACCTCAGCTCCAACCTGGGCACGGTGGAGCTGTCGATCGCGCTGCACTACGTCTTCAACACGCCGCACGACCGGCTGGTGTGGGACGTGGGTCACCAGACCTATCCGCACAAGATCCTGACCGGCCGGCGCGACCGCATGCCGACGCTGCGTCAGCTGGGCGGCCTGTCGGGCTTTCCGCGCCGCGACGAAAGCGAGTACGACGCCTTTGGCACCGCGCACTCGTCCACCAGCATCTCGGCTGCGCTGGGCATGGCGCTGGCGGCCAAGACGCAGGGCATCGACCGCCGCGCGGTGGCCATCATCGGCGACGGCGCCATGAGCGCGGGCATGGCCTTCGAGGCGCTGAACAACGCCGGCGTCGCCGACTGCGACCTGCTGGTCATCCTGAACGACAACGACATGTCGATCAGCCCGCCGGTGGGTGCGCTCAACCGCTACCTGGCGCAGCTGATGAGCGGGCAGTTCTACGCCGCGGCCAAGAAGGTCGGCAAGGACCTGCTCAAGCCGGTGCCGCCGCTGTTCGAGCTGGCCAAGCGCTTTGAGCAGCAGGCCAAGGGCATGGTGGTGCCGGCCACGCTGTTCGAGAAGTTCGGCTTCAACTACATCGGCCCGATCGACGGGCACGACCTCGAGTCGCTGATCCCCACGCTCGAGAACCTCAAGCAGCTCAAGGGCCCGCAGTTCCTGCATGTGGTCACGAAGAAAGGCCAGGGCTACAAGCTCGCCGAGGCCGATCCCATCACGTACCACGGCCCGGGCAAGTTCGACCCGGCGGTGGGCATCGTCAAGCCGGCCACGCCGCCCAAGCCCACCTTCACGCAAGTCTTCGGGCAGTGGATCTGCGACATGGCTGCGGCCGACCCGCGGCTGGTGGGCATCACGCCTGCCATGCGCGAGGGCTCGGGCCTGGTGGACTTCGAGCGCCGCTTCCCCGACCGCTACTACGACGTCGGCATTGCCGAGCAGCATGCAGTCACCTTTGCGGCGGGCATGGCCTGCGAGGGCCTGCGCCCGGTGGTGGCGATCTACTCCACCTTCCTGCAGCGCGGCTACGACCAGCTGATCCACGACGTGGCGCTGCAAAAGCTGCCGATGGTGCTGGCGCTTGACCGCGCCGGCCTGGTGGGTGCCGACGGCGCCACGCACGCCGGTGCTTATGACATCCCGTACCTGCGCTGCGTGCCGCAGGTCAGTGTGGCCTGCCCGGCCGATGAGGCCGAGTGCCGCCAGCTGCTGACCACCGCCTTCCTGCAAGACCACACGGTGGCGGTGCGCTATCCGCGCGGCGCCGGTGTGGGCACCGTGCCTGCAACCGACCTGCAGCCGCTGCCGTTCGGCAAGGGCGAGATTCGCCGCAACGGCACGGCCGACACCGGCAAGCGCGTGGCCATCCTTGCCTTCGGTACGCTGCTGTACCCGGCGCTGCAGGCGGCCGAGGAACTCAACGCCACCGTGGTCAACATGCGCTGGGCCAAGCCGCTCGATACCGAGTTGCTGCTGCAGGTGGCGCAACAGCACGACTTCATCGTCACGGTGGAAGAGGGCGCAGTGATGGGCGGTGCCGGCAGCGCGGTGGGCGAGGCCCTGGCCGCCGCCGGTGTGCTGCGCCCGCTGCTGCAACTGGGCCTGAAGGACGAGTTCATCGAGCACGGCGACCCGGCCAAGCTGCTGTCCATGCAGGGGCTGGACGCTGCCGGCATCGCGGCATCGATCCGCCAGCGCTGGTTTGCTGCGCAGGCGCAGGCCGGCGAGGGTGCGCGACCGTCGCTCAAGGTGGTGGGCTGACGGCCCGCGCCGTCAGGCCGCCTTGGGCTTCACCAGCCGAACTTCTCTGCAAACCCGCTGTAGCGCTTGGGCAGCGGCAGCGCGTAGTCGCCGCGCTTGCTGGTGTGCATGCCCAGTGAGGCGAGGGCTTCGCCCCACTTCACCGCGACCGCCACACCGTCGATCACCGGCACCCCCAGGCGCTGGCTGAGCCTGGCGCACAGCGGGGCCATGCCGGCGCAGCCCAGCACGATGGCGCCGCTGCGGTCGCGCGCCAGCGCCTCGCGCGCGGCGTCTTCGATCTGCTGCAGCGTCTCGGGCGGGCAGTCTTCCAGCGACAGCACCGCGATGTCGGTGCCGTGCACGCCGCGGCACTGGTGCTCGAAGCCGTAGCGCTGCACCAGGCGCTCGGCCATGATGCAGGTGCGCGTCATCGTGGTCACGACCGAGAAGCCGGTGGCCACGATGCTGGCGGCCTGAAAGGCGGCTTCGGCGATGCCGATCACCGGGCCGTCCAGCGCCTCGCGCGCGGCCTCGAGCCCCGGGTCGCCAAAGCAGGCAATCACCGCAGCGGCGGGCTTCCATGCAGCGGCCAGCCGCGCCTGCTCGGCCACGCCGGCGGCGGCCCAGGCTTCTTCGTGATGGCCTTCGATCGACAGCGGCCCGAAGCTCGGATGCACCGCCACGATCTCGGTGCCAGGCGACGCCACATCGCGCGCAGCCTGCGCGATGGCATCGGTCATGGGGTCGGACGTGTTGGGGTTGATGACCAGAATCTTCATGGTGCGTGAGGTGGCGCAAGGGCAGGCTTGGAAGGCCGATTGTGCGCCGGCTTGGTTCATGGTTGCATACAAAATCAGTCGGGCATGCCCCACAGTGGTGTGCCCTGCACCAACGTGGCGCGGCTCTGACCGATTGGGGAAAACACCGAGCGATACAGGCGTCTGGCGCAAAACCCAGACAAATCAAGGACTTGGCTTGCACTGTCGAAGTGAAAGACCCCACGGTGGCACGAGCGTTGCATACAAAAAACTTGCCAACAGTCTCGCGGCGGCTGCATGCTTTGTATGCGACCTGCTGTCGGTGGGGCCGCGGCCTCGGTCTTCTTCCTGAACCTTCTTCACACGCCCATCTGGAGCCACGATGAAACGGATTTCCAACCTGACCCGATTTGCTTCCACCCGCTGGCGCCTGGCGCTGGTGGCCGGCGCGCTGGTGGCTGCGGCCGCCTCGCCCGCGCTTGCACAAGAAAAGGTGCTGCGCATCGCCATGACGGCGGCCGACATCCCGCGCACGCTGGGACAGCCCGACCAGGGCTTCGAAGGCAACCGCTTCACCGGCATCCCGATGTACGACGCGCTCACGCACTGGGACCTGTCCAGCGCCGACAAGCCCAGCGTGCTGATCCCCGGCCTGGCCCTGAGCTGGCAGGTGGGCGCCACCGACAAGACCAAGTGGACCTTCAAGCTGCGCCCTGGCGTCAAGTTCCATGACGGCTCGGCCTTCAACGCCGACTCGGTGGTGTGGAACGTGCGCAAGGTGCTCGACAAGGACGCCGTGCACTTTGACGCCAGCCAGGTCGGCGTGACCGCATCGCGCATGCCCACGCTGCGCAGCGCACGCAAGATCGACGACCTCACGGTGGAGCTGACCACCAGCGAGCCCGATTCCTTCCTGCCGCTGAACCTGACCAACCTGTTCATGGCCAGCCCCGCGCACTGGCAAAAGAAATTTGACGCCGCGCCGGGCGCGACGCCGGCCGACAAGTCCAAGGCCGCCTGGGCCGCGTTTGCCGCCGACGCGTCGGGCTCGGGCCCGTTCAAGATGACGCGCTTCGTGCCGCGCGAGCGCCTGGAACTCGCCGCCAACAAGGACTACTGGGACGCGCGTCGCCGCCCCAAGATCGACCGCGTGGTGATGATCCCCATGCCCGAGGCCAACGCGCGCACCGCTGCGCTGCTGTCCGGCCAGGTGGACTGGATCGAGGCGCCGGCGCCTGACGCGATGGCGCAGATCCGCCAGCGCGGCTTCACCATCTACAGCAACCCGCAGCCGCACGTGTGGCCGTGGCAGCTGTCGTTCGTGCCCGGCTCGCCGTGGCTCAACAAGGACGTGCGCCACGCCGCCAACCTGTGCGTGGACCGCGAGGGCCTGCGCACGCTGCTCGGCGGCATGATGGGCATCCCCAAGGGCACGGTGCCCCCGGGCCATCCGTGGTGGGGCGACCCGAAGTTCGACATCAAGTACGACGTGCGTGCAGCGCAGGCGCTGATGCAGAAGGCCGGCTTCTCTGCCCAGCGCCCGATGAAGGCCAAGGTGCAGATCTCGGCTTCGGGCTCGGGCCAGATGCAGCCGCTGCCGATGAACGAGTTCGTGCAGCAGTCGCTCAAGCAGTGCTACATCGACATCGAGTTCGACGTCATCGAGTGGAACACGCTGTTCACCAACTGGCGTATCGGTGCCAAGGACGCCACCGCACGCGGCGCGCACGCCATCAACGTGAGCTTCGCCGCGATGGACCCGTTCTTCGCGATGGTGCGCTTCACCAGCACCAAGACGTTCCCGCCGGTGTCCAACAACTGGGGCTTCTTCGGCAACGACGAGTTCGACAAGCTGATCGGTGACGCGCGCAGCACCTTCGACGACAAGGGCCGCGACGCTGCCCTGGCCAAGCTGCATGCCCGCATCGTGGAAGAGGCGCCGTTCATCTGGATTGCACACGACGTGGGCCCGCGCGCGATGAGCGCCAAGGTCAAGGGCGTGGTGCAGCCCAAGAGCTGGTTCATCGACATCGCCCCGATGTCCATGGACTGACCTCAGGCTGCGGCCTTGCAGCAGCGGCCCGCATGCGGGCGCCTGCTGCAGGCCGCGACCTGCGTTCTCTGACTTTCCTGCAACGCCCCGGGTGGCGCGGCCGCTGGCCGCTGCCGCCGGGGGATTCCTTCGCGACCTTCCGCCTCCATGCTGCAGTTCCTGATCCGTCGCGTGCTCTACACGCTGCCCATCATGCTGGGCGTTGCACTGGTGTGCTTTGCGCTGGTGCACCTGGCGCCAGGCGATCCGCTGGTGTCCATCCTTCCGCCCGATGCCTCGCAGCAAATGCAGCAAGAGCTGCGCAAGCTCTACGGCTTTGACCGCTCGTATCCCGAGCAGTTCGCCAGCTGGGTCTGGCGCGCCATGCAGGGCGATCTGGGCACCTCGATTGCCAGCAACCGGCCGGTCAGCGCCGAAGTGCTGAAGGCGGTGGGCAACACGCTGCGGCTGGCCGCCATGGCCACGCTGATCGGCTTTGTGTTTGGCTGCCTGTTCGGCTTTGTTGCCGGCTACTTCCAGAACTCGTGGGTGGACAAGGCGGCGTCCTTCACCTCGGTACTGGGCGTGAGCGTTCCGCACTACTGGCTGGGCATGGTGCTGGTCATCATCTTCTCGTCGATCCTGATGTGGCTGCCTGCCAGCGGCGCCGGCCCCGGCGGCTCGGACCAGTGGAAGTGGGACTGGGAGCACATCAAGCACATGCTGCTGCCGGCGATCACCATGAGCGTGATCCCGATGGGCATCATCGCGCGCACCGTGCGTGCGCTCGTGGCCGAAATCCTGGCGCAGGAGTTCGTGGTGGGCCTGCGTGCCAAGGGCCTGACCGATGTCGGCGTGTTCCTGCATGTGGTCAAGAACGCCGCGCCCACCGCGCTGGCGGTGATGGGCCTGCAACTGGGCTACCTGCTTGGCGGCTCGATCCTGATCGAGACCGTGTTCGCCTGGCCAGGCACCGGCTTCCTGCTGAACTCGGCCATCTTCCAGCGTGACCTGCCGCTGCTGCAGGGCACCATCCTCGTGCTGGCGATGTTCTTCGTGGTGCTCAACCTCGTGGTCGACGTGGTGCAGACGCTGCTGGACCCGCGGATCGCGCGCTGAAGGGGACGACGATGAACATGCTCAACATCGCCGTCGATCCGGCCAAGGTGCCGGCCGTCGCCTTCGAACGCTCGCCCGGCTACTGGCAGACGGTGCTGCGCCGCCTGCTGCGCGACAAGGTGGCCATGGTGGCGGCCTTCGTCATCCTGCTGCTGGTATTGCTGGCCCTCTTCGGCGGCATGATCACGCCGGCCGATCCGTACAAGTCGTCGATGCTCTCGCGCCTGAAGCCCATCGGCACGCCGAACTTTCCGCTGGGCACCGACGAGCTGGGCCGCGACATGCTTTCGCGCCTGATGGTGGGCGCGCGGCTGAGCCTGTTCATGGGCATCACGCCGGTGGTGTGCGCCTTCATCATCGGCTCGGTCATCGGCATCACCGCAGGCTACGCCGGCGGCTATGTCAACACGGTGATCATGCGCACGATTGACGTGTTCTACGCCTTCCCGTCGGTGCTGCTGGCCATCGCGCTGTCGGGCGCACTGGGCGCGGGCATCACCAACTCGCTGATCTCGCTGACGGTGGTGTTCATTCCGCCGATTGCGCGGGTGGCCGAAAGCGTGACCACGCAGATCCGCACCCGCGACTTCGTGGAAGCGGCGCGCGCCTCGGGCGCCAACGCCTTCACCATCGTGCGGGTGCATGTGCTGGGCAACGTGCTCGGGCCGATCTTCGTGTACGCCACCAGCCTGATCGCGGTGGCGATGATCCTCGCCTCGGGCCTGTCGTTCCTGGGCCTGGGCGTCAAGCCGCCCGAGCCCGAGTGGGGCCTGATGCTCAACACGCTGCGCACGGCCATCTACACGCAGCCGTGGATTGCGGCGCTGCCGGGCGTGATGATCTTCATCACCTCGATTGCATTCAACCTGCTGAGCGACGGACTGCGCTCGGCGATGGAAATCAAGGGATAAGGCGAGGGCGCAGCATGACAGGCAAGACGCTTCTGGATGTGCGCGGGCTGGTCAAGCACTTCCCGCTCAAGGGCAACGTGTTCGGCAAGGGCGGCGGCGTGGTGCGCGCGGTCGACGGTGTGGACTTCTCGGTGCGCGAAGGCGAAACGCTGGGTGTGGTGGGTGAGTCGGGCTGCGGCAAGAGCACCACCGCACGGCTGCTGATGCAGCTGATCGCACCCGATGCCGGCGACATCGTCTTCGAAGGTGCGGCAGTCGGCAGCCGCGACCTGTCGCTCAAGGAATTCCGGCGCCAGTCGCAGATGGTGTTTCAGGACAGCTATGCGTCACTGAACCCGCGCCTGACGATCGAAGACTCCATCGCATTCGCGCCGCAGGTGCACGGCGTGGCGCACGACGAGGCGGTGCAGCGCGCACGCGACCTGCTTTCGCGCGTGGGCCTCGAGCCGCGCCGCTTTGCCGAGCGCTACCCGCACGAGCTGTCGGGCGGCCAGCGCCAGCGCGTGAACATTGCGCGTGCGCTGGCGCTGCAGCCGCGCCTGATCATCCTCGACGAGGCGGTGTCTGCCCTGGACAAGTCGGTCGAGGCGCAGGTGCTCAACCTGCTGCTGGACCTGAAGGACGAGTTCAACCTCACCTACATCTTCATCAGCCACGACCTGAATGTGGTGCGCTACATGAGCGACCGGGTGATGGTGATGTACCTCGGCCAGGTGGTCGAGATCGGCGACAGCGAATCGCTGTTCAACGCGCCGCAGCATCCGTACACCCGCGCGCTGTTGAGCTCCATCCCGTCGATGGACCCGGACCACCGCACCGAGGTGCCGCCGCTGGCGGGCGACCCGCCCAACCCGATCAACCCCCCTTCGGGCTGCCGCTTCCACACCCGCTGCGCGCAGGCCCAGCCGGTGTGCTCGCAGCGTGTACCGCGCCTGGTGGTGCCTGCGGCCGGCGCCGGCGCCAGCCACCCGGTGGCCTGCCTGATGTACGAAGGCGGCAGCGGCCACAGCGCTGCACCCGCTGCGGCTGCCCCGGTGGCCTTTGCGGCGCAGCCTGCGCCCGAGGTGGCCTGAGATGAGCACTTCCATGACAAGCGAAACACAAGTGCGCAGCACCGAGCTGCTGGTGGACGTGCGCGGACTGCATGTCACCTTCACCGGCGGGCGCAAGCCGGTGCGCGCGGTCGACGGCGTGGACCTGCAGGTGGCGCGCGGCGAGGTGGTGGCGCTGATCGGCGAATCGGGTTCGGGCAAGAGCGTCACGCTGCGCTCGCTGCTGCGGCTGCATCCGCCGCGGCGCACCGAGATGAGCGGGCACATGCGCGTGGCCGGCGAGGATGTGCTGGCGATGTCCGAGCGCACGCTGGCCGACTACCGCGGCCGCGTCGCATCGATGATCTTCCAGGAGCCGCTGCTCGCGCTCGACCCGGTGTACACCGTGGGCGCGCAGATCGTCGAATCGATCCGCCGCCACGAAAGCATCAGCGCCCCGGAGGCGCAGCAGCGGGCGCTGCAGCTCTTTGAGCGGGTGCGCATCCCCAGCCCCGAGCGCCGCCTGGCCGCTTACCCGCACGAGATGAGCGGCGGCATGCGCCAGCGCGCGATGATCGCGCTGGCCCTGGCCTGCAAGCCGCAGCTGCTGCTGGCCGACGAGCCCACCACCGCGCTGGATGCCACGGTGCAGATCCAGATCCTGCTGCTGCTGCGTGAGCTGCAGCGCGACCTGGGCCTGTCGGTCATCTTCGTCACCCACGACATCGGCGCTGCCGTCGAGGTGGCCGACCGCATCGCGGTGATGTATGCCGGCCGCATTGTCGAAGAGGGCCCTGCGCGCGACCTGATCCGCGCGCCACGCCACCCCTACACCCGCGCGCTGCTGGCCAGCCGTGCCCATGGGGCGCTGGCCAAGGGCGCGCGGCTGGGCACCATCCCGGGTGCGCCGCCGGATCTGTCGGCGCTGCCGCCGGGCTGCGCCTTTGCCGAACGCTGCGAGCTGGCCAACGACGCCTGCCGCCAAAGCCGCCCCGAGGCGGTCACGCTCAAGCCCGGCCATCAGGCGCGCTGCCTGCGCGTCGACCTGACTGCGCCGGGCGTGGCCCGCACCGCTGCCTGAGACGCCACGCACCCGACCCGGAGACACCCCATGCCTTTTGTGCACGACACCGCACGCGCTTTCCTGCCGTACCCCGATGCGCCGGTGCCCCACGCATCCACCGGCCCGCTGTCGGGCCTGACCTTCGCGGCGAAAGACCTGTTCGACGTGGCGGGCTACCCCACCGGCGGCGGCCAGCCCTTCGTGCTGGCGATGTCGGGCATCAAGACCCAGCACGCCGACGCGGTGGGCAAGTTGCTGGGCGCCGGCGCGCGCTTTGTCGGCAAGGTCGTCACCGACGAGTTCGCCTTTTCGATGAACGGCAACAACGCGCATTTCGGTGCGCCGATCAACGGTGGCGCGCCCGACCGCATCAGCGGCGGCTCGTCGTCTGGCTCTGCGGCAGCGGTATCGAGCCGCCTGGCCGACCTTGCGCTGGGCACCGACACCGGCGGCTCGGTACGCGCACCGGCCAGCCACTGCGGCCTGTACGGTATTCGCCCCACGCACGGCCGCGTGAGCCTGCGCGGCTGCATGGACCTGTCGCCCAGCCTCGACACCTGCGGCTGGTTCGCGCGCGATGCGCAGACCTTCGCGCGTGCGGCCGATGTGCTGGCCGGCGCCGACGCACAACCGCTGCCCGAGCGGGTGCGCCTGCTCGAGCCCACCGATGTGTGGGCGCTGCTGGCGCCCGACGCCACGCAGGCGCTGGCTGCAGCGCGCTCGCGTATCCAGGCTGCGCTGGGGCCGGCCGCGCCGGTGCAGGCCGCGCTGGACGACTTCGATGCGATGTACTGGAACTTCCGCTACATCCAGGGCCGCGAAGCCTGGATGACCGACGGCCCGATCATCGAACGCTTCAACCCGCCGCTGGGTCCGGGCGTGGCCGAACGCTTTGCCTGGTCGCGTGCGGTCACCGATGCACAGGTGGCGCAGGCCACTGCTTTCCGCCAGCGCTTTCGCGCGCACATGGCGCAGCTGCTGGGCAGCGACGGCGTGCTGCTGATGCCCACCATGCCGGATGTGGCACCGCTGCGCAGCGACTCGGAAGCCTCGCTCGAGGACTACCGCAACCGCGCGATCCGCATGCTGTGCATCGCCGGCCTGTCGGGGTTCCCGCAGATTTCGATGCCGCTGGCCTCGCGGCTCGGTGCGCCCTTCGGCATCTCGCTGCTGGGCCCGGCGGGCAGCGACCGCAGCCTGATCGCGCTGGCCGAATGCATCGCCGGCGCGGCCGGCTGACCGAGGGCCGGCCCGAAATCAGGCAACGCCCAGACGCAGATGCACCGGCTGCTGCAGATGCTGAACCTCGCAATCCTCCTGCGCCGCACGGCGCTCGATCACGAGGAAGTCGCTGTCGTACAGCGCAATCAGCGGATGGTGCCAGGTGCCCGGCTTGAGGGTGAAGGCCTGATGCGGCTGCACCGTGAAGGCGCGCAGGGTGGCGGCGTCGGGCGCGTCGGCGCCGAGCGCGACCAGCAACACGCACACCGCGCCGCCGCCTGCCCGCGCAGCATCGCCCGGCGGCCGCTGCTCTGGCTGCGGCCGTGCAATCGGCACAAAGGTCTGCGTGCCCAGGCAATGACGCTCCAGCACCTTCCACGGCCCGGCATGGGGTTGCGCGCGTGCACGGAACACGGTGGCCAGCGGTTCGCCGCCCTCGGCGCTGAAGGACAGCGTGCCCGGCAGGTCGGCACGGCGGCTGGTGCCGGCGTTGATGGCGCGGCCGGCGTCGGCAGCAAACGCGTGTTCGATGTCGAGCATCCAGCCATAGGGCGCGAAGTCGTGCTCGTTCAGCGGCTGTGCGGTGCAGTTCATGCGCGCGATGTTCGCACAGCCCAACGGGGCCTTCGATGAACGCGCGACAGGGCTTTGGCAACGTGCGGGGGCAGGGCGCGCAGCCCCGGGCAACGGCCACCGATCGCGTCTACAAAGGCATTTACCAGGCGGTGCTGGAACACCGGCTGGAGCCCGGCACCTGGCTGCGCGAGGAAGAGCTGGCCACCGAGTTCGGCGTGTCGCGCACCGTGGTGCGGCAGGCGCTGCAGCGCCTTGCGCAGGACCAGGTGATCGAGCTGCAGCACAACCGCGGCGCCCGCGTGCCGCTGCCCAGCCTGGACGATGCTGCCCATGTGTTCGAGGCGCGGCGCATTGTCGAGTGCGAAATCGCGCGGCGCCTGGGCGGGCAGATCACGCCGGCGCAGCAGGCCGAGCTGGCGCAGCTGGCGCAAGCCGAATCCGAGGCCGACGCACGGGGCGACCGCGCCGAGGCGATCCGCCTGTCCGGCGAATTCCACCAGGCGATGGCGCGCATGCACGGCAACCCGGTGTTCAACCGGCTGCTGTCGGGGCTGCTGCCCACCACCTCGCTGCTGATGGCGCGCTTCAAGCTGCACGGCGGCCAGGTGTGCGTGGCGCACCGCCATGTGGACCTGATCGATGCACTGGCGCGTGGCGGCGCACCGGCAGCCACCGAGATGAAGCGCCACCTGGCCGAGCTCGAGCGGTCGCTGTCGGGGCGCACGGGCCCCGCGCGGCCGCTGCGTGACGTCTTTGCCGGCTACCGCGACAATGGCGCTGACAGCGTCGACGAGGCCGAGGGCAGCGACGACGCCCCCTCTGCAAGGAAGTGAAATGATGGACATGGCCACGGACACCCTGAGCGGCTTGCGCATCAACGGACAGCGCCTGTGGGATTCGCTGATGACGCTGGCGCGCATTGGCGCCACTCCCAAGGGCGGCGTGGCGCGGCTGGCGCTGACCGACCTGGACCGCGAGGGCCGCGACCTGGTGGTGGGCTGGGCGCGCGAAGCCGGCATGAGCGTCACCGTGGACCGCATCGGCAACATCTTCATGCGCCGCCCCGGCCGCAATCCGGCACTTGCGCCGGTGATGACCGGCAGCCACATCGACACCCAGCCCACCGGCGGCAAGTTCGACGGCAACTACGGCGTGCTGGCGGGGCTGGAGGTGGTGCGAACGCTCAACGACCGCGGCATCAGCACCGAGGCGCCGATCGAGGTGGCGGTGTGGACCAATGAAGAAGGCTCGCGCTTCGTGCCGGTGATGATGGGCTCGGGCGTGTTTGCCGGCGCCTTCAGCCTGGAGCACGCGTACGCTGCCACCGACACGCAGGGCCGCACCGTGCGCGACGAGCTGCAGCGCATCGGCTACATCGGCGACGAAGAGCCGGGCGCGCACCCGATCGGCGCCTACTTTGAGGCGCACATCGAGCAGGGCCCGGTACTCGAGGACGCGGGCGTCACCATCGGCGTGGTGCAGGGCGTGCTGGGCATCCGCTGGTTCGACTGCACCGTGCGCGGCATGGAGGCACATGCCGGCCCCACGCCCATGGGCCTGCGCCGCGACGCGCTGCAGGTGGCTACGCAGGTGATGCAAGAGGTGGTGTCGGCCGCCATGCGCCACGGCCCGCACGGCCGCGGCACGGTGGGCATGGTGCAGGTGCATCCCAACAGCCGCAACGTGATTCCGGGCGAGGTGAAGTTCTCCATCGACCTGCGCAACCACACCGACGCATCGGTCGAGCAGATGGCGCAGGATGTGAAGGCCTTCGCGCAGACGCTGTCCAAGCTCACCGGCCTGTCGATCGAGTTCAAGCTGGTGTCCAGCTTCTCTGCGCAGCAGTTCCACGCCGAATGCACCGAGGCGGTGGCGCGCGCCGCGGCGCGGCTGGGCCATTCGCACATGCCGGTGGTCTCGGGGGCCGGTCACGACGCGGTGTACGCCGCCCGCCTGGCGCCCACCGGCATGATCTTCATCCCCTGCAAGGATGGCATCAGCCACAACGAGGTGGAAGACGCCACGCCCGAACATGTGACCGCTGGTTGCAATGTGCTTCTGCACGCCATGCTCGAGCGCTGCGGAAAGGTGCACCGGGCCCACTGAAGCGGCCTGTGGCGCGGCGCCGGATGTCGCCAATGCCCTTGCGCTGTACGTGGATTTGCGCAAGGGAAAACCCGCGAGTGCCCGGGGTGCGCGCCTTCCTACAATCGCGCGTGGAAAAGGGCCGTCGGTCCTGACCTAAAGCAAGACGTATCTCTCAACAATCCTTCCCCAAGGAGCTTCACATGGACCGCAGATCAGTCATCAAGAACGCCGGCATCGCTGGCGTGCTGGCTGCCGGCATCGCCCCGGCGGTGCACGCGCAGGCCACCATCCGTTGGCGC
>JBDLRH010000036.1:0-11856 GCA_039800165.1 Pseudomonadota bacterium
CATGGCGACCAACTTCCTCACCAAGATCTTCGGCAGCCGCAACGACCGCCTGCTCAAGCAGTACCGCAAGACGGTCGAGCGCATCAACGCGCTGGAAGCGTCGATGCGCGCGCTGTCCGACGAGCAGCTGCGCGCCAAGACCGATGAGTTCCGCAACCGCGTCGCCCAGGGCGAGGCGCTCGACGCCCTGCTGCCCGAGGCCTTTGCGGTGGTGCGCGAGGCCTCGGTGCGGGTGATGAAGATGCGCCACTTCGACGTGCAGCTGGTCGGCGGCATGGCGCTGCATCAGGGCAAGATTGCCGAGATGCGCACCGGCGAGGGCAAGACCCTCACCGCCACGCTGCCGGTGTACCTGAACGCGCTGGCCGGCAAGGGTGTGCATGTGGTCACGGTCAATGACTACCTGGCCAACCGAGACGCGCAGTGGATGGGCCGCATCTACAACTTCCTGGGCATGACGGTGGGCGTGAACCTGCCGCAGATGTCGCGTGAAGACAAGCAGGCCGCCTACGGCTCGGACATCACCTACGGCACCAACAACGAATACGGCTTCGACTACCTGCGTGACAACATGGTGTACGAGCCGGCCGACCGCGTGCAGCAGCGCGGCCTGCACTACGCCATCGTCGACGAGGTGGACTCGATCCTGATCGACGAGGCGCGCACGCCGCTGATCATCAGCGGACAGGCCGAGGACCACACCGACCTGTACCTCGCGATGAACAAGGTCGTGCCGTCGCTGACGCGTCAGGAGGGCGAGGCCGACCCGCGCACCGGGCAGGGCGTCATCAAGCCCGGCGACTTCACGCTTGATGAAAAGACCAACCAGGTCTACCTGACCGAGCAGGGCCACGAAAACGCCGAGCGCCTGCTGTCGAATCTGGGCATGTTGCCCGAGGGTGCGTCGCTGTACGACCCGGCCAACATCAGCCTGATGCACCACCTGTACGCGGCCCTGCGCGCGCGGCACCTGTACCACCGCGATCAGCACTACGTGGTGCAAAACGGCGAGATCATCATCGTCGACGAATTCACCGGCCGCCTGATGAGCGGGCGCCGCTGGAGCGACGGCCTGCACCAGGCGGTGGAGGCGAAAGAGGGCGTGGAAATCCAGGCCGAGAACCAGACGCTGGCCTCGATCACCTTCCAGAACTACTTCCGCCTGTACGGCAAGCTCTCCGGCATGACCGGCACGGCCGACACCGAGGCCTACGAATTCCAGGAGATCTACGGCCTGGAGACGGTGGTGATTCCGCCGAACAAGCCCAGCCGCCGCGACGACCAGCACGACCGCGTCTACAAGACCACCAAGGAAAAGTACGACGCCGCCATCGCCGACATCCGTGATTGCCACGAGCGCGGCCAGCCGGTGCTGGTGGGCACCACCTCGATCGAGAACTCCGAGATCATCGCCAGGCTGCTCGAGCAGGCGAAGCTGCCGCACCAGGTGCTTAACGCCAAGCAGCATGCACGCGAGGCCGACATCGTGGCGCAGGCGGGTCGCCCGGGCGTGATCACGATCGCCACCAACATGGCCGGCCGCGGCACCGACATCGTGCTCGGCGGCAACGTCGAGAAGGCGGTGCAGGCGCTCGAGGCTGACGAGTCGATGGACGCTGGCACCCGCGAGGCGAAGGCGGCCGAGCTGCGCACGCAATGGCAGAAGGACCACGAATTCGTGGTGTCGCAAGGCGGCCTGCGCATCATCGCCACCGAGCGTCATGAAAGCCGCCGCATCGACAACCAGCTGCGCGGCCGCTCGGGCCGCCAGGGCGACCCGGGCTCCAGCCGCTTCTACCTGAGCCTGGACGACCCGCTGATGCGCATCTTTGCCGGCGAGCGCGTCAAGGCGATCATGGACCGCCTGAAGATGCCCGAGGGCGAGGCGATCGAAGCGGGCATCGTCAGCCGCAGCATCGAAAGCGCGCAGCGCAAGGTGGAGGCGCGCAACTTCGACATCCGCAAGCAGCTGCTCGAGTACGACGACGTGTCGAACGACCAGCGCAAGGAAATCTACCGCCTGCGCAACAGCATCCTCGATGCCTCCGACCTGTCGGCGCAGATCCGCGGCCTGCGCGAAGGCTGCTTCACCGACCTGGTGCGCCAGCATGTGCCGGTGGAGTCGGTGGAAGAGCAGTGGGACCTGCCGGCCTTGCAGAAGGTGCTGGCCGACGAATGGCAGATCGAGCTGCCGCTGGTCGAGGAAGTGCAAAAGTCCGAGGCCATCACCGACGAGGACATCACCGAGAAGGTGGTGGCAGCGGCCAACGCCGCCTTCGAGACCAAGGTGGCGCAGATCGGCGGCGAGCAGTTCACCCAGTTCGAGCGCATGGTGCTGCTGCAGAGCATCGACAGCCACTGGCGCGAGCACCTGAGCGCGCTGGACTACCTGCGCCAGGGCATCCACCTGCGCGGCTATGCGCAAAAGCAGCCCAAGCAGGAATACAAGCGCGAGGCCTTCGAGCTGTTCGGGCAGCTGCTCGACTCGGTCAAGAACGAGGTGACGCGCTCGCTGATGACGGTGCGCATCCAGTCGGCCGACGACGCCGGTGCCGCCGCGCAGCAGATGGAGGAGCGCGCCGAGTCGCTGTCCAACGTGACCTACACCGCGCCCACCGAAACCGGCGAGGTCGAGACGGTGACCGACCCGGCCACGGTGCAGGCGGCGGTGAATGCGCAAAGCCTGCCGCGCGTGGGCCGCAACGACCCCTGCCCCTGCGGCAGCGGCAAGAAGTTCAAGGTCTGCCACGGCCGGCTGAGCTGATCACGCCGGCCGCGCGCTCTGGCACCGTCTTTCTGGCAACGTCGTTCCGGCACCGCCGCCTTGATGATGAGCCCCGCTGACCGGCCCGCATTACCGCCTGGCGCCGGCCCCTTGCTTGCCATCGACATCGGCAATACGCGCCTGAAGTGGGCACTGTTCGACAGCGCGCGCCCGGAGGCGCCGTCACTGGCGCACGGTGCCGAATTCCTTGAACACATCGACAAGCTGGCCGAGGGGCCGTGGGCGGCGCTGCCGCACCCCCGTCGCATGCTGGGCTGCGTGGTGGCGGGCGAGGCGGTGCGCCGCCGCGTGGAAGAGCAGATGGAGATCTGGGACTGCTCGCCGCGCTGGGTGGTGCCATCGGCGGCCGAGGCCGGCCTCACCAACGGCTACGACCACCCCACGCGGCTGGGGGCCGACCGCTGGGTGGCGATGATCGGTGCGCGCCACCGGCTGCTGGCGCGCGGGCCGGCGCGGCCGATGGTGGTGGTGATGATCGGCACCGCGGTCACGGTCGAGGCGGTGGACGCCTCGGGCCGCTTCCTCGGCGGCTTGATCCTGCCGGGCCACGGCATCATGCTGCGCGCGCTGGAGTCGGGCACCGCCGGCCTGCGTGTGCCCACCGGCGAGGTCAAGCCCTTTCCCACCAACACCAGCGATGCACTGACCAGCGGCGGCACCTATGCCATTGCCGGCGCCATCGAGCGCATGGTGAACCACCTGCGCGACCACACCGGCGAGCAGCCCGTCTGCTACATGACGGGTGGCGCGGGCTGGAAGATGGCGCCCAGCATGTCGGTGCCGTTCGAGCTGATCGACAACCTGATCTTCGACGGCCTGCTGGTGATTGCGCAGCAGCGCGAGCTGTCTGGCGTCTAGTTCGCGTTCGCGCGGCGATCTGCCGACGATCTGCTGACGATCGGCCGAAGATCAGCCGAAGATCAGCCGGCCAGCCCGTCGGCTGCCTGCTGCATGGCCTCATGCGCCTGCTGCACGATGACGGTGCGCCACTGCGGCAGGTCGGTGTAGAAGGCGTCCATCATCTGCTGCTTGATGGCAGCGGCCTGTGCGGCCGGCGCCTCGGGGTGCTTGTGCAGCCAATGCTCTGCACGCAGCGCCTGCGTCATCTGCGTGAACGGTTGGGTGCCGTACTCCAGCGCCATGCCGGTTACCTCGGCTTGCGGGCACTCTTGCGGGGCCGAGGTCCACATCAGCCCGGTCAGGAAGGCCGAGGTGGACGAGCCGTCGTAGAACGAGGTGATCGGCGTCTTGCCACCGCCGTCCCACCAGCGGCGCGCACGGGCGATGGTCGCCGCATCGTCATCGCCTGCGTAGATGCGCTCGCCCAGGCCGCAGGGGCCCAGGCCGGTGTGCAGGTCGATCCAGGCCAGCCGCTGGCAGGCACGGCCGTGTTCGCGGAGCACCGCGCGCACCGTCTGGTTGCTCCACGTGGGTGCGGTGCCGCCATAGAACAGGCCGTCGGCAAATTCGTGCTGACCGCGCGAGACCGCGGCCTGGAAGGCCTTGGCGCCATGCTGCGCCACATAGGCGGCAATGGCGGCGTCGTTGTCGGCTGCCGGCGGCCACTGCTCGGGCAGCAGCAGCGCGTGGATGTCGCGGTAGCCCTCGTTCACCGGCAGTGGCTGCGAGAAGTCGTGGAAGTTGCGGTTGAGGTCAACGTTCTCGTGCGTGGTGCGCCGCACATGCGAAAACCCGTAGGGGTTGAGCGCGTGGATGTACAGCACCGCCACGCCGCTGCGGGCCAGCTGCGCACGCAGGGCGGCGTTGCGCAGCGCGGCCACCTGCACGCCGCTGCCGCAGTAACCCTCCACACCGTGGCATGCGCTGCTGACGATCAGCACCGATGCGGCGTCGGCCGGGCCGTCGCGCGCCACGTCCATCGCCAGATCTTCGCCGTCGCGGCCCTTGAGCGGGTGCAGATGCGACTGCACCGCCAGCCCCGCATCGCGCGCGGCCGCCAGAAACTTGTCGCGCGCCTCGGCGTAGCGGCGGCTGAAGGCGGCCTCGATCGCCGCGTCGGGTGCCGCCTGGCGCAGGATCGGGTGGGCGTCAGCGGGCAGCGGTGCCGCGCTCACGCCGGCTTCCTGGCGAACCAGCGCTCGGCCAGCGTCACCCAGTAGGTGGCGCCCAGCGGAATCAGGTCGTCGTTGAAGTCGTAGCTCGGGTTGTGCAGGGTGCAGGGGCCACCGCCGTGGCCGATCTCGCGGTGGTCGCCCTGTCCGTTGGCGATGAAGCAGTAGGCGCCCGGCTTTTCCTGCAGCATGAAGGCAAAGTCTTCCGCGCCCATGGTCGGCTCCTGCACGTCCACATGGTCGGCGCCGACGATGGATGCCATCACCTCGCGGCAGAAGTCGGCCTCGGCCGCGCTGTTGATGGTGGGCGGGTAGTTGCGCACGAACTCGAACTCGCACTTCGCGTCGTGCGCGGCGCACACATGCTCGGCCACCTGCTGCATGCGGCGCTCGATCAGGTCGAGCACCTCGGTGGTAAAGGTGCGCACCGTGCCCTGCAGCTCGCAGCTGTCAGGCACCACGTTGGTGGCCTCGCCGGCGTGGATCATGGTCACGCTGATCACGCCTGCGTCCACCGGCTTCTTGTTGCGGGTGATGATGGTCTGGAACGCCTGCACCATCTGGCAGGCAACCGGCACCGGGTCGATGCCGTTGTGCGGCAGCGCGGCGTGGCTGCCCTTGCCGCGGATGGTGATCTTGAATTCGTTGCTCGAGGCCATCACCGGCCCGGCGCTGACGGCGAAGCGGCCCACCTGCGGGCCCGGCCAGTTGTGCATGCCGAACACCGCGTCCATCGGGAACTGCTTGAACAGGCCGTCCTTGATCATCTCGCGCGCACCGCCGCCGCCTTCTTCGGCCGGCTGGAAGATCAGGTACACCGTGCCGTCAAAGTTGCGGTTCTTCGCGAAATGCTGTGCCGCTGCCAGCAGCATCGCGGTGTGGCCGTCGTGGCCGCAGGCGTGCATCTTGCCGGCGTGCTGGCTGGTGTGGGCGAAGGTGTTGAACTCCTGCATAGGCAGCGCGTCCATGTCGGCGCGCAGGCCGATCGCGCGGCCCGACTTGCCGCCGTCGCGCCCGTGCACGATGCCCACCACGCCGGTGGTGCCCATGCCGCGGTGGATCGGGATGCCCCATTCGGTGAGCTTCTGTGCCACCAGGTCGGCGGTGCGGACCTCTTCAAAGCACAGTTCCGGATGGGCGTGGATGTCGCGGCGCACGGCCGAAATGCCGGCGGCCTGGGTGACGATGGAATCGATGAGCTTCATGGCCGCAGTCTAACCACAGGCCGGGGCGCTGTGCACCCGGGGTTTCGCTTGTGCGACGCCGCAAAAGCGGGGTTTCCCCACGGGGCGGGCCGGTTTCCCGCAGAATTCGCGGATGGCACATTCCCCTGGTCTGCTCACCCCTCGCGTTTCCGCTGCCGGCCTGGCCCATGCGCAGGCCCTGGTGCGCATGAACACCGTCAGCGCGAACTTCAACCTTGCGCTCATCCACTACATCCGCGACGAACTGCTCAAGCTGGGCGTCAAGAGCCGGCTGACCTACAACGCCGACAAGACCAAGGCCAACCTGTTTGCCACCCTGGGCGAGGGCAAGCCCGCCGGCGTCATCCTGTCGGGCCACACCGACACCGTGCCCTGGGACGGCCAGGCCTGGACGACCGACCCGCTGGGCGCCGAGGTGAAGGACGGCCGGTTCTACGGCCGCGGCTCGGCCGACATGAAGGGCTTCATCGGCCTGGCGCTGGGGCAGGCCAAGACGTTCCTGGAAAGCGATGCGCCGTTTGCCATCCACTACGCCTTCAGCTTTGACGAAGAAGTCGGCTGCTTCGGCGTGAAGGAGCTGATTGCCGACCTGCGTGATGCCGGCATCGCGCCGCTGGCCTGCATCGTCGGCGAGCCGACGAACATGGTGCCCGCCATCGCGCACAAGGGCGTGTACCGCTACAAGTGCTGCGTGCGCGGCAAAGAGGCGCATTCATCGCTGACGCCGCAGTCGGTCAACGCGATCGAGATGGCCGCGCGCGTGATCGGCCGCCTGCGCGACATGGCCGAGCGCTTCGAGCGCGACGAGCCGCGCTATGCCGGCTTTGATGTGCCGTTTTCCACCATCAGCGTCGGGCAGTTCCACGGCGGCATCGCCGACAACGTGGTGCCGCGCGACGCCGAGTTCCGCTACGAGTTCCGCAACCTGCCCACCGCCGATGCACATGCCATGCAGGCCGAGGCGGTGGCCAGCGCACGCGCGCTGGAGCCGAAGATGCAGGCGGTGGCACCCGGCACCGGTTTTCGCTTCGAGACCCTGTGCGAGGTGCCCGCCTTCCTAGGCTCGGCCGAAGACGGCGTGACGCGCCTGGCGCAGCGCCTGTCGGGCGAGAGCGGCACCACGCTGGTGGCTTTTGGTACCGAGGCCGGCCTGTTCAAGAGCGCGGGCATCCCCACCGTGGTGTGCGGGCCGGGCAGCATCACCCAGGCGCACCAGCCCGACGAGTACGTGAGCCTGGAGCAGCTGGCGCGCTGCGAAGCATTCCTGCAGGGCCTGGCGCGCAGCCGCGAGATTGCCTGAGCCGTGGACGCTTCAACAACGCCATCCAACACCTTCACCGTGCGCGGCACCTGCCCGCACGACTGCCCTGACACCTGCTCGCTGCTGACCACGGTGGAGAACGGCGTGGCGGTGCGGGTGCAGGGCAACCCGGCGCATCCGATGACCGACGGCGTGCTGTGCACCAAGGTCTCGCGCTACACAGAGCGCACCTACCACCCCGACCGGGTGCTCGCGCCGCTCAAGCGCAGCGGCCCCAAGGGCTCGGGCCAGTTCGTGCCGGTGTCGTGGGAAGAGGCGCTGGATAGCATCGCGCAGCGCCTGACGGCGATTGCCGCGCGTGACCCGCAGGCCATCCTGCCCTACAGCTACGCCGGCACCATGGGCCTGGTGCAGGGCGAGAGCATGGCCGCGCGCTTCTTCCACCGCCTCGGCGCGTCGCTGCTGGACCGCACCATCTGCGCCACCGCCGGCGGCGAAGCGATGACCTACACGCTGGGCGGCAAGCTTGGCATGAAGATGGAAGGCTTTGCGCAGTCCCGGCTCATCGTCATCTGGGGCAGCAACTCGATTGCGAGCAACCTGCACTTCTGGCGCATCGCGCAGCAGGCCAAGCGCGATGGCGCCAGGCTGGTCTGCATCGACCCGCGCAGGTCTGAAACCGCCGAAAAGTGCCACGAGCACATCGCCCTGCTGCCGGGCACCGACGCGGCGCTGGCGCTGGCCCTCATGCACGAGCTCATCGTCAACGATTGGCTCGACCACGACTACATCGCGCAGCACACCCTGGGCTGGGCCCAGTTGCGTGAACGCGCGCTGCAATGGCCGCCCGAGCGCGCCGCGCAGGTGTGCGGCGTGCCGGTGGAGCAGATCCGTCAACTGGCACGTGACTACGGCACCACCCAGCCCGCGGCCATCCGGCTGAACTACGGCATGCAGCGGGTGCGCGGCGGTGGCAACGCGGCGCGCGCCATCGCCTGCCTGCCGGCGCTGGTGGGCGCGTGGCGCCATGCGGGCGGCGGCGTACTGCTGTCGAACTCGGCACGTTTCCCGATCGACCGCCACACGCTGCAGCGGCCCGACCTGCTGCGCACCGCCCTGGGCGACCGCACGCCGCGCATCATCAACATGTCCACCATCGGCGATGACCTGCTGCGCGAGTCGTCCGCCGCCTTCGGTCCGAAGATCGAGGCGGTGGTGGTCTACAACAGCAACCCGGTGGCGGTGGCGCCTGAATCCGCCAAGGTGGCACGCGGCTTTGCGCGCGAGGACTTGTTCACCGTGGTGCTGGAGCACTTTCGCACCGACACCGCCGACCACGCCGACTACATCCTGCCGGCCACCACGCAGCTCGAGCACTGGGACATCCACCCCGCCTACGGTCACACCGACGTGCTGCTGAACCAGCCCGCCATTGCGCCGGTGGGGCAGAGCCGACCCAATACGCAGATCTTTCGCGAACTGGCCGCGCGCATGGGCTTTGACGAGCCCTGCTTTGCCGACAGCGACGAAGCGATCTGCCGCCAGGCTTACGGCAGTGCGGTGAGCTTCGACGCGCTGCTGCGCGACGGCTTCGTGAACCTGCCGGTGCCCGATGCGCCGCATGCGAATGGCGGCTTCCAGACGCCGTCGGGCAAGTGCGAATTCTTCAGCGAGCGGCTGGCCGCGATGGGGCTGGACGGCTTGCCCGATTACCTGCCCAATCACGAACCCGCCGGCAGCGACCCGCGTCACCCGCTGGCGATGATCTCGCCGCCGGCGCGCAATTTCCTGAATTCGAGCTTCGTCAACGTGCAAAGCCTGCGCGACATCGAAGGCGAGCCGCTGGTCGAGATCAGTGCAGCCGATGCGCAGGCGCGCGGCATCACGGGCGGTGAGATGGTCCGCGTGTTCAACGATCGCGGCAGCCATCTGTGCCGCGCCCGCGTCAGCGAACGCGCGCGGCCCGGCGTGGTGAATGGCCTGGGCATCTGGTGGCGCAAGCTCGGCTTTGACGGCACCAACGTCAACCAGCTCACCAGCCAGAAGCTCACCGACATCGGCCGCGGCCCGACCTTCTACGACTGCCTGGTGCAGGTGGAGCGGGCGGCGCCGTGAAGGCCTGGGCCGCAGTGCCGGGCGCGTTGGCCCTGGCTGCGCTGCTCTCGGGCTGCAGCACCGTCGACGGCCCCGGCTACTACGCGCAGGCGGTGCGTGGCCACCTGCAGCTGCTGGCCGATGCGAAGCCAGTCAACGACTGGGTGAGTGACCCCGCGACACCTGCGGCGCTGCGCGAACGGCTGGCGCTCTCGCAGCGCATCCGCAGCTTTGCGGTCACCGAACTGCACCTGCCCGACAACGCCAGCTACCGCCGTTACGCGGACTTAAAGCGCCGATCGGTGGTGTGGAACGTGGTGGCCACGCCGGAACTCTCGCTGCAGCTCAAGCAGTGGTGCTTTCCGGTGGCCGGCTGCGTGGGCTACCGCGGCTATTACGCCGAGGCCGACGCGCAGGCGCTTGCGGCGCAACTGCGCAGCGCAGGACTGGACGTGACGGTCTACGGCGTGCCTGCGTATTCCACGCTGGGCTGGCTGAACTGGCTGGGTGGTGATCCGCTGCTCAACACCTTCATCCACTACCCCGAGGGCGAGCTGGCGCGCATCGTCTTCCACGAACTGGCGCATCAGGTGGTTTATGTGAACGACGACAGCGTGTTCAACGAATCCTTCGCCAGCTTTGTCGAGCAGCAGGGGGCGCAGCGCTGGCTGGCCGAGCGCGCCAACGATGCCGCGCGCAGCGAATACGCAGCCTTCGATGCACGCCGCCGCGAGTTCCGCGCACTGGCGCTTCGCACGCGCGACCGCCTGCGGCAGGTCTATGGCGAGGCGGCAGACGCCACGACAGCCGCCCCTGCAGCGACTGCCACACCGGCCAATGCCGACGCACAGCGCGCCGCCAAGGCGCAGGCGCTCGCAGACTTCCGGGCCGGGTATACCGCCCTGCGCGCACGCTGGGGCGGCTGGGCGGGTTATGACGGCTGGGTGGCGCAGGCCGGCAACGCCAGCTTTGCGATCCAGGGCGCCTACGAGGAATGGGTGCCTGCCTTCGCAGCCCTGTTCGAGCGCGAAGGGCGCGACTGGCGGCGGTTCTATGATGCAACGCGCACGCTGTCACGGCTGCCGCGCGAGGAGCGGCGGGCCGCATTGGCCAGGTTGAACTGAAGGAGGAGACATGCCCGACATCCGCATCGAACGCCCGCATCAGCTGGGCTTGGCGGCCGCCCGCAAGGTGGCCTGGCGCTGGGCCGAGCAGGCCGAGTCCGAATTCGACATGGAGTGCGAATACGACGAAGGCGACACCGAAGACTGCGTGCGCTTCAAGCGATCGGGCGCCAGCTGCGAACTGCGCGTGACCGGTGACCGCTTTGAACTGCACGCCAAGCTTGGTTTTTTGCTGGGCGCCTTCAAGGACCGCATCGAGTCGGAGATCGTGAAGAACCTCGACACGCTGCTGGAAAAGGGCGCGGCCAAGGCCGGCAAGACAGCGGCGAAGAAGAAGTGATGCCTGCCGGAGGAACCGCGCCGTGATTTCCCACCTTGACCACCTGGTGCTGACCACCGCCAACGAAGCCGCCTGCGTGGACTTCTACACGCGGGTGATGGGCATGAAGCTCGAAACCTTCATCGGCGGCACACCGCCGGTGGAGCGCAAGGCCTTCAAGTACGGCAACCAGAAGATCAACCTGCATGTGAAGGGCCGCGAATTCGAGCCCAAGGCGCACCTGCCGGTGCCCGGCGCGCTGGACCTGTGCTTCCTGGCCAGCGTGCCGCTGGAGCAGGTGATCGCGCACCTGCAGCGTGAAGCCTGGCCCATCGTCGAGGGGCCGGTGATGCGCACCGGCGCCACCAGCCGCATCCGCTCGGTCTATGTGCGCGACCCCGATCTCAACCTGATCGAGATCTCCGAGCTGGCGGCCTGAGTGCGGGCGGGGTGTTCCCCGATCACGTCAGCTCAGCTGAGGGATTCGATCAGCTCGATGTACTGCCGCTTCGCGTCATCGGCCGACACGCCCTTGAGCGCCGCCCAAGCGTCCCACTTGGCGCGGCCCACCAGGTCGGAAAAGCCGGGCTTCTTGGCGGCGTTGTCGCCCTCGGTGGCCTGCTTGTACAGGCCATAGATCTTCAGCAGCGTGGCGTTGTCGGGCCGCTCGCTGAGCTTCTTGGAGTTGGCGACGGCGGCTTCGAAATCGGTGTTGAGGTCGGACATGGGTTCCTCCTTTTGTGGGTGTGCAATGGCGCTCGCTGATCTTGCGGGCGTAGATTCGGCAGAAAGCGCTGTAGCTTAAGCGCTGGCCTGCGCCAGACTCAGCTGCGCTGGCGCCGCTGGACTACATGCCCTGCAGCCATTCGCCGATGCTGCGCCGCCTGTTCTGCAGGATGCCCTGGGCTACACCTTCAGCCGCTGGTTGCGCGACAGGAGGTCGTTGACGTCGCGGTATAGGAGGCGGATGTCCGTGATACGCAAGAACAGCGCGTG